>CAVSRF010000046.1:0-319751 GCA_963730175.1 uncultured Chloroflexia bacterium | reverse complement strand
TTGATCTGATCTTCCCGCTGACCTATTTGTTCTTCCTCGCCACGTCCATTAGCTGGGTGATGCTGCGCGCTGTCCCAATGCAAACAGCCGCTGGCGATTGTTGAATCTCTTTCCTGTCTTTGGCGCGTCTATTCGATTACCTTGAGAACATCTCTGCTTCCATCGTGATGTTGAATTATCCTCAACATACTGTCCTGTTGGATTCGCTTGCACCCATATTTACACTGATGAAATGGTTCTTTGTGAATGGTAGTTTTGTGATTCTTGTCCCTGCGCTGTTAATCGCAGTTTGGAATTGGGTACGCGCGAGGAATGGCGGGGAGTGAGGTCCATGTTGCGTGTGCGGACATAGATCACGATGAAATAGATATGCCAGGCTTTGTTTCTTGCGGGGTATAATGAGGATATACAGGATATATCCTCATGGCAAACAAAGTTTTAGTCTCTCTACCCGAGAAATTTCTCAAAATAGTAGATCGCGCTGCGGCGGAAGAACATCGCTCGCGCAGTGAATTGATCCGCGAGGCGCTGCGGGCGTATCTGGAAGCGCGTCAGAGTAAGAAAGTAGGGGAGGGGTCTGCTGATTATGCAATTGACGAGACCAAAGTCGTAGATGATGCGAAGGCTTTTCCCAATATTGAAGTGGTCAAGTTCACAGGCGGGACGAGCGCGGTAATTCGCGATACGCGTGTGAAAGTGAGTCACATTGTTGGCTATTTGCAGGTTGGAGAAACGCCTGAAATCATAGCGAATGAGATTGTCCCGCATATTACACTGCCTCAGGTATATGAGGCTATCAATTATTATTTTGTCCATCAGGCAGAGATCGACAAGGAACGCGACGAAAATACAGAGGAGGTAAGCCGCCGTCTGTTATTGGAAAAACTTGGTGAGAAGAAATATAAGGAAATCACGGGTGGATGAATACCGAGACGGGGAAAGACCCTCCTAAACTACTCCTTGATGAGCAAATTTGGAAATATCTTGCAAAGCTCCTGCGTGAGCAGGGTTTTGATGTTATTCATGTCAATGAGGTTGGTTTGGATGCCACACCTGATGAGAAGATTATGGAATATGCCGCTGACAAGCACAGGGCAGTTGTAACATTCAACGTGAGAGACTTTGTCCCACTTGCGATTCAATATATTGAAGATGGCAAAGAACATTATGGCGTGGTGGTTTCAAAAGAGCTTTCTCATGGAGAACTCAAAAGACGGGTAATGAAACTTTTGGAAAGCGTCACTGCTGAAGAATTGATGAATGCAGTACGATATTTGTAACGAATAGTAAGGGGTAATACGAGCAATTGAACTGGCTTTAGGGGATGTTTGACACGGTCCGCTTTTGGGGGAGATGTATATAATTCTTTAGACATAAAAACGAATTCTGGAGAAAACACCAATGAATCCCTCTGCCGTGATTATTATCAATTTAGCCCTACTCTTTTATTCCATCGGCGTATGGAGCGAGCGCATTCAAGGACGACTTAAAGTATGGCACACGGTCTTCTTTTGGATGGGTCTCGTCTGTGATACGTGGGGGACGGGCATGATGTTTGAATTTGTAGGCGGCATGTCGTTTGACATCCACGGCATATCGGGTTTGCTTGCCATCGTCCTGATGCTTGTCCATGCGATCTGGGCGACCTATGTCCTTTTGAAGAAGGACGAGAAGATGATCGTCAGCTTCCACAAGTTCAGTATTTTTGTGTGGCTGGTCTGGTTGATTCCCTATTTCAGCCCGATGGCGCTTCGGATGATGGAGTAAAAAAACTCTCGCTGACATCTGCCTCCTGTACAATCGGTTCAGGTCATGCCGTCTTTAGATGTAAAGGATTCGGTCAATGCTTCCACTTGTTTTAACGGACCATACCGCCATGCTGATTCTTAATTGGGGATACTTTATCTGGCTGGTACCCGAAGTGATCTACACAGTCTCACGTCGAATCAAGATGAGTTCGCGTGCCAATGAACACTATTCGAGTCTGGTAATCAGGTTATCACTGGGGACGGCTGTCTTTCTGGCAAATTGGCTGATACGCGTGGAACCCTGGGCGACCATCTCCTGGCGTCCCGTTTTGATTTTTGGACTCGGTATCATGCTGATGGTGGGAGGTGTAGCTTTCCGCTGGTATTCGATCCGCGTGCTTGGAAAATACTTCAGCGTGAACCTTGTTGTCCAACCCGGTCAAACCGTGATGAAGGAGGGACCGTATCGCTGGATTCGTCATCCGTCCTATACCGGTTCGCTGATCACAATGCTGGGGCTTGGATTGGCATTCACCAACTGGCTGTGTCTTGTCAGTGTACCGCTTATTACCCTGATTGGATATAGTTACCGGGCAAACGTCGAAGAGCGAATGTTGACCACTGCATTGGGTGACCGGTATCGGGAATATATGAAGCACACGAAACGCTTTATCCCGTTTGTGTATTGATTACCAATGGGGAGAAAGTAAAAGATTTAATGTCGGGGGATAATTAAACAGTTCTCCAGTAGGGTGGCAGTTAATAAAATCAAAGTCCCAGTGTAAGAATTTGTTCAGATTTAGTCGATAGACTGTGCGCATACGTTTTCCAAACACAAGACGCGCATAACGGGGAATGATGCGTGTAAAGCTCAATAGAGGAGAAAGGAGTCTCATTGAAATATACAAGGCATTTATGTATTGCTGACTAAACCCAACGTTAAGCTAGGGGAGGTTCAGTATGATCCATAGAGGAATATCAGATATTTTTGAGAGAGGAGGTGATACCAGGATAAGTACTAGTGTATGGAACGGCCTGGGCTTGTGAAAGCCGCCAGACCAATGAAAATAAATGTGTTCATATTACATATTACACAAGATCTAGTTTGCAACATCTAAAAGGAGGTTCGCTATGCAAACTTTACGCCTACCTAATCGACTGGGATTTTCGCAGGGTGTCTATTGGTCCATTATGGGCTTGATGGCAGCGATATTAATGTTCTCTCTTCTGGGAAGTCCGCTGGCGCCCACTAGCAGTACATTGACAAACGTTCCCAGTATCTCCTCGGCATTCAGTCAGCTTCCGCTCGCATTTGTCCCTACTTATGGGAAAAGCGAAACGGCTGCACATTTTGAAGTATATGGTGCGGGTAACAGGCTTTCCTTTGTCCCTCACGGAACCGTGCTGGATCTGCCCGGCGCTTCTCAGTCGTTACAGATGAGCTTTTTGAATGCCAGCCAATCAACGACGATCACAGCAGGCACACGGTTGCCGGGCATTGTCAACGACTTTCGGGGCAACCAGGCAGATGGCTGGCGGACGAATGTCCCCACCTATGCCAGTATCCATTATCAGGAACTTTACCCCGGCATCAACCTGCTCTATGAAGGGAAAGATGGATTGCTGGAAAGCACCTTTAACATCGCCCCCGGTGCAAACCCGGCGAGCATCCACTGGCAATATACGGGTGCGACAGCGATCGAAGTGGACAAGGCAACTGGGGACCTGCTCATTACGCTCCCGGGTCAATCTCAGGTAGTGGAGAAAGCTCCCTTTGCCTGGCAGGACATTGACGGTCAACATGTCCCCGTAGCTGTCTCTTTTTCCCTTGCCGCTGACAACACTGTCGGCTTCACGCTGGGCAGCTATGATACTTCAGCGCTGCTCACCATTGACCCCACGATCGTCTACGAAACAACTCAGAGTCTGGGAGATTTTGACAGTGGCATTGACATCGCTGTCGATGCGGCGGGGAATGCCTACGTCCTCGGGCGAGTCTATGATACGGATAACGACGTAGGGATAGCCAAGCTGTCGCCAAATGGATCAGTGCTCTACACCACCTACCTGCGTGGTTCCAGTGGCGATTTCGGTGGTGGTATTGCCCTGGATGCCGCTGGTGACATCTATGTTGCCGGTGCTACCGATTCAGCCGATTTCCCCATCTTGAATGCCATAAAACCAGTGAAGGAAAACGTGACGCGCGAAGGCTTCATCACCAAATTGGCTAATGGAGATGGCAGCCTGTTGTTCAGTACCTTCTTTGGCGGCAACCGCACTGACACGATTAACGATATTACTCTCAATGCCGCCGGTGAGATCTATATAGTGGGTCAAACCCAATCCACTAACTTCCCCACGGTGAACCCGATCCAGGGCGGGCTGAATCTGAATCAATGTTTCTGTGAAGATGCCTTTGTCACCAAGCTTTCACCGGATGCCCTGACGGTGCTTTACAGCACCTATCTGGGCGGCGCCTCCACCGATTACGGCGAAAGCATTGCTCTGGATGCCAGTAATAACATCTATATTACCGGCTCTACCAAATCCGACGATTTTCCCACCCAGGCAGCCATCCAACCGAACCGCGCTGGTCAGTTTCAAGATACTGATCTCTTTATTTCCAAAATTTCAGCCGATGGCAGCAACCTTGTTTATAGCACCTATCTGGGCGGGACACTCCTTGATTCTGCTCGCCGCATAGCGGTAAACAGCGCCGGAAATGCTTTTGTGGCTGGATCTACAGCTTCTATGGACTTCCCCACAACAACTGGCGCTTACCAGGAAAATTACATCGGCGCGCCTGGAGCATGTGGTACACCGGGGTTTGGCGGACCTGTAAACTGTGAAGACATGTTTATAACCAAACTGGCGCCAGATGGTAGCAGCCTGGCATACAGCACTTATCTCGGCGGTGGGCTGGATGACATTGCCAATGGTATCGCTATTAACAATGCCGACGAGGCTTACGTGATCGGCTACACAGTGTCGGAAGACTTCCCAGGAGTAACCCGAACAGGCCCAGGGTATGAAATTGCTCTGGCTAAATTGAACGCTAGTGGCAGTGATCTACTCTATACGGTTATTATCGACTCGCCAGTAGCCAATGCTGGTCACGGTATTGCCGTGGATAATGCTGGTGATATCTACATCACGGGCGCTCAAAGCGTCCCGTCTGAGCTCTACGTGGCTAAGATCACCGATGGTGGCGGCGGGGGCGGTGGAAGTAATCTGCCTCCTGTTGCTGTTGCCTCTGCAAGTCCTGAAAATGGGAATGCTCCTCTGACAGTCCAGTTCAGTTCGGCTGGTTCGTCCGACCCCGATGGTGCGATCAGCGCCTATGCCTGGGACTTTGGTGATGGAAACACTTCCAGCGAGGCAAACCCGTCTCACACGTATACAGCTTCGGGTGCGTATGACGCGGTGCTTGTTGTCACCGATGATAGTGGTGCCACGGACTAATGCTTCGGTCACGATCAATGTTGCACAAGCCAGTCAAAATGAACTACATGTTCAAGCGCAAAGTGTCACCCGACAACAATTTGCCCGACGCTACTATCGAGGCGTGGATACGCTTTTGATCACCGATCAGAACAACCAACCTGTAGCGGGGGTTGCCGTGACGGTAACGTACTCGGGTCCCAACCATGGGCAGGCGAGCGGCATTACCGGCGCAGATGGCACCGTGACATTGACTACAAACTGGAAACGGAATCCCAAAGGGAACTGGTGCTTTATGGTCACCGACGTAACGAAGGATGGTTACACTTACAACCCCGATGCCAATGTTGTTTCATTACAATGTGAGTAAATGGACGTTGTGAGGGGAAACTGATTTGCCCTGAGCGGGATCCACATGCCATGAAAAGATGTGGGTTCCGCTCAGTTTTTTACTGTATCTTGTTTTCGCACGCATCGAAAGTATCTGTCCCCGCCTGTCGATGCTGTCCGCGCTGGCATTGCCTACCGAATTTTTACAACTTGATCTTTCTTAACATCATTGTCTCTACTTGAGGTATCACTACCTCAATTTCACCGGTGTCAATGACATACTCTATGGTTGATTCTTTGGGGGCAGATTTAACTTTTCTAAACCGGTCTGTATCAATAATATACTCAACAGGCTTTTCGACACTGGGCATTACATTTGTGACTTCGGTTTCTTGTGCGCGGACAATAACAGGCTGGGTTGCTTCGTTTTGAATTGGAAAAATGTCGACCGTTTTATTTTCCCGCTTTTCTTCCTCACGGACGGGGGTGGAAACAACGACGGGTTCCTTGTTGACATGTTCAATGCGCGGAGCAATGTTATTGTCAGGTGGTTGGGTGTCGACAGTTCCTTTCTTACCGGTGCTGATTATATAACGATACGTTATTTCGTTGCTCTGGACCAGATAATAGTGCAAAAAATTTTGGGTCATGTGCAGGATCATTGTATTTTGTCGTTCTGCCATTTTTGCCAGATCATCGATGGAAGTAACATCGAATACGGGCAGAGTGGCATCCAGGCTTCGTTCGTAGGTATCCATCAACATTGACCCATATCGCATGCGAATAAGAGCTTCCTCGCTTTGACTGGCTGTATTGAAGACGAACCAGCCCGCAATGGCAAGTCCACTGAGCGAAATTCCCAATCCAAGCAAGGCAAATATACGAATAAAGTCAACAGTAGGTTTCCATCCAAGGAGGGACAAAGTATTGGCTTGCATATTGGAACTGCCCGCAAGACCTTCTTTCGTTATATGCATGGGGTCGATCTCACTGTTGGTGTTGGCGAGATAAAGATGTACTTTGTCGTATTTGAAGGCAAGGGTGGGCTCAAATGTGTCCGTGATCACCTGTCCTGAAGCGTTGGCAGTGACAGCGATATTTGTAACGATCTCAACGGTGTAGGTGTTTGTGCGTAATCCTGTTTCTGTTTCGACCAAATTCACCATTGTTTCCAACTGACAAAGGTCCAGGATAGCCGTGGCATAATAGGAATTACCGGTAAATGCTGTTTGTGGAATCAGCGGGATCGTACGCTGCCAGCCGCTGGCCTTGTCCATAACACGTGCAAACATTTGATGGTTTCCCGATGTACCTTGAAGTTGATTCCCCAACATGTTATAGGAAAATCCGATATTGAGAAAACACGTTAATCGGGGAAAGACTGGTTCTCCGGTACGGACAGTCTCTGTGTCATAGACTCCGGGCGTCCCGGTTGCGGAGTATAAATAATTACCATCTTGTTGATATTGGATTTTGTCTGCGATGCGCGTGGAAGGCCGTGTTAATGCAAAAATGAATAAGCCAAGGAATCCGATAAATAAAACCCCCAGCACGTATAGTGTGCCCTCGAGCATCCCGCCCAATTTGACCGACGGGCTGTTTCCCTTTTTTTTGCCTTTCGGCGGTTTGGATATCATATTGGTCATAAGAACACCTCCCAGTAACAAGACGGTAAGTGACAGGTTGAGGGGTCTGCGCAGCCATTGCATCGTAATGCCTGCCTTGGGTGCATAAACCCACTGCTTGCCAACGATTTCATCAGGGTTGGGATGATACGCATCAACCCATGAATTATTATCACCTTTTATTACGAACTTCCCCTGCTCGATACCGATGATCCGATGGATGACATATGTGCCCATCTCAGCATCACGATAGGTGACAACGTCACCAACTTGATACGTCTGCGCTTTACGGACAATGACCAGGTCGCCAGTATGGTAGTTGGGCTCCATACTGATACCATTCACCATCACATAGGATGCCTGTCCGCCAAGTTTTGCAGGTGCGAAAGCGATCCACACAACCACCAATCCCACAAACAGGATGAGGTTGAAAACAATGGATGACCAGCGCTGGGATCGTTTCATGAGATTTTTTCAAAGAACAGCAGGATTTGGGAAGCTTCCTTTTTTGAAGATAAGGCCTGGCAAAGACCAGACCTTATCTTTCATAATGAACCTATCCGAACTTTTTTGATGTGCTGATTTATGGAGCTGGATCAAGGGAACTGCTGGCAACGATGTTCAATGCGGTCACATCGACGAGTGCAAGGGACCCGTAGGTGCAGGTTACTGCCATAGACGGGGGTGTCCCGGCTACAAGTGTGCAATCTGTCCAGGCGCCGGCATCTGCAGTCTGGAGTTTTACGAGAGCTGCCACAACAGTTCCACTGGAGGGGGAGATATCGAAAGTGATTTCATCCACAATGGTCGGATCGGCTACGTTGAGGTCGTACACGATATTGGTCACCGTGTAGCCAGGAACCACACTGGCTTTGTAACCAGCAGCACTATCTGCTACGGTATTTTGGGCCGCAAAGGCATAGGCGCTTCCTGCGACGACAACGGCGATCAAGGCAATCAGAAAAATTTTGAAGTTACGTAACATGGCTTTTTTCCTTATTTGCAGAACCGACTCTTTTCGGGTCTGCGCTAGCGGAACGAAGTTCCTGAAGGTTGACAAGCCATCCGGATAAAAAAGCCTGGCTTTAGTAAGCCAGGCCAGAGCAACACAAAATACTTTGTGATCTTCGGCGGCCTGGCGGTCATAGTCACTTTGGTGACAGTAGACCCATGGCTTTGCGTCGCCGGCTTTCACCGGGTTTGCCTTTATCGGATGTTGTCTTACGAATGTACTTATAGCATAAATAAAGCCTTTTTACATTGCATGAAAGTGTCAATGCAATATAAAAATGTAAGGTCAAAAAAATAGAGAATACGGGTTAACCCCCATATGAAGATTACGAGTTTATGTTCCCGGTGTACACTTGGGATATGACAACCAGCATCAAATCCAAATTTCCTTTGCATGGCTGGATCGGTTTCAGCCTCACCATCCTCTTCTGGATTCTAAACTGGATGTTGACCGGTGCGCGCACGCATTGGGGTTTCTTCCCGATGTGGCTGGGTTACTGTCTTGCCATCGATGGCTTGGTTTTCTGGCGTACGGGCACGTCATTACTAACGCGTAGTCCGCGCAAATACATCGGTCTCTTCCTCGTCTCTGCGCCTGTATGGTGGATCTTCGAACTGCTTAACCTCCGCACCCAAAACTGGAGTTACCTCGGCGCTGAGATTTTCTCCCCTTTGCAATACGCCTTTTGGACAACCCTGAGCTTTACAACCGTCATCCCTGCCGTGTTTGGAAGTGCGGAATTCTTTGCCAGCTTCGACTTTGTCAAACGGCTTGGACGAGGTCCCGTAATTGGTACAGATAAAAGGACAACCGCCTCATTCTTCGCTTTGGGCTGGATCATGCTTATCTTGATGCTGCTCTACCCGAAAACTTTCTTCCTCTTCATCTGGATTTCCCTCTACTTCATTCTCGAACCGATCAACGTCTGGCTGGGCAATCGTTCCCTTGCAGATTGGACTCGAAAAGGGGACTGGCGTCCCGTCATTTCATTGTGGCTTGGAGTTTTGCTCACTGCCTTCTTCTGGGAAATGTGGAATTATTACTCCTATCCCAAATGGATCTATCACGTCTATTGGGGTGATTGGTTTCATATTTTCGAAATGCCTTTACTTGGCTATGGCGGATACCTTCCCTTTGCGCTGGAGCTCTACGCGTTGTACCACTTGGTCGTTGGCTGGTTTGGGGATAAGAAGGATGACTATATAAAAGTTATGCCCGAATAAAAAAGTGACGGTCACCTTCAAGGTGACCGTCACTTGGCTTAGTATCTATCCTAAAATTGCTCTCGTCGCCGTCCCCGGCGGCGTGCGAAGGACGCCGCCTCAAGCGGAATATTTGGAACAGGCTCTTAGTTCTTTTTCAACGCCGCCTCAATGATCTGTTGCACTCGTGGCGCAATGCTTGATGGGTCGGGATGCAATCCTTCCACCAACAACGCACTTTCGTAAATTTGCTCGATGATGGCGTTTTGCAAATCTGAACTTGCTTCCGAGTTGAGCAATCCCTTCAAGATGTTGTGTGATGGATTCAATTCCAAAATCTTCTTGGGAACCTCATACTCTTTACCGATATACCGATAGACGCGTTGCATCTCGGGGTTGAGAGTCCCGTCCGGGTCAACAAGTCGCGCCACTGATTGCGAAAGTCTGTTGCTGGCGCGCACGTCTGTCACGCGCTCGCCCAAAACCTGCTTGAAGCGTTCCACGAGTGAGTTGAAATCGGCGTCCGGCATTTTCTCCGCTTCATCTTCTTCCTTGGTTTTTTCGCTTGGCTCAATATCTGCCTGTGCGACATTCTTCAACTCGTAATCCTTATACTTGTGGAAGCCCATCAGCATGAACGAATCCATCGGATCGGTCAGCAGGAGCACCTCCGTGCCTTGCGAATGGAAGTAATCCAAGTGCGGACTCCGCAACACGGATTTCGGGTCATCGCCGACGATGTAATAAATTTCTTTCTGTCCTTCTTTCATGCGTGACAACATAATCTTCCAGCGAAGACCAGGTTTCAGGATTTAAGATTTGTCTTGAAGCGCAGTAGGGGATGCAACTTCTCGCCATCCATCACGTCCATTGAAAGACCCTGTTTGATGTAACCGCCGAACTCCTGCCAGAATGTTTGATATTTCTCAGTATCCTTGGTGAGCGCCTCCAAATCCTTGATGACTTGATTGGTCAGTACCTTTTTCAGCTTGGGCATCAATCCGCTCGATTGAACCGTTTCTCGTGAGACGTTGAGCGGTAGGTCTTCCGAATCCACCACGCCTTGCACAAAACGCAGATATTCAGGCAACAGGTCCTTGTTGTATTCGTCGATCAAGATATTGCGCGAGTACAACTTCAGCCCATCCTCTTTTCGCAAGGCGAACATGCCGCGCTCCGCTTTGCCAGGCACATACAGCAACGCGTACAACTGCACCGGCGCGTCCGTCGCCATGTGGATGTGCAACAGCGGGTCTTCGAAATCCAGCGTCGTCTGTTTGTAAAATTCCTTGTATTGCTCATCGGTCACATCCTTTTTGGAGGTACGCCACAGCGACGTCTGTTTGTTGACCGCTTCCTTGCCCTCGCCAATATAAATGGGGAAGCCGATGTAATCCGAATGTTTGTGGATGATGTTCTTAAGACGATATTCCTCTGCGAATTCAGCCGCGTCCTCTTTGAGCTTGACCTCGATCCGCGTCCCTCTCTCGCTCATGTCTGCCGCGCTGACTTCAAAGTTATCCTCGCCGGTAGCGTACCAACCCACCGCCTCGGCATCCGGCTTGAACGAACGCGATGTTACCCGCACCGACTCTGCCACCATGAACACGGAATAGAATCCTACACCGAATTGACCGATCACCTGACCAATATCCCCTGTCTTGCCTTGAGCGACTTCCATGAATTTGCGCGCACCAGATTCGGCGATGGTGCCCAAGTGTTCAATGATCTCATCGTGGGTCATGCCAATACCCGTATCCTGGATGGTGATTGTGCGTGCATCCTTATCCGCTGTGATGTGGATCTGCAACTCCGATTTCGAGTCCAGCACATCCTTATTTGTGACCATCTCGAAGCGCATACGGTTCAACGCATCCGATGCGTTGGAGAGCAATTCCCGCAGAAAGACCTCGCGGTCTTTATATAGAGAGTGGATGAGGATGTTGAGTAATTGTTTAGTCTCCGCCTTGAATGTAAATTGTTCAGCGGATTGATTTGCCTGGGTCATGTTTACCTCCTGAAAAATAAAATTGCTCTTGGTTTGATAATTTTAAGTTACCCGTGACGATTTGACGATAAGAGTTCTGTAAGAAAAACGTCAAACGGATTAGGTTTTCTCGAAAACGAATGATATCAGCCTTGGCAGTTTATTTTTATCTGCTTCATGCCAATATTCATTCAACTTTATCAGCATTAATCCTTGTGCGGTCGCGGCATTTGTGAAATCGGAAATATGATGCATGAACGCGTCCACTTCGACGGTTTCGTCGTCTCTTTGAAACCGCGCCTTTTTCCCGTCGTATTGCCTGAAAGGATGAAGCTCGTTGATGAAGAACTGTCCCTGTGACTTTAACGTCCGCGATGCTTCGGAGAAAACGAATGACAGATCCCGGATATGTTCCAGTACAAGATTTGATGTGATGAGATCAAAGGATAGGTCGGCGAACTTCCATGCTTGCGTAATGTCCATTGTTGAAAAGGTGACGTTTTCTGCCTTGACCTTTTCCCTGGCTTTCTGAATCATCCCTTGTGAAAAATCGACCGCTTCGACCTTTGCTCCGATCTGTGCGAGGAACGATGTGTTTTTGCCGGTGCCGCATCCAAGCTCAAGGATGGAGTTGACTTGTAGATCGGCGAGCAGTTCACGGGTCAATTTTGAATTGAGGTCTCGAGTTAGATTGATGTCTGAGTCAGTAGGAGTCCGACCATTCGTTGTAGGCGTCTTGAATTTTCATGTCGAAATTATACCCATTTAGGCTTCACGCATACTGAAAGTTTATTGTTATACTAGCGCACATTATGGAACTTTCTGCCGCCATTCGTTTATTAGGGGATGTTCTCGGTGAAGTGATCGCCGAACTTGAGTCACCGGAATTATTTGGAACCGAGGAACGCATCCGCGTTGCCGCCAAGGAGCGTCGGGGCGGGAATGTTGAAGCGGGCAAGCAACTTGAGGCGGAGGTCGAAGCGTTGGATGTCGATGCCGCGCGTGCCGTCTCTGCCGCGTTCACCAGCTATTTCGACCTCGTCAACCTTGCCGAGGAATATCATCGTGTGCAACAACTGCGCGAGCGCGAGACCGCCCAATATCCAAAACCACTTGGGCGAGTCGGTAGGTGAAGCAATTGCCATGCTCAAAAAAGATGGCGTGACGTCCGACCAAATGCAGGCATTGCTCGATGGACTTTCGATTGAACTTGTGCTTACGGCACACCCCACCGAGTTCGCGCAGAAGAACAGTTTTCTCGAAACTACAGCGGCTTACGCGCCTGCTCGATCATATTGCGGACGAGAGCCTGCGACCTCGTGAAAGAGAGAAAACGCTTTCGACCATCCGCGCCGAAATTGTGGAGTTGTGGCTTACAGACCGTACGCGCAATGTCCGTCCTGCCGTCACCGATGAAGTGCGCATGGGATTGCATTTTGTCGAGTCTGTTTTTTGGGACGCGCTCCCCACGTTGTATGCAGATATGGAGCGCTCTCTCGCTTTACACTACCCGGATGTTGTTCCGCCTCCTACGTGGCTGCGTCTCGCCTCATGGATGGGCGGTGACCGTGATGGCAACCCCAATGTGACTCACGAAGTCACAGCCGAAACGCTTCGCCTGCATCGTGGGCTTGCTGTGGAAAGTCATCGCCGCACCTTGCATGAACTGGCGCGCCGCCTGAGCATGAGTGATCGTCTTTTACCGCCTCCGCCCGAACTGACTGCGTGGATCGAAGCGCGTAGACCCCTTTCGCCGCATGTGGAATATATCGAACAACGTTATAGCACAGAACCTTATCGCCTTGTGCTTTCCCTGTTGGCAGAAGACCTTGCGGATGCCTCACAGGATAAGATGACCGCCCGCCTACTCGAACGGACGCCACATAAGGCACGTATCCAGTTGGATGATTTGCTCAATCCGATCAATATTATTGCTTCGGGTTTGCCTGCCTCGTTGCGACATGATGAGATCCAAAAGCTCATCCATCAACTGAACATTTTCGGCTTGCAAGCCATGCGTTTGGATATCCGCGAAGATTCAAGCCGCTTCAACTCTGCATTGGATGAAATCCTGCGTGCCCTCAATATCACAAATAACTTCATTGAAATGCCTGATGAAGAACGACTTGCGCTTCTGACCAAGCTGTTATCTGCTCCACCCCCTGATCTTGCGGCGCACCCCGGAACGCTTCCTGCCACTGCTGAGACCTTTGCTTTATTCCAACTCATTGCCCGCGTTCGTGATGTTTATGGCGCGGAACTGCTGGGACCAGTTGTCATCTCCATGTGCCGTTCTGCCTCTGATGTGTTAACCGTCCTGTTGCTCGCACGTTGGGCAGGTTGTGACAATGGCATACAGATCGTTCCGCTTTTTGAAACCATAGAAGATTTGCAATCTGTTCCAACAACCCTTGAAAAGTTTTTTACCCTGCCTATTTACCGTGAACATCTTGCCACCTGCAATAATGAGCAGATGATCATGATCGGCTACTCCGATAGCAACAAGGATGGGGGATACGTTATGGCGAATTGGGCGTTATATCAAGGACAGGAAAGCATATCGAAGGTTGCCAAAAAACACGGCATTACACTGACCATCTTCCACGGTCGCGGCGGGACGATTGCACGCGGCGGCGGACCTGCCAATCGCGCCATCCGTGCCCAGCCTTTGGGAAGTGTCAATGGTCGCTTCCGCCTCACCGAACAGGGTGAGACCATCGCCGCGCGTTATTCCAACCCTGAACTGGCGCATCGACATCTTGAGCAGATCGTCCACGCAGTGCTTGTCGCTTCATCACCTGCAAAGACAAAAGATAATGTCTCTCCTGCGTGGCGCGCCGAAATGGACTCGATGTCCACGACTGCACGCAAAGCCTATCGCGGACTTGTATACGAGACACCCGGCTTCATCGATTTCTGGCAAGCCGCCACGCCGCTGGATGAGATCAAACGCATGTACATTGGCTCACGTCCCGCGGCGCGTTCTCAAAGCAGTGAAGTGACGAAGATACGCGCCATCCCCTGGGTTTTCTCATGGATGCAATCCCGCTTCAACCTGCCCGGGATGGTTTGGTCTTGGCTCCGCTCTTGCCTCCGTCAAGGATATGTCCCTGCTTCGTGAGATGTATCAAGGTTGGTCGTTTTTCAAATCCCTGCTCGATAATGCAGAGATGTCCCTGCTCAAAGCCGACATGGAGATCGCTTCCATGTATGTCAGCCTTGTGCCTGATAAGAAACTGGCAAATGATACTTTCGATGTGATCCTTGCGGAGTATGACCGTACCTGTCACGCCATATTGTCCATAAGTGGTCATACCAACCTATTGGATGCCGAACCTGTCACGCAGAACGCGGTGCAATTGCGCAATCCTTATGTTGATCCGTTGAATTACATCCAGGTGGAAATGCTTCGTCGCATACGTGCCCTATCCGATCTCGAAAGCGAAGAAGCCCAAGACCTGCATGAAGTGATCGGCGTGACGGTCAATGGCATTGCGGCAGGATTAAGGAATACGGGATGATGTGATGTTCGTCATCTTGTATCGAGATGTAAACTGTTTATAATTTTCCTTGATGGATAAACCGTTTTCATCTACAAGTTTTTTATAATGATGAATCGGAACCATGAGGTTCCGATTTGTTGTTAAGGAGTAATTTCATGGCAAAAGTCGATACTATGGTTCAAGATTTTCTTGCGCAAAAGAAGATCGCAGTCGTTGGTGTGTCCGATAAGCGTGAGACAGGCTGTAATCTCGCTTACAAGAAATTCAAGGAAAATGGATATCAGGTGTTTGGCGTCAATCCGCGCATGTCTACTTATGAAGGTGATGTAGTTTATGCGGACCTGAAGTCCATCCCTGAAAAACCGGATGCGGTCTTCATCCTTGCCAGCCCCAAGGTGACCGACGAGATCGTCCAGCAATGTGTGGATCTTGGGTATCAAGCATGTCTGGATGCACTGCATGATGGGTACCAAGCCTGGGTTAGCCGCAGGCATGACCAGCGTCTCGCAGGAGGCGGTGGAAATGTGCAAAGCTAACGGTATCGCGGTTATTCCGGGGTCATGTCCAAATCAGTTTTTGAATCCAGATTTCGGTCATGGCATGATGCGTGGTATGTGGCGTCTGTTTGGATTTATGAATGTGAACTAACAAATTTTACACATCGTCCCAAAGGTTTGAAATGAAAAATAAGTCTGAACAATAATAACCTTCGGGACGATGTGTATGAAGATGGTTTAACAAAAATCCAGCTTTTGAATTTCTGCTAATTTCCACTGGCAGAGACTTGTAACTGGTTGGCTGATTTTAATGGGGTGTTTTGAGTGTCGCACATCCAATCATTGGCGTTGACATTTGTGCATCCATACCAATTCGATTGGGTATCTGAAAGTCGAATGTTAACTCGGGTGGCAGGAGCGCTTAGGGTCAAGTTGACGGAAGCTATCTTGGATGGGTCATTGCCCTGGTTGTAGTGGACATTGCTGATAACGTAACCGCTGATACCGCCATTGCCGTTACCGGCAGGGTTGGGATAAGTTGTATTCGAAGATGCAAACGCATACGTGATTGATGAAACGCTTGCCCCGATAAGAAGGGCTAATACCACAAAAGTCTTGAACGAAAAGCCGGGTGTCATTGGTGCCTCCTGAAAATAAGGTTGCGACGAATCCAATAAATTTATTGGATTACAAGACACCCGAATAAAAATCAGCCTGGCTTATTGATAAGCCAGGCTGATTAACACAAACAGTTATGTTGTGTCATCTTCGGCGGCCTGGCGGTCGTAATCATTTTCATGATCGTAGACCCATAGCTTTGCGTCACCGACTTTCATCGGTTTTGCCTTTTCGGATATTGTCTTGTGAACTTACTATACCTCAATCTTGAGCACTTTGACCTTACAGGCGGATTTGCACCTGTTTTTTAGTTTTTCATGGGAATAAAAACTTCCGAAGCACAAACTTCTGAAGTTTTATGTTATTGAATTTCTGTTTCGCATTTGCTGAATGTGTCGTTGCCTGGTCCGCCAATGCACACATCACTGCCTTATTTCCTGTAATATCATCGTCTCCGTCTCCACCGATGATGCAGTCCGTGCCGTTTTTGCCCTGGATTTTATCTCCTGCGATGGACCTCCCAATATAATATCATTTCCGTCGGTCCATTGCAATTGCCACCCGTTGGCGAGCATATGACAATATTTGTCAAATTGATGGCTGAACATGCGGCTGGTTTTAAGTCGTTCGCTGTAACGGCTCGTGCCTGATTAGTGAGATGTGTTGTTGGTACAACAATATTCGCCGCAAACGCAGATACTAAGCTGACTGTGACCAACAACCCTAACATGATGAAAGTCAAACGCTTGTAACTTATTCGGATCATGAGTTGCCTCCTTGACTCTTCGCTTCATCCTCAGGGACGGCTGATTCTGTTTTCTGTGAACTCATCACAAACCGATAGGTTGTGCCCTTCACCCTGAACATAATACGCGTGGGAATTGCCGTTTGCCATGTGAGGATCATTGCATTGAATCGTTCTGCCAGTTTCCCGAGATCTTCAATGGAAGAAACATCAACAGCCGCTGACGAATCGAATCACGTCCGCATTCTGCATGTCGATCATCATCGAACCAAATCTCGTGCGGACGAATTGGACAGGATTACTTCTGGAGATGTTTTGAAGCCTCGTGCCAAGTACTACTAGTCCGGTTAGCGAACCGAGCAATCCTATAATTGCAATCAACCTTAATGCAGGAACGGCAAACTCCCCGCCTAAAATCTTTATGGTATTGGCTTCTGTCCGTGATTCACTCAGAATACCCGACTCGGTTACATTCGAAATGGCTGGTTTGCTCCTCATCATTTACCAGATAAAAATGTACGCGGTCATATTTGAATTCAAGCCTTGGGTTGAATGTGTCTTGCAAAGTATGCGCCATGAAATTTCGCCGTTCACATGGATGTTTGGTGAAATGATCAGTGTGTATGAACCCGGATGAAAGTCTGTGCCCTGTTCCATGGATTGTGTGAGTTTTTCCATTTTGCACAGATCGAGTTTTGCGGTTGTGCCAACGGCATTCCCGTTGAATGTTGCTTCCTCCTGAAGCGGCACAACCCTTTGCCAGCCGCTTGTTTGCTCGGAGATGATTGCGGTCAATTGATATGTCCCTGCGATATTCTCCGCTTGTTGTGCGATCAGATGTATACTGGAATGTCATATCGACGGCGCAGGTCAATTTGGGAAAGATTGGGTCGCCGCTTTGGATGGCATTCAAGTCGTAAACACCTGATGGAGCAGAAGCTGTGTAGGCGAAAAAACCCATGTTCTGATATTGGATGTCATTCTGTGCAAGTCGGGTTGCAGGTCGGGAGAAAGAAATAATTCCGAGAATCAAAGATGCAAATGCGACCAACCCCAGTGCGAAGAACGTGCCTTCCAACAGGATTCCCTGATTGGAGTTTGATGGCTTTGGCGGTTCAGGGCCATTCGAGTTTTATGAACCAGTCCTGGATTTTTTGTTTGAGACGAAGCAAACCATTCTTTGTTCATGCGCTTTCTACCTTTCGATTTGCCTGTAAAGAATCCCAATGCAAGAATGCCGCCCAACACGCCCGCAATCACTGCCATTGTGACTGGGTTACGTATCTTTTGGATGGCGCTTCCACCTTTTGGGATGTGTAGCCATAATTTTCCGATCACTTCATCCTGGGATGGATGGTAGGTATCTGTCCATGAGTTATTGTCTCCCTGTAAAGTGAAGTGTCCCAATTGCTCTTTAATGAATGCGGTGGAAGACGAAACTGCCCAACTCAACATTGCGGTATACAACCGCATCGCCAACTTGATAATTTGCCTCCTCGTGGACGATAATCAGATCTCCGATATGGAAGTTAGGCTCCATGCTCTTGCCGATCACAATGATGTAGGATGCCATGCCCCCTGCCTGCTTTGGCGCAATGGCGATCCACATGGTGATCATCGCTACAAGCCAAAAGCCTGAAAATAAATTCGGAGAAAATCTTTTGTATAAGGTCATTCTTTATGAGTGATTATACATTCTAAAAAAAGCTGTAGACCTTACTCTATGTTGATAAACAAGAACCTGCAGTCCCTCAGGGCATCTGCAGGTTCCTGTTTGTTTTGGGTAAAGCCTTGTGTGGATTACTCGGCTGGCGATCACGCGGAATTCGTCAGCTGCAAGGGCGGTGGCTCCAGCGGTAAGGCAGGTCCAGTTTAAGCCCGACATTGGTGCAACTATAATAGGAACCCGTGGTCTCCAGGCGGACTCTGACGCTCGTAGCCGCGGCATCCAATGTGAATTGGACGCTGTCAATGTTGGAAGCAGTGGTTGCATTCAAGTTGTACTTGACAGCAGTGACCGCATATCCACTGGTTACACTTGCGCCTTCACCAGCATAGGTGGGGCTGACAGTGTTGGATGCTGCAAAGGCGAAAGCCGTGGTTGCGAAGACCAGAACCATCAATACGGCGACGAACATTTTGGAAGAACGAAATTTGAACATGATTTATTACTCCTTGTTGATGAAAAAATTTGTGTATTGAAAATCTTGCCGCAACTATATCAACAGATCTAATGCTTTTACTTTGCATGCGTGATAGCTAACTTGTCTGATAAGTTCATTACTTTTTCATAATGGGATACAATGCGTCCGAATTAATTGCCGTTTCGCGCGTTGATTCCATATGAAATATTGCCCTCTCCCTTGGGTGCGGGTACAATGATTTTGCTCGCTTCGAGGAAGCAACGTTGGCGCACATATCTCATAAACTGAAGAATTCGTTTGAAGGTGCGTTGGCAGGCGGGGGAGATCCTGCAACATCACCACTTTACGTTTTTGGTCCCTTTCTGAAATTGATTGTAGTTGCGGGGGTGGCGCAGATCACATTTGGCGCGTCTGTATGGCTGGTGGTGATCACCATCGCGGTGGTCTCTGCCATGTATCGTTTGGTGATGCAGTGGGTGACCGATGGAAGCGGCGGGAGTGGGTTAAGCGAAGAAGAGTTTGGAGGATGGGCGGTAAAGATCAATGCGGCGATCACGTTCATCGAATACACATTGACATTTTTGGTCAGCATGGCGGCGATGGTCACATTCATTGCGGATCGTATTCCTATATTGAATGAATCCATGTTTGGTTTGTCATTGCTGACATATCGAACTTTTGTGGCTATTGCTTTGAGCGTGTTGACAGGCTGGCTTGTAAACCGTGGACCCAAAATGGCGGCGCGTACATTTGGTCCGGCAACGGCAGGGGTGTTGATCCTTTTGTGGATGATGGTGATTGCAACCATCGTCCAGTATGGTTTGCACTTTCCTGATTTTAATTTTGACGCGTTCCGTCTTGAATATCTTCATATTACGCTGGGGGGATACGTGCGCATTCTGGCTGTGATGACAGGCGTGGAAGTCTTTGCGAATCTGGTTGCGGCGTATGATGGCACGCCCACGCAGAAAAGCAACAAAGCTTTTTATAGTTTATTAATTATCATGGGGACTACCGCCATTACGATGCTTATAGTAGGACCTGTAATTTTTGAGGTTTCCGATCCGCTGAATGTGGACGTGTCTGTATTTACGCAAACAATGGATCATCTCCTGCCCAATCCACTTCCATACATTGGAACGTTGGTTGGCATCGCGGTGTTAATGTCTGCTTCGGCGGCGAGTGCGCAAGGATTGCAGAACCTGGCATTGGGTTTGAAGGAACGCAAATACCTTCCACCTCTGTTCGGCGAACCCAACCAATATGAAGTTGCAGATAAACCTGTCTGGATCGAAGTTGCCATCGTGAGTATTTGCTTTCTGTTTTTTGGTACACAGGAAGAGACGTATCTTGCGATCTATGCGGCGGGTGTGTTCATTTTATTGAGTATGACAGGTTGGGCTGTGACAAAGCGACTCGTCCGCAGGGTACGTGAACAATTTAAATGGACAAGTGCGCTTCTTATCATCGGGACGGTTGTTGCGGCATTGCTGACAACGGGTGCTACGCTGATCATTTTTGAAGAGCGCTTCTTTGAGGGTGCATGGACGTATCTCGTATTTATTCCCATTTTGTACGCAGGCTTTACATACTTCCGTAGCCGCATGGGCGAACCTCAGCCTGAAATGGATTATCTCGGATTGCTGGACGCAAATCAACTGGCTGGTTTTGGGTTTGGACAAATAGATGTCAAGCCAAACGGGGCAGGCTTAGGTGAAAATGACGAGGCAGAAGTCGTCTGGCAGCCTGACCCTGTGGATAGTAAATGGTATGAACAAACAGTGACAATACGGAGTATTGCAGTTTTGCTGGATGGTTCAAAGGAAGCGGCGCAGGCTATCCCGATGGCGAAGGCTGTCGCGAAGTCTACAAATGCGCATGTGACAATACTCTCCGTCATTAAAGAGCCTGTAACTGCAAGGCAAAAGAAAACACATCAGATCGTATTGAGCGAACGGAAGACTTACCTCAAAAGAGTTGTCAACGATTTCCAGAACATGGGTATTGACGCAAACTATGCTGTTCGCGATGGTTCGATCTCTGAAGTGACCAAACAATACATTGATGAAGCCAGCGTGGACCTGGTCATAACAACCACACGTGGAAAATCGGGCAAACCACATTGGCTGGATGGTGGCGTCTCGCGTGAACTGGTTCAATCCATTGATGTACCCATCCTGATCGTGAAGTACCTGGAAGATGGTTATCCTTCTCCTCCGGACATAAAACATATTTTGGTCGCGTTGGATGGCTCGGTATACTCGGAACGTGTTTTACCCTATGCCCGTGCACTTGCCACAGCATTTGAGAGTAATCTAATGTTATTGTCTGTCCCTGCTGTGCCTGAAGTAAAAGATTACCGCGCTCCTTCTGAGGTGGTCGAGAATATCCGTGACAAAGCCGAGACCAACATGCGAAAGTTTCTCCGTGATATTGCCCATCCTTTGCAGAAGGATCATTTGCGGGTCAAGACATTTGTCCAAGGTTCCATTCCTGCCCGGACCATTGTCAATGTCAGTGAGGAACAAAAAGCGGACATGGTTATGCTCACCTCACGCGGACGCGGAAGCCTGGATTTGCTCTTAATGGGCAGTGTTGCTGAGCAAGTGGTACATGATACAAAAATTCCCATTTTTATGATGCCAGCCCGTGACAGGAAGGATTAAATTAAACAATATGCCAGCCAATATCGAGATCAAAGCCCGTGCCACGAATTTTCTTGAAATCAAGAAGCGCGCGCGAACATTAAGCGACAAGCCCGTTGAAACCATTCCGCAGGAGGATATATTTTTCAACGTCCCACAAGGACGCTTGAAACTTCGTATCCTTGGCGCCAACAATGCTCAACTCATCTATTACACACGTCCCGATCAGGAGGGACCGAAACGTTCCGACTATCACATTGCCCATATATCTGACCCTGAAAACCTCAAGCGAGTTCTTGAACTTGCTTATGGGATTCGTGGAGTCGTCAAAAAGACGCGTTATCTTTACCTTGTCGGGCAGACGCGTGTGCATTTGGATGATGTCGAAGGCTTGGGTCAATTCATGGAGTTGGAAGTCGTCATGCGCGAGGGGCAGAGCGATGCCGAAGGGCAGGAAATTGCCGAAGGTTTAATGACCAGCCTTGGGGTAGAAAGAAGCGATCTTCTCGAAGGCGCGTATATGGATATGCTGGAAAAGCCGTCAAAGATCTAAAGTCAAAGGTCAAATGTTCCAGAAAACTTTCACTTTTGACCCAGTGAATTGTGGTAGAATTCCCCGCCGAGCGTAGTACCCTTCGCTCGCAAGGTCATCACAACGTGAGACCGAAGCGCCGCGTTTTTTGCGGCGTACCAAATATCTAAGAAAGAAGGGCTTGAACAATGAAAGTGATGCTTATTAAGGACGTTTATAAATTGGGGCGTGCAGGCGACGTTAAAAAGGTTGCCGATGGTTATGGACGTAACTTCCTCGTCCCGCAGGGGCTGGCAGTGCTTGCCACCGCAGGTGCGCTCAAACAAATCGAAAAGGTTCGCAAACAGGCTGAGATCCGTCGCACTGAACAAAACTCTGAGCTTCAGGGCTTGGCTGACCAGATCAAAGGCGTTGTGGTCACCTTTGCCGCCAAAGCTGGCGATACGGGCAAACTCTATGGCTCCATCACCACACAGGATGTGGCAACTGCCATTTCAGAACAGACCCGTTTCGAAGTCAAGAAACAACAAGTCGATATGCAACCCATCCGTAACCTGGGCGAATTTACCGCTCACGTCCGCCTCACAATGGATCTAATGCCCGAAGTCAAGATCGTTGTCCACCGCGAAGGCGAAGCATTTGAAGAGGAAACCCCGGAAGCGCCAGCCGCAGAAACCCCGGCTGAAGCACCAGTTGCAGAAACAACGACTGAAACGCCCGCTGAAGAAGCCGCTCCTGAAACGGCTGAATCACCAGAAGCCTAACCTGTACCCATCCACCCATGACATCACCAGTTCATTCCCGTTCGATGGGGGGCTGGTGATGTTTCGTTATATCAACTCATGACGCAAACCATCGGTCAAAAACTCAAAGCCGTTCGTGAGGAAAAACAACTCACGCTCGAAAAGGTTTTCGAAGCCACGCGCATTCGCGTGCCTTACTTGCAGGCGCTTGAGGACGATGATCTTTCATCCATGCCCTCGCCTGTGCAGGCGCGCGGCTATCTGCGTAACTACGCCGAATACCTTGGGCTGGATATTGACGGACTGCTCGAAGAATTGCGTTCATCGAAACAAACCTTTGGGGAGATTATCGCACCTGAGGATTTTACGTCCCAACCGGCTTCTCCAACACCCGAACCTTCCTCTGTCCAAGAGCAAGCGCCTCTTTCCGCGCCGATAGTTGATTCCGTTCAAGAAGCCGAACCTCAGCCCGATCCGACTCCCACCAAACCCAAACGCCGCGGACGCAAAAAGATTGAGCCGGAACCAGAACCTGTTGCAGAACCCCAACCTGAAATTATCGAAGAACCAATTCCACAACCCGAACCGATTGTTGAAGAAGTCGCTGAAGCGGTTCAAGATGAAATCCAGCTTGAGCCAGATGTGAGCGACAAAATCTGGCAAACATGGTTAAACAGAATCGGCTCGGTCATTTCCGCACGCAAGAAGAGCGAACCTATGGAGTCCGACAGCTTGCTGTCGAGTGATGAAATTCCCGAAACCCAAATGCAGGAGCTTGCTCCTGAACTCCAAAATCCACCCCAAGATACAACCCAAAGCGATGAAATCTTCAAAGAGGTTGGCGCCGACCTCCGCAACCGCCGCGAGACACTCAGCCTGCACCTCGAAGAAGTGGAACGGAATACACACGTCAAGGCGCATTATCTCGAAGCGCTTGAATTGGGCGCAATGGATAGATTGCCCTCCACCGTCCAGACACGCGGCATGTTGTCGAACTACGCCTCCTTCCTCGATATGGATGTGGACAAAGTGCTCCTCCGTTTTGCGGATGCGTTACAGGCGCGGCATCGTGAAAAGAATCCACAACAACCCGCGCGTAAACCCAACCAGCCCATCTTGCATAACCTGTCTTTGCCTAATTTCATCGCAGGAGACATGGTCTTTGGTATCGGTATGGCGGTCATTCTCGTGGGTTTTGTCATTTGGGGCATTAACCGTGTAGTGACACTGCAAAGCCTGCGCGAGGTACAGCCCACTGCTCGGTCCATTTCAGATGTGTTGCTGGCATCTCCTGATCCATCCTTGTTTACGGAAACGCCAACGCTGTTACCTGTTGAATCTTTTTCCGGTGAAGCGACGGCAACGATTATTATTCCAACCATCAATGTCAACGTTAGTGTGCAGGTCAACCTGGTCGCGGTCGAACGGACGTATATGCGCGTGATCTCGGATGGGAAGGTGGTTTTTGAAGGCAGGACCATACCAGGGAATGTGTATACGTATGAGGCTGAGAAACAGGTCGAGGTGTTGGTGGGAAGCGGCGCAGCGATCCGTATCGCCTATAATGGACGTGACCTTGGTCTCCTGGGAGCGTTTGGTGAGGTTGTGAGTAATATTTATCGTGGAGATGAGATTGTCACGCCCACTGCGCTTCCATCTCCAACGCCGACAAATACAGTGCCGCCAACTTCCACATTGAGACCGACGAGGACGCCTGTTGCGTCGCGTACGCCGATTTCATCGAGCACGCCTGTGCCGTAGGTTTGTTTAGGGTGCAGTACAACTGCTCACGAACAGCAAGAACTTTATAAGGAAAATTTATCAGTGTCAAAAAATACTTTTCATCTCGTTTCACTTGGTTGCGCCAAAAATACTGTTGATTCAAACTTCATGGCGCAACTCCTTCTCCGCGATGGCTACAGCGCAGTGGACAATCCTTCGCACGCGAATGTGTTGATCGTGAATACCTGCGGTTTTATCGGTCCTGCAAAGGAAGAGTCGTTCAATGTCTTGCGTGAACTTGCAGAAGGCAAACGCGAGAATCAACTTTTGATCGCGGCAGGATGTCTCACGCAACGTTATGGTTCGGAAGTGGTTGTGAAAGTACCCGGTATCGACGGGGTGCTGGGCACACGTCGTTGGATGGACATTGTTCAGGTAGTGCGGGAACTCCGCAAGGGACCTCATCCTGAGCCTCTTTATCATTTGCCCGATGAAGCCAAGACCGTTGGCACGGACGAACATGAGGCGATGCGCGTCTCTGTGGCTGGTGCGAGCGCATATATCAAGATTGCAGATGGATGTCGCCGCCCTTGTGCTTTTTGCGCCATCCCGCTTATCAAAGGGACGGCGGTTTCACGCCCTGTCGAATTGATCATTGACGAAGCGCGCCGTTTACGTGACTCAGGTGTGCGTGAATTGGTTTTGATCGCGCAGGACACAACCGACTATGGCCACGATTTGGGGATGAAAGACGGGCTGGCGATTCTGCTGGAGCAATTAACAACCTCTGTTCCTGATATGGATTGGATCCGAATCATGTATGCGTATCCTGGCTACGTGACGGATCGCCTCATCGATGTGATGGCTTCCAGTAAACAGGTTTTGCCTTATCTCGATATGCCGCTCCAACATGCACATCCCAAAACGTTATATCGTATGAAGAGACCCTCCAATATTGATTGGGTGCATAAAACGCTTGGCAAGATGCGCTCGAAGATTTCAGACCTTGTCCATTCGCACGACATTCATTGTCGGTTATCCCGGCGAGACAGATGAAGAATATCAGGCGCTTGTGGATTTTGTGCAGGAGATCCGCTTTGACCGCGTGGGGACGTTCCAGTTTTCCTTTGAACCTGGGACGACAAGCGAACCACTTGGGGACCCGGTCCCTGCGGATGTGAAACAAGCGCGCTTTGAACAATTGATGGAGTTGCAACAAGGCATCTCCATGCAGGTTAATCAATCGTATGTAGGCAAGACGTTGGATGTTTTGGTGGAAGGCAAAGATAAAGGAATTTCCATCGGGCGTTCGTATCGTGACGCACCTGAAATTGATGGGTTGGTCTTTATCGAGGGTGATGCGAAGATTGGGGATATTGTTCCGGTCAGAATAACGGGTGCGATGGCGTATGATCTGACCGGCACACCTGCTCCAGAGTTGATCAAGTTATAAGAAAACAGAAACAGCCGTCTCTGAGAAGGAGGCGGCTGTTTTGATTTGCTGATGGTCGATTTATGAAGCGCGGGCGAAAGCTGTCGCCAGCAGGATCAGAATGGAAAGTCCAAATTGGTCCGCAATAGGAGTCTTTCCCGTTTTTGCAGGCGAATGACTTGCTCTTCGTCTGCATTTTTTTTGTTCATCAAAAGCCTGCGGATGGAGGGGATGACTTCCCAGGTTTGGATGGCGCTGGCGACGACCATGAATATGCCAAGGATGTGTTTGGTGAGGATCGACAGCGACCATTGTGTGCTGGTGGAGAGGAAGCCGTCATAATGCTGAGTTGACACTCATTTGGAATAAGCCTGTGAGAAGCAGAAGGCTCATGCAGAACCACGCAATGGGTTCGAGCCGTTTTTGCATGGCGTCAATGAGCGCGAGGTGATCGATGGGTTTGAGAGCTTTATCTGCGGCGGGCAGGAAGAGTATGGATGTGGCGATGATCGAGCCAATCCATGCGACGGTGGCAAGTAGATGAAGCCAGTAGGTGAGAGCCAGCACCCAGGTCGGGGGATGGGTCATGGTGTATGCAGCAGCTGGGTCAGTTGTTGGTGGCACAGCCGTTGGAGGTACGGCTGTTGGAGGTACAGCCGTTGCGTGCTGCTGTTGGCGCCACAGATTGTGTATCGGTTGGGATGATTACACCGGGATCTGTTGTGGGTGTCTCAAGTACCGGGGTCGCTGTGGCGGGGTGACAGGCTACGTATGCTTTTGGGTAATTGTTACTTGCGGTGTTATCGAGGGGCGCAATATTTTTTGCATTCTCATATTGAGTGACCGCATCGCAATAATTTTCATTTCCATATAATTCATCACCATATCGCATGGATGCGATTCGATAACGATCTGCCACAGTCATGGTGCCATCCCATAAATTGGGCCAGCCGCCATAGATCTGATTGAAATAGAACAGGGATTGTTCCCAGTTCAGTTCCCAAAAGGATGCGCCGAGAATATAGTAACGGGCGCCTTCTCGTATGCCGTTGGCGCTATTGTCCAATTGACCGAAACGTTCCGCCAGGGTTAATTGATAGATGCCGCCTTCCAGGTTTCCCTGTTTCACGATCAGGTCATACCCGTAGTTGCGCAGGGCAAAATAATACATACCGTCCACTTGTGATGTGTTGTAGGTTGGGTCGAGTTTGCGTGACTGGTCGAGCGCACCCAGCGCCCCGGTCCAATCCTGCGCGGCGATAAGCTGTTGAGCCTGTGTAAATGCCTCCTGCACGCCACTGTAATCGGGTGTGGGTGCGGTGGTAGCAGTGGGGGGGGCAACTGTTGAAGCGGGTTGACCCGTAGCTTGTGTGCTCATCTGCACCAGCACCTGTGTCAAGGTGTCTTGTACGCCCGGGAAGGATGCGTCATTTTGAATGATGTATTCGAGGCGCTGTTTAGCGTTATCATAACGACCGAACTGAATATCCACGAGTGCAAGCTGGTATTGTTCACCAAGCTGTTGCAGTACGGCGGATGATTTCGTTTCCTTGCGGATCGAGATGCCCGATTGATAGCCGCCGAAAATGGCGATAACAAGGATGACGATCAATCCAAGCGCGTAGAACAGGAACGTACGTCCGCGTTTGGGTTTGGACAAAGTGACAGGTTTGTTGGGTTGTGTGCTTCCAGAGCTATTATTATTTTGGATCATGGGCGGTATTATATCCTAAGGTGTTTTTATAATTTTAATAACAATTTAATCTCAGTCCAGATGAAGGGAATGGCAACAATCCCTCCAGCTGTAAGAGCGATGAATGTCCCAGGTAGGCTGGATAGGGGAAGTAGTCTTATAAGCGCCAATGTAACGATGCCTGCCATTATGGCAGAAACGAGCGCACGCGGCGCAGTGCTTCCAATTTTCAACAAGCCTGGATAGCGGCGATTTATAATGGTAAGGAGGACAATGGCTTGTGTAGTGAAAGTCAACGCGGCGGAGAGGGGAATCCCTGCAAGCCCGATGATCGGTGACAGTATTAGGGAAAGCAACACGAAGGCGATTACCTGACTAAAGGCGGCGATCAAAGGCGTACGGGTATCCTGATTCGCATAAAAGGAGCGTACTGCTACTTCCAGCCAGGTGTCGCCCACCAAGCCGATCAGGAATGCCCACGTGCAGGCAGTCAGCAGGTCCAGGCGGGACGCGTCGTATTTGAAGAAACTCTCTGCCAGCGGACGGACAGTTATCGCCAGAAGGGTTGCCGCTGGAATGCAAAGAGCCAGCATCACTTTCAAGGCGCGGTTTACGGTCTCTGTAAATTTATCGATCTCATTGCGGTTAATGAACTCGGACAGCGAGGGCAAAAGAGCAACAGCAATGGCAGTGCCGATGATCGTTTCGGGGACTTGTTGGATCGTCCAGCCCAGGTTGAGCGCCCCTACACCAACCGTATCGAAACGAGAAGCAAAGTTATCGCGCGCAACAAAGTAAGCCTGGATGCTCGCCATCGTGAGTACACGCGGTCCCAACAGGATCAGTACGCGTTGGACGCCGGCGCTTTTCCACTCGAGTACAGGTGTCCAATGAAATTGATAACGAATAAGTCCGGGCACCTGAATCAACAAGTGCAATGCCGAACCCAATATCACACCATAGACCATCCCATATAGTCCCAACCCAAAAGCCGGGAGTTGGATGGGTCCCAGACGGAGTCCGCTGTCTGGGCTAAGGATCAGAACGCCGAAAATTTGTCCCAGGTTATATAGGATGGGCGCCAATGCTGGCAGGAGAAAATGTTGGTTGGCATGCAGGCTTGCCATCACCAATCCACTGATCGAGAAGATAAGGATGGCGATCAGGTCAAGTCGCATCAACGAAGCGGTGAGGATCTGTTGTTCGAGTGTAAAACCTGGGGCAATCAAATAGTGTACAAACGGTTCCGCCAAGAGAATGATTACTAATGAAAATGCACCCGTAATGACAAATGCCAGGTTGATGATTCTTGAGAACAAGTCCCAAGCTTCACGGCGACCTTGCCTATCCAGATATTCTGTCAAGACTGGAATGAAAGCCATCCCCAATGCTCCTCCCGAAAGAAGAGCGGAAAGGTAATCAGGGATATTGTTTGCCGCGCCGAAAATGCCCATGCCTTCCAAACCAACGACTTTATTGAAGAGCAGGGATTTTCCGAAAGCAAACACCTTGTCCAATGCGAAGAAGAAGCCGAGCAGAAGCGATGTACGCGTGAGAAAGGAGAGCTTGCTTGTTTTATTTTCAAGGGACATAAGGAGGCATATCCATTACGAGAAATTTTCCTTGTGGAGTTTTTGTAACTTTGAATTCAAATTGTGATACGGGCGGCATCTCTGTTTCATCTGCACCGCAACACGGACCCAGTACAAACAAACTGCCATCTGGGTTGCTGAATTCTACCTGAAAGACCGAAGTGTTACCCTGTTCTTCTTTGAACGTTGTATTGCGGACTTTCAGACATTGTAAAAGTTGATGGTCGCAGGCATAAATCCACAAAGCGACATGGTCCGACGGGTCAGCATCCGCGTTGAAGATTTGTAATTGTTCGTAATCGCCGCCATAAAGCGAAACAGCCTCTTCATATTTCTTTGTGTTCAACAATGTCAAAAAATTGACCAGTGCGGATTTTGCTTCACTCGAATCTGAAACGATTTCTGTTGGCTGACCGGCACAACTCGCGATCAAAATAGTTACGAACAACCCTAGCAAGACTCTTTTTATCAAAATGTACCTTTGACGATACCACCATCTACATTGAGCATAACGCCTGTCACATACGATGCGGCGGGTGAGACCAGAAACATAGCCGCATTCGCAATTTCTTCCGGCTGTGCCATGCGCCTCAACGGAATATCGGCTGTTACTTTGGCGATCTCTTCTTCTGCGGTTGAATTGTTGTTTTTGGCACGAAAATCCATAAGTTCTTGCACCCGTTCTGTCTCCGTCCAACCGGGCAGAATGGAGTTAAAACGTATCCCATCCTTTCCAAGTTCCAATGCAAGTGACTTGGTCAAGCCAATGGTTGCCAGCCGGATGCTATTCGAAAGCACAAGGTTGTTCAACGGTTGTTTGACCGTGAAAGATGTGATGGTGAGCACGCTGGGCGCCTCAGATTTTCGCAAGTGTGGCAATGCGGCACGGATCAATCGCACGTGGCTCATGAAGGATATATCCACCGCTTTCTGCCACGCTTCTTCGTCGAATACTTCAAACGAACCTGCGGGAGGTCCGCCTGCATTGGTGACAAGGATATCAAGTCCGCCCAACGAATTGACAGCGGACTTCAACACCGATTCAGCTGTGGACGCATTACCCACGTCTCCCGCGTGACCGTAAGCCTGCGTGCCTGTTTCCTGGGCTATTTTCTCCGCCGCGGCTTTGACCTTCCCTTCATGGCGCGAGTTGATCGCGACCTTGCATCCCTCTTTTGCGAGGAGCAAGGCTGTTGTATATCCAAGTCCCCGTGATGCACCGGTGACGAACGCACGTTTGTCTTTGAGTCCTAAATCCATTTTTTCTCTCCGTTTTAAGGTTTGCAGGTTGACACGTTTACACGTTCAAACCTTCCAACTTGTTAAACTTTCAAACGATCTCAATCTTTGTATCCCACACATCCCCATCCGTCCAATGACCTTCCACCCATTTTGCCACATTTCCCAACGCAGACTGTAAAAACGCACCGTCATTCCCAACCATCGCACAGACAATGACCGCCTCCTGCCATTTATCCTGCAAATCCATCTCCGCCACAGAGACGTTGAACTCGCGGTGCAAACGTGAGATCAGCGGCTTGATGTGTCCACGCTTTTCTTTGAGCGAGGCACAGGTAGGGATGTGGAGGTGAATAGTGAGGGTGGCGAGCATGTTTTCTGTAATAAGTAGGGCGGATTGCCAATTCGCCCTACTTCATTGCTTCCTGCAATTTCCCTGCCAGCACCGCAGCATCCTCGTCACTGCACGAATCATCCCGTGCGAGGAATTTCATCCCTTTTTCGGGGTCGTCTTTTCGGTGTGGCACCAGCCATGAATGGAAATGTGGAACTCCTTCCATCAATGTGACCTGATATACCCGTTCTGCGCCTGTAAGCAATTTGAGCGCATGATAGACTTTCCGCATCACAGTCCCAAGTGAAGCGGACTCCTCATCCGTCATTTCAGCATAATCCAAAAAGTGACGTTTCGACTCGATGAACAATGTCCCCAGCGGACCCAACTTCCCTGGCGTGTGGCAGATCATCCAATTCTCGTCTTCGTAGATGTATCCACCGGGAGGGGTGGCTTCTTGTCCTTTGTGTTTGCGGCAGATGAAACAAGTTTCCATAATTTACCTTGCTTTAGCTTAATAGAGATGTGAATGGTCATGGTGTTGAATATAAATTACCAGTGACAAGATTGTTGACAATAGAGTTAATATGTTTCTTCACCATAACATGCCTACATCCAATAAATTGCCCAACATTTAATAATAGATAGTCATGCATACACCTTGTTACTATAGCTTTTCCTGCATGATAAAGTCAATTATGCCATAAAATAACTTCGGCAAAAATCAATTAACGATTGTCATCTGATGGCGTGATATTAGACTTGCTAACCAAAAACAATGAGGCATAGTGACCAATACCGAAAGGTAATAGATGGGCTTAGTTAGTATCTCTAATGCTAAGAATCGACGCTTTTCCAAAACCTGTTATGATTTCATTAGTTGTAACAAGTTTTCCAAGCCTAGATTCTTGAAATGCTAAGCCTAGAAGTATCTAATAGAATCGCTGTGTTACTTTGTGATATGAATTTGGAAGCAAGGAGAGTTGTGTAATGCATCTACCAATAACTAGATAGTACCTTTCAGATATTTAGACCAATTATTCATGTAAGTTATCCAATTTCTGAATTTACGAATTCACGAATTACGCTTTACAATCCCTCGCATGGACATTGAAGTCGAATACAACAAAGCTCTTGATTATCTCTATTCTTTTGTAGATTATAGCCTGAAACATATCTCCGAACTTGCCAAGGCGGAGTTCAACCTTGATCGTATGTTCGCATTGATGGACGAACTTGGCAATCCACAAACTACATATCCTATCATCCACGTGGCTGGGACGAAGGGCAAAGGCTCGGTCAGCGCGTTGTGCGCGTCCGCGTTGCAGGCGGAGGGATATAGAGTTGGCTTGTATACGTCTCCGCATTTGATCGATTATTGCGAGCGGATTCAAGTCAATGGCGAGCCGATTTCGCATGAATTGATGGTTGAACTTGTTGAAGAAATGAAACCCGCCGTTGCGAAGATTCCCAAACTCACAACCTTTGAGATCACAACCGCGCTTGGTTTTCTTGCTTTTGCTAAATACGGATGTAACGCCGCGGTGATCGAAGTTGGTTTGGGTGGACGGTTGGACGCGACGAATATCGTCATGCCAAAGGTTTCGGTGATCACTTCACTGTCCTATGACCATATGGCTGTGTTGGGAAATACATTGGCAGAGATAGCAGGGGAGAAGGCTGGCATTATCAAAGGTGGTGTGCCTGTGGTTTCGTCACCGCAAAAGGATGAAGCGCTCGAAGTCTTGGAGCGCGTAGCCAAATTGAAAGAGTGTACATTTACCCTTGTAGGAAAAGATGTAAAGTTTGGTAAGCTGGGATCGTCGTTGGATAGCCAGGCTTTTACGATCTCATCAGGTGACGCAGAGCGCGGTCAGAGCACTTCTATCATGTTCACTATTCCTTTATTAGGGAATCATCAAATTGATAATGCAGTCACAGCCTATGCCGCGCTCAAAGCAAGTGGAATCCCAGTCTCAGATGAAGCCATCCAAAAGGGATTTTCTCAGGTAAAATGGCACGCCCGCTTCGAAGTGGTGAGTCGCCACCCGACAGTTGTTATCGAACTCGGCGCACAATCGAGATTCTGCTTTACGCTTGCGAGAAACGCTTGATGAGTATTTTCCAAATAAACCGGTAATTCTGCTGTTCTGTATTTTGGAAGATAAAGATATTTCGGGCATGTTGGAAGAACTTAAACCAAGAGTGGAATATGTGATTGCCACACGTGCAGATCATCCACGCGCACCTTCGGCTGAATCGATTGCTGAACAGGTGAGAAAAGCTGGGATGAAAGTAGAAGCTGTTGAACCCGTTGCCGCAGCACTAGAAAGAGCTTTAGAGTTGGCTGGCGAAGATAAAGTCGTTTTGACGGCTGGTAGTGTCGCTTTTGCTGGCGAGGTTAGTGCTGCATGGAGTCAGCGGAGTAAGGTCGAAGTGGAAGCGAAGCCTCAGGATGACGAAGCAATTTGGAGCTGGGACTGAAGCGTGAGTCCGGTGAGTTCCGTTGGAGAACTCCGCAAATGATGGTAGCATTGCCTAATCCTAAAATAAATCATTCGTAGGGGCGACCACGCTGGTCGCCCCTAGACGGAATGGAAAATGAGTCACCCAAAAGAATGGAACGAAGAAGAAGATAATTTCGACCTGACCCTCTCGCAACGCACGGAGGAGTTATATCGCGTCCCGAACCGTGAGGCAGATGCCGATGGCATGATCGAAGCCGCGGTTTTGCCGTTGCGTGACCTGGTCATTTTCCCGCGCATGGTTTCGCCGATCTTTGTGGGGCGTGAGGCATCGTTGCTTGCCGTGCAGGAGGCGCAACAAAAAGAACAGACGATCATTGGGCTGACGCAAAATGAACCTGATCTCGATAACCCAGGCGTGAACGATTTCCTGCCGATCGGTGTGGAGATGGCAGTGGGGCGCTTGCTTGCGATGCCGGATGGCTCGCACTCCGCGCTCGTGCAGGGACGCCGCCGTGTGGAGATCGTTGAGTTCGTTCGTACCACGCCGTATCTGGTGGTGCGAGCCCGCGTCGTTGCTGAACCTCAAACTGCTGACCGCCAAACGAACGCTCTCATGCGTTCAGCTTTGGACCTCTTCGATCGTTGCGTACAGCTTGATCGCTCGATCCCCGAAGAGGCGCATTTGTTCGCGATGAACATCTCCGAGCCGGGCTGGCTGGCGGATATGATCGCCACGTCGCTGGCATTGAACTATGAAGCCAAGCAAAGCCTGTTGATGTTGCTCGAGCCGCGTGGACGTTTGCAAGCGTTGAACAAAATCCTTGCGCAGGAAGTGGACGTGCTTGAACTCGAAGACGAAATCCATTCACGTGTGCAGGATGAAGTGGATAAGAGTCAGCGTGAGTTTTATCTGCGTGAACAGATGCGTCAGATCCAAAATGAGTTGGGCGAAAGCGATATCTTCACGAAAGATGCCACCGACCTCAAAACGAAATTGGAAGCGGCAAATCTTCCCGATGAGCCGAAACTGGTCGCTTTCAAGGAACTGGAACGACTCAATCAGATGCCGCCGATGGCTCCCGAAGTGGGCATCATCCGCACCTACATTGACTGGATCATTGACCTGCCATGGACGAATTCATCACCCGATAATTTGGATGTGAAGAACGCGGCAAAGATTCTCGAACGCGATCATTATGGACTCAAGAAGGCAAAAGACCGTATCGTTGAATATATCGCCGTCCGTTCGTTGAAACCCAAGAAGGAACGACAACCCATCCTTTGCTTTGTTGGACCTCCTGGTGTTGGCAAGACGTCACTAGGACGTTCGATTGCGGATGCGTTAGGGCGCAAGTTCGTGCGCGTCTCGTTGGGCGGCGTGCGTGACGAAGCCGAAATCCGTGGACATCGCCGTACCTACATCGGCGCGTTGCCGGGACGAATCCTCCAAACTATGAAGCGTGCCGGGACAGCGAATCCGCTGTTTATGTTGGATGAAATTGATAAGCTGTATTCCGACTTCCGTGGCGACCCCGCCTCTGCAATGTTGGAAGTGTTAGACCCTGAACAGAATTACGCATTCAGCGATCACTATCTTGAAATGCCTTTTGACCTTTCCAAGGTCATGTTTGTGACAACTGCGAACTCATTGGGAAATATCCCTGCGCCTTTGTTGGATCGCATGGAAGTGATCGAGTTCCCCGGTTATATCGAAGAAGAAAAATTAGAGATAGCCAATCGCTATTTGATTCCACGTCAGATCGAAGAAAATGGCGTGGACGAACTCAACCTCACGTTCGAGCCTGATGCGATTTGTCGCATTATTCGTGAATACACTTATGAAGCGGGTGTCCGCAACTTGGAGCGTGAGATCGGGCGTGTATGTCGCAAAGTGGCGCGCTTGAAAGCGGAGGGGAAGAAGTATCCCGCCACGATTACACCCGAATCCATTGAGAAGTTTTTGGGACCGCAACAGGTCTTCCAAACCGAGGCTGAACGCACCGACGAAGTGGGTGTTGTTACATCTCTTGCATGGACCGAAAACGGTGGCGAGATCATGCCAGTCGAAGTAGCTGTCCTTGAAGGCAAGGGCGGCTTGCAGATGACAGGTCAAATGGGCGAAGTGATGCAGGAATCCGGTCAAGCTGCATTGACGTATATCAAGTCACGTGCCGCACAATTGAATATTGACTTGGATGTGTTCGAGCGCATGGACATTCATGTTCACATGCCAGAAGGCGGCATACCAAAGGATGGTCCCTCTGCGGGTATTACGATGGCAACCGCGATCATCTCTGCTCTCACAGGACGCCCTGCTTACAGGCACATCGGCATGACTGGCGAGATCACGCTACGTGGACGTATCCTGCCGATTGGTGGCGTGCGTGAGAAAGTTTTAGCCGCGCATCGCGCTGGACTTAAAACTGTCCTTTTGCCCGAAAAGAATTTGAAGGATCTGATTGATCTGCCTAAAGACTGCAAAGGCTGAATTGAAGATCGTCCCTGTCAAACACATGGACGATGTGTTGAAAATCGCTCTCGCTCCCGAAGCGGTCATTGAGCCGCCACGACCGAGGAAACTACCGAAAGAAGAAATGCAAGACGAAGGCGAATAGTAATCAGGCGATCTGGTGGTTGAGTAGCTCGAAGCGAAAGCTGAGAGCGTATCGAAACCACCACTAAGCAAAACAACTCCCGTTATTTGTTGGTTTCGATACGGGCTTTGCCCTACTCAACCAACAGGGTTTATATTCATGTCACGTTCACTCAAAGATAAAGTTGTTCTCATCACAGGGGCATCATCAGGGTTTGGTGAAGATGCGGCACGTCTATTCGCGGAAGAAGGTTGCCAGGTTGTCCTTGCCGCACGTCGTCTGGACCGTTTGCAGACGTTCGCGGCTGAGATCCAGAGTCGTGGGGGACAGGCATTTGCCGTCCCCGTAGATGTAACCCAACGCGCCGAGATTGACGTAATGGTGCAGACCGTCCTTGATCTATATCAACGGATAGACATCCTTTTCAACAACGCGGGTTTCGGCGCGATGAACTGGTTCAATCACCTCAATCCTGAACGCAGTATCGAAACGATCATTCAAGTTAATCTCACCGGTACCATGCTCGTTACGCGCGCTGTTCTTCCCGCATATGCTCAAGCGCGGTGAAGGTCATATCATTAACATGGTCTCTGTTGCTGGTCTCATATCCCCTCCACTACTTACCACCTATTCAGCAAGTAAATATGGCGTGCGAGCCTTCACCGATTCACTTCGTCGTGAGGTTGCTCCATTTGGAGTAAAAGTCTCCGGCATTTATCCAGGTCCCGCCAGCACGGAGTTTGGCAAAGTGATGGAGAGAGCCGAAACGCGTGAAGCTGTCAACAAGGTTCTTCGCTCTCATATGACCTCTGAATATGTCGCCAGCCGTGTTGTTGACCTCGCCAAACGTCCGCGTCGCAGCCTTGTTATTCCGTGGTGGTTTCGTGTCGTCACCATGTTCGATACGCTCTTCCCGGTTATTGTGGATTGGGTTTTATATATCTTCTCGAAACGGACTCGCCCTTCAGATTGATAGCTCCCGCCGCCGTCCCCGGCGGCGATTTGCAAGACACGAACGCCGAGGACGGCGTTCTGAGCAGAGATTAAATAAGGAGACTCACATGACTCACCCTCGCTTTGACAAACTCCACGCCTCACTTCGGACCTCAGACCTGGACGCGGTTATTCTAAATCCGGGTCCCACGCTGACATATCTGACCGGCTTGCACTTCCACTTGATGGAGCGCCCGGTCGTTTTACTTTTTGCGAAGGATCAAGTCCCTGCGCTTGTGATGCCTGAGTTGGAGTTGCAGAAGGTCGCCTCATTGCCCTATGAACTACAAGTCTTTGCATACCCTGAAAACCCATCAGAGTGGGATAAGGCTTTTCGAAAAGCCGCGCAGGCTTTAGGGTTGGCTGGGAAGCGGATCGGCGTTGAGCCGCGTCAACTCCGTTTGCTGGAATATGGTTATGTCAAATCCAGCGTGCCCGAAGCGGATTATCCCGATGCCAGTGAGGTGCTATCCGCTTTGCGCTTGAGAAAAGATAAAGCCGAAGTGGAAGCCATGCGCCGCGCAGTGAAGATCGCACAGGACGCGCTCGAAGCGACAATTCCATTAATGAAAATTGGCATGACCGAAAAAGAATTATCTTCTGAGTTGGTCATCCAATTGTTCAAGCATGGCTCTGAACCTGAACTGCCATTCAGCCCCATTGTCTCCAGTGGACCGAATTCAGCCAATCCACACGCCTCGCCGACCGAACGCAAATTACAAGTTGGCGATCTGCTTGTGGTTGATTGGGGCGCGGCATACGACGGTTACATCTCAGACCTGACGCGCACCTTTGCCGTGGGCGAAGTGGATGATGAATATAAAAAAATACACAAGATCGTACAAGACGCAAACGCCGCTGGTCGCTCCGCCGCGAAGCCGGGCATCCCGTGTGCAGATGTAGACAAAGCCGCGCGTGATGTGATCGAAAAATCAGGTTATGGAAAATACTTCACGCATCGCACAGGTCACGGCATTGGAATGGAAGGTCACGAAGAACCCTACATGCGCGGCGACAATATGCAAATCCTTGAACCCGGTATGGCGTTCACTGTTGAACCAGGTATCTATCTGCCCGGCAGAAATGGCGTGCGCATTGAAGATAATGTTGTGATCACCGAAACATGGCGCAGATGTGTTGTCCGATATGCCGAGGGAAATAAGAATAGTGGGCTGAAATGGCATCAATGTCCCAGAACTTACCTATTCAGAAGCCTGCTTCTGAAAAAAGAATAAACTTGGCATTGATGGCATTGTTTGCCTTTTATGTTATTCAAATCGTTGCCAATTTGCAACGCGAAAGCATATGTAAATATTTTGCCGTAGATTATTGCGCGTTCTGGAGCGCCGGTCATGTTGCAAATACCGTTGGGTACGCAGAAGTATATGACTTGAATGTTGTGCGGCGCATGTGCAGAGACCGTTATATGCCGAAGCATCTGAATCCAGAACCGTTTTCAACCATTACCTATCATCCATTCTTCTCTGATTTTTATTCTTCCTTTTCAATTATTTGCCCTTCTTGATACTCTTCCTGGTTATTTTGATTTGGTCGATTTGTCAATCTTATCGGTTTCATTATGTATATATATTTCTTTTCCAAAACATTATTTGGGCGTTCCTTGCCGATTACGATTATCCTTAATGTTTCTACTGTCCCTCCCAGTGTTTTCCTTGATTTATTTTTGGGTCAAGTGAATCTGTGGTTGATGATTTGTGTGGGTGAATTTATCAGGGCGATCGATTGAGGGAAAAACATATTGGTCCGGTCTCTGGTTGGGAGGGTTGATTGTAAAACCACAGCTTATTAATATCTAATCATTCCTGTGCTGATGTTTCAGCGTATGCAAAACAGTACTTGTTGGGCTTTGGAATTTCAGGGGCGATGATATTTCTTTTCTTCTGTTGGTCTTGGCCGGATTTAAAGGAGTTTATGATCTTATCGGGCTATGGTTGGGATATGCCAAGGGGGCTTCCAAGTAATATGCCAGGAGTTATGATGAATTGGCGGATGCTGGCTGTGAATTTGAATAACTTTTCTTTACCTTTCATATAGGCTGGGTCATTACATGTCGTGGGAATAATTGTAACATAATGGTTATCGTTTTTCTCCTTTGGGGTAAGCCACTTCCTGTAGAATCACCGAATTTCCATATAGCTTTACTTTGGAACTGCTTGTCGCAACGGGTTTGGTCGCCTGGCACTCGCATTTATCCACGGCAATTATATTAATACCAATCGCTTATAATCCTTTACTCACCAGAGGGAATTTCCCCAAAAGAATGTTTTCCTTTATGGGTATTTCTTCCGCCAGCCGCAAGATTTATAGCGCCTCTTTTTCTCGCAATCTTAATTCAAGTTCCGATTTTATCTGCTCGAAATAAAAAATGTAGTTATAGATATTTTGAATTTATTTTTTGGACTACCTGGGTTGATTTTAAATATTGGTTTTCTCGCTTGGTCCTGTTTAATGGTTTTTTCGGGTTATGACAGTGCGCAAACGTGGATAAAGCCGTGCGAGATGTGATAGAAAAATCGGGTATGGCGTTCACTGTGGAACCCGGTATCTATCTGCCCGGCAGAAATGGCGTGCGCATTGAAGATAATGTTGTGATCACCAAAGATGGCGCAGATGTGTTGTCCGATATGCCGAGGGAGATGCGAATGGTGGGATGATTTTGGTACGACGCGCAGGCTTTAATGAAGCAGATATACTGTCTGCGATTGCCTTTTCTGCAAAGGCTTATTGGGGTTATCCCGAGCGATGGCTGGATACTTGGAAGTATCAACTAACCTTTTCTCCCGAATATTTTGAAAAGAATGAGAGCTGGGTGGCAGAATTGGAGAACACTCCAATTGGCTTTTACACCCTGCTAGATAGAAATAGTGTCGCGTGGATTGAGAATTTGTGGGTCTTGCCGGAATACATAGGGAAGGGGGTGGGCAGACAGTTATTCGCACATGCGGTGAAATTGGCTCGTCAACGCGGATACAAAACCCTACAACTCGAAGCTGACCCGAACGCTCTTGGCTTTTATGAAAAAATGGGGATGTACAAAACCGGTGAACACATTGGAGAAGTGGACGGTCAGCCGCGTGTCCTGCCCATTATGGAGATGGCTTTATGACATTTTGGCGTGGTTGTATCAATAGCGAGGTGTCAAACGTCAGTAGGGGTATACTGTAATCTATCCTGCGATTGAAAGATTTCCACATTTGTTAGCCCTCATCTTGCATTTGTGAAATATAATCACAAGGATATTCACTTGTAAATCTCGTTATGAAGCAACATAGCGGAAATCTCATTATTATAGGAAAAAAACAGTATGAACTCACTTGTACCTCCCGGTTTCGATCCGGCTCATGATGTCTTGCATTATGGACGCCACGCTCTGGATACCTTCTTTGCTCCCAAAAGTGTGGCAGTCGTTGGCGCTACAGAAACACTTGGCACGGTTGGACGCACGATCGTTTGGAATTTGATCAGCAGTTCCTTTGGCGGGACCATCTATCCCGTCAATCCGAAGCGCCCCAGCGTGTTGGGAATCAAAGCTTATCCCAGCCTATCTGCCATCCCTGAAGTGGTGGATCTGATCGTGATTGTAACTCCCGCGGTGGCTGCGCCTGGCATTATCAAAGAAGCTGTTGATCTTGGCATAAAGAGCGCCATTGTCATCTCTGCCGGTTTCAAGGAAGTTGGACCCGAAGGTGTGGAATTGGAACGCCAGATCATGGAACATGCGCGGCGCGGCAATATGCGCATCATTGGACCCAACTGTCTCGGTGTGATGAGCCCGACCACTGGATTGAACGCGACCTTTGCCAGTACGATTGCACGCCGTGGCAGCGTAGGCTTTATCAGCCAGAGTGGCGCTTTATGCACAGCGATTCTGGATTGGAGCTTAAGCGAGAACGTTGGCTTTAGTTCGTTCGTTTCGATTGGGTCCATGTTGGATGTGGATTGGAGCGATCTAATCTATTATCTTGGTGATGATCCCCACACAAAGAGCATCGTCATTTATATGGAAACCATCGGTAACGCGCGTGCATTCCTTTCTGCTGCACGTGAAGTAGCGATGACAAAACCGATCATCGTTATCAAACCGGGGCGCACCGAAGGCGCCGCCAAGGCTGCTGCCTCTCACACCGGTTCCTTGACTGGCAGTGACGAAGTGCTCGAAGTGGCTTTCCGTCGCAGCGGTGTACTGCGCGTGAATAGCATTGCTGAGTTGTTCTATATGGCAGAAGTGCTTGGCAAACAGCCTCGTCCGAAAGGTCCACGTATGACCATTCTCACCAACGCTGGCGGTCCGGGCGTGCTTGCAACCGACGCGCTCATTTCCAATGGTGGTGAACTTGCTGGAATTTCTCCAGAAACGATGGCGGCATTCGATGAACTCCTGCCCGCCGCATGGAGCCATAACAATCCGGTAGATATCCTTGGTGATGCCAGCCCTGAACGTTATGGTAAAGCGCTTGAGATTGCCGCAAAAGATCCCAACAGCGATGGTATTTTGGTTATCCTTACCCCGCAAGCCATGACTGATCCTACCAAGACAGCCGAAGAGTTGGTGCCATACGCACAATCACTCGGTAAACCAGTGATCGCTACCTGGATGGGTGGCGATGAGGTTGCTCCGGGCGAGGCAATCCTCAACAAAGCCAGCATCCCGACCTTCCCTTATCCTGATACCGCTGCGCGTGTGTTTGATTATATGGCGCACTATTCCGATAACCTGCGTGCTCTTTATGAGACACCACTACCCGCCACGGATGATGAACCCGTGGACCGTGAACGCGCTGCACAGATCATCAAAGTAGTACGCGAACTCGGGCCGCACCATTTTGACCGAGTACGAATCAAAACAACTTTTGAGCTGCTACGGCATCCCGACAGTGGATACTCGCATCGCGGCGACTAAAGAAGACGCTGTAAAAGCTGCCGATGCGATTGGATATCCCGTTGTTCTCAAAATCCATTCAGAGACTATTACACACAAAACTGATGTGGGCGGTGTTCAACTTAACCTTGTCGATGCCAAGGCAGTCGAGAAAGCCTATAAGAGCATTCAGAAATCAGTCACGGAAAAAGTAGGCGCCGAACACTTCCTCGGCGTGACGGTTCAGCCGATGGCGAAGATCGATGGCTATGAATTGATCCTCGGTTCCAGCATCGACCCGCAGTTCGGACCGGTGCTCCTCTTCGGCTTGGGCGGTCAATTGGTGGAGGTCTTCAAAGACCGCTCTCTTGCTCTCCCGCCGCTGACCACCACACTAGCGCGCCGCATGATGGAGCATACACGCATCTATACCGCGCTGAAGGGTGTACGTGGACGCGACCCGGTGGATATTGCCTCCCTCGAACGTTTGCTTGTCCGTTTTGCGCAGTTGATCACTGAACAGCGCTGGGTCAAGGAACTGGATATCAATCCACTTATGGCATCACCGGAAAATTTGATCGCTCTGGATGCTCGTGTCCTTGTGTATGATAAAGATACTACAGAAGACAAGCTTCCCAAGTTGGCGATCCGCCCGTATCCCATCCAATATATGGGAACGTGGATAGCCAAGAATAAGACTGAGGTTACAATTCGTCCAATCTTGCCGGAAGATGAAGCGATGATGGTGAAATTCCATGCCACGCTTTCCGATCGTTCTGTTTTCCTGCGTTACCTCCAGCCGATGATCCTTCAAGAGCGTGTAGTGCATGATCGCCTCTCCCATATCTGTCACTGTGATTATGATCGAGAGATCGCTCTAGTGACTGAAGGTACAAGCGATACTGGCGAGCGCGTCATCATGGGTGTGGTTCGGTTGAGTAAATTACATGGGACAAATGATGCCCGCCTGAGCATTCTCATTAGTGATCTGTACCAGGGTATGGGATTGGGCAGTGAACTGGTCCGCAGGGCATTGGATATTGCCAGGGATGAACATCTTAAAGGTCTCAATGCGGTTCTGACAGACGATAACCAGGTCATGCGTCACCTCTTTGAAAAACTCGGTTTTGTTGTTGAGTCATCTGGCAATGAAGGATTGTTGCTGGCAGAGATCAAGCTGTAAAACTATTTCTATCTGAAGTTACCCTCCCCAGTCACTTTTAAAGTGGGTGGGGAGGGTCTTCTTTTTATTAGGCAGTGCGTGAAGGGCAGGGGCAAGGGGCAGATCGGCTGGCCGGGTGAATAAGTTTCAGACTGCCTTAGCGAATTATCCCCTTTACCACGACCACACCGTCACCCCATTCTGCGGATGTGAATCGCACGGGAAGCAACTCCGCACGTCTCAATTGAACCTGGATCTCGCGCTCGATTGCATCCTTCGTGGAGGCTGGCAACGGCAGGTTCAAGTCCAGGATATCCACAACCGGCAAACCATCCTTCAGTGTAATACGTGCCTTCACCACTGACGTGAAAATGCAAGCCGGTAATGATGACATCTCCCTCGCCTGAAATGGAATCGGGTGTCATGTGGATCTCTGGATAGGCAAAGGGGATTTGTGGATAACGATTTAAATACCAGGTAATGGTCTGTTCGGCTTCGAGTTCTGTGAGCGACACTTCCCAGGTTTCCCCGGAGTGTTCGCCCGAATGGATGTAATCCAGCAGCGCTCGAACTTCGGGGTCCATGACTGGATCGACAACATGAGGATTGGATGCGGCAAGCAGAATCCGACCCCATGTAAACAGGTTGACGAGGATCAAGCCTGCTGCAATGAACAAATTCAGCCGGGTTTTTATCCGAGCCATAGTTTAAGTCCTACAATCCCAGCCGGTACGAGTGCTACGAGACAGGCAACAGCCCAAATCGCAATTGCCCGGTCAGACGGGATGAAGTCTTCTTTTTCAGATTCACTGCCTTCTGAAGGCAGGATGGATTTGTTATGTCCATATGCTCTGCCGATCCACAAGGCTGCCAATCCCAGGATGGTGAGAAATGCCAGCGTACCTCCGGTTGCGGACAACCCCAGAACATCAATTTTAGGAAGCAATGCTCTAAAGAAACGTGCCCCGCCCAATGTGATGATAAGAAGGGAACCGCCGTTCCAGACTGCGTGTATTGTCACCGCAATCCCAAATCGCTTCCACCAATTTTTCCCCGCATCCTTCTCTCCGCGCAACACGTCCCGCCAGCCCAATGCAACCAGTCCAGAAGCCAATGGGTGCAATGCGCCGCCAAGCGCACGGACCAAAAGAATTCCCGACCAAATAGCCAAGCCGCTTGTTGCGTAGATCACATTCTCAAGTGTGGCAAAACCCGCACCAGCCAATGCCCCAACCCAGAATGTTTCCTGTTTGTTCAGATTGCGAATCAGCGGCAGCACCGCCAGGGGCTTGGCGATCTCCTCAGCCAGGGGTGCGATGACCGCGAGCTGTATGAATAGGTAGATGAAACCGCGATTGGTCAATGCGTCTGCCGCCATTCCGTTCGATAACGACCGGAACAAGGTGCGCAGAGTCCCCGTAACTGTATCTGCCAGATTGAAGACCAATGCGAAGATGATGACCGGCAACAGGATTTCCAACGCGAGCGCGATGGCAACACTGACTGTTGCGCCGCCTGCGAACGCAAGCAAACCCCGTCTCCAACTCAGGGAGGGTTGGGTCGTGCTCTGCGATACCTGATCTTCATCTGCCAACTCTTTCGCTTTGGAGACCGGCGCGCGCGGGATCATCCAAGCCACTGCCCACAATGGAGGTAATAACGCCACTGCCAACAAGATGGGAGGGAAGAACAATCCCGTTCCAATATCTGCCGCCTGGACAACCAAACCCAATCCAATCAGAAAGACGAAGATGCCCACCAATAAAATCGGCTGGGATGGAAATTGTAGCGGCTTCGATGGCTTGTTCTTGAGTGCGCGATTGGCATGTATAAATAATGCAACACCGACGCCGATAGTAGTCAGGGCAAGTGTCAAACTGACCACGCCGTATATCGTCGCATCCGAACCGCTGGCATTCAACAGCACGATAGGGACGAGACAAAGCAGGTTGATGGCAAGCGGTATGCCGATGATCATCAGAATCAACCCGGCGATCATGGCTGTACGCTTAAGCCAGACAGGCGTTGTACCCTCGATGAATCTCAATCCATCCATATCATTCTGATTCATTCCCAGCTCTCCAAAACTTGTTGCCATGCCTTGATCGTTTCAAGCCTGCGCTCCACGATGATTGCCAGAACGACAAGAAGAAGTCCAATCAATCCGAATGTGATCCACTGGTTCACCTCCTGCAGGGCATTGAGCAACTGTCCCAGCCCTGCGAGAATCACACCCGCCATGCCGGCATAGAAGAACCGCCGCAAACGCCGCGCACTGCCCCACCAGAATGCAGCAAAACCCTCGCCTCCCAACAACAGGGCAAACTGCCATCCAAAGACCAGCGTCTGCCAGAACAGTGAGCCAAACATCAGTAACATTGCCATGTAATCCAGCCAGCGCGCCAGCACCCTGTGACCGCGATGCCATTCCACAAAACCGATCCCCATCAGATATAGCCCGGCGGGGATGGCGTACCACTGCAACTCTCTCAAGTTATCCCAGGTATTGATGTAGAAGGCGTACAGGAACCAACCTGCCAATAACATGCCAACTGCCAGATAACCCAATCGAATACGATTGTAAACTGCTGATGCGGCAACGTAGAGCAAACCGATCAACGACAACACCCATACCGCCATGTACACTGTCTCAACGTCCACGATCTGCCGGAAGGAAAATCCGAATAACGCACGGACGCTCCAGCTTGCAATGTCAAATCCTATAATGGCTCCCAGCCCAAGCGAAAACCAGGATATGAGAATGGATGACCTTTGCAATGGAGTCGCCCAAATCGATAGCCAGCTTTGCACTGGATTGGACCCCGCTTCTTCCTGCCCCGGGTCTGTTCGCTGTTTCAAAAGGCTGTAGCCAAATCCGAGGAGACCGTATCCCAAAGCCAGCGCGGCAAGATGTATCGGCAGAGTGATGTTTGACCCATTGGCGGCACCACGCCATTGCATCAGTGCGAAAAGACCGAGGAATGTACTCATGTAGGTAAATCTGGATGATTTCCATACTGATGCCAATACAGCGATCATGAGCATATTCACAAGTGAAACTTCCGCACCCGAATATGTCCCATGCAAACTCCCCAGTTGGGAGAATACTATATCTATAAACACAAACAGGTAGAACGGTCGAGACCACCCTAAAAAGAAACTCCCGGCATGCAAAGGTGATTTCTCGTTCAAGCGCTTTTCAAGAACCAGTCCGATTATCAATAATGTGACAGTCAATGGCAGGAAGCGAAGCCAGGCTTCTTCCGCGTTTTGCCACAATCCGAATGTATCCAGAAAGAAGCCCAGGCTGTAATGCGTGGCAAAGATTGAGGCTACGAGCCAGAAACGTGATCGGAATCGGTATACAGCCCACCCGTAGAGAGAGGCGAGCAGGATGAAGTTCAATGCGATCATGTTCGAGCGTGAGTCCGCAAAGAAGGGGGCGGCGGATGCCAATCCCAATCCCAATATGTAAAGAGGAAGTGCCCACCAGTTCAGGAATCTTTTTACAAGTTCAGTGAACATATACTGTGGGAGCGTCCCAGGGAAAATCTCGCCAGTCACCGAAATGACGATCTAATATCCAGCCCGCCAACAACGCAAGCAATGCGCCAGGGAATAAACTCAGACCCTGATACTCCAACGGTATTGTCGAACGCTGGATAAGGACGGCATAAGGGACGATGATCAGCAAAGAGGCAGGCGTCAATAAAAGCGGTTGTTGCAGCCAGAAGGCGCTGATCGCGTACAGGAGAACGGCGGCACCATAGCCCCAGATGGCTCCGATTTGATCGAGGCTTGAAGGAGGCAAGCCCAATGCGATGAACGCGAAGCCCATGATGATAAGCACGGAACCATAGGAATCCAAGTTGGATACGGCGCAACACCCACGCACCGACGAGATAAATTGCCGCCAACCCGATCAGCCACCAACCCTGCCGCTCTGCAGGGATATTCGCTTCGTTGAGCGCAAGCAGCAGGGATAAAGCAGTCAGCGCCGTACCCGGATACAACCACAAGGAACTTCTTGAATAACCAGGCCGATGCCGCCATCAGGATGTGCATCGTAAAGGAGAGCCCAAGCCAATGTGTTGGATAAATGAGCGACCAACATGGTGCCGACGATGATCGCGAGATAACCTGTCAGATAGGCTGGGAGTCCATAGGCGCGTTTTAGTTGTGGGCGAGGTGCGAGTCGTTCAAGCAGAATCCCAGTCACCAAACCCAGGACACCGAACGCCAGGAGGAGCAAGCCGAAATGCTCATGACGTGCATTCGGCGAGAGATAGTCGAGCCAGTACACACTCCATAATGGAATCAACCCCAGTGCCGGGTAGATGAATTTGGTCGCAGTGAATGGAGAGACATCCGTATTTGATCGTTGAGTCTGTTTGTGTCTGAGCCATGCAGAGACAGCATAGAGTGCTATGGATAAGCCAACCGTGTAAAGGCTTGCGTTTGTGTTCGCAACCGCCCACAGCATCGAGAAGGGAAGCAGGAGATGCGTTGCTGTTTTGAGTGGCGTTGCGTAAGCGCTTGGTGCACGTTGTATGACCAACAGGCTGATGATGAACAATACCCATGCAAGCACAGTCCAACTGACCGCGAAATCGGGCAGGGAGGGTTTGAAGGTTGTGAACCATCCCAGATTGGTTAAGATCGTCCACGGCGCAAAGAGGACGATAACTGCAAACCAGACAAAGCGCGCTTGCTGGAACAAGCGTGCCGAGAGCGCATAGAGCGCAGTGATAATGAGGAGACCGGCCGCCGCCCATATTTGTTGGATGCGTCCGCCACCCAGCAGGATCAAGATTACGGACGAGAGACAGCACGATAATCCCAACAGAAGCGATCCAGCCAGCGACCAGCAGAGGACGTTGATATAAACTCCATACCAGTCGGAAGAATGCGCGTCTCCGATTTTGCAGCGTATCCTGTTGTTTCAGGCGATGTAATCCACGTTCGGCTAATATCATGACTGCGGCGATGAGTGCCCCCTTGGCAGCCAGCGAACCGTGTCCGTGACTGTAGATGATGGCGATGAAGCCGCCTCCAACCATGCCGAGCCAGGTGGCGATGTGACCCCAGCGTTCCTGATAGCGCCCCCATGCGAAAAGAACGTAAATGATCGCAAGCAAGAGTTGGTCCAACGCGCCCCAAAGTTGTTGGGTGTCCGTCCAATCAGGTCCGCCGGTAAATTCGATCAAAGGATGGATGTAAATCCTTGCCAATACCACGAGCGCCAAAAAGTGTGCCGTGTGATAGAGAGGCGCAAGAAATCGATACGTGGCAATGGGCATTCGTCTGCGTTCCGCCTCGAGCCCGGCGAGGAAATAGATCAAGGTCAGCATGCATAAGGCAAAGGTGATGACCTCGTTATTTACTTCCGCCTGCTTCAGGATCAGCCATAGTCCCCACGCAGTGACAAGTCCTGCCGGATAAAAACCCAGTCCATCCCGTGACAACAGTGTATCGAGAAAATACAATATGCCAATCGCAAGCAGTGAAATGGATGGGATATATCCGTCGGGTACATTGGCGAATGCGACCATTGGCGCAACGACACTGACCGCCAAACCGGTCAACCGCCAGGGGAGACGAAATTCTTTTTTGACCGATCCAAGCCGGTGACCGAGGAGCACCATGAACCAGGCGAGCGCAACCAGCAAGAGCGGCAGAACATGATCCGGGAATTCGTTGTTCTTGTTGACGATCCACACCCAAAATGGAAGCGGCAGGCTTGCAAACCAATGATAGATCGCACCCGTATTGATCAGATTTTTGAACAGGCGCGGTTTCTCCATCTGCTGGGTGGGATTGAAACCGGGTTGGTCCTGGTGGGCAAGATAGGCTCCCCAGGCTGAGAGCGCAATCCAGTTGCCGATGGCATAGGAAAGAAGTTGTCCATTGTAGAGGAAGAGTGGCGGAAGAATGGCAAGTGCAGCGATCATATATGCCGCGATGACCAACGGACGCAGGAATGGTTTTATCTGTTCGTTGTGCGATGATGGGCGGGCAAGCCAGAGCACGAGAAGAATGTGTATGATTGCGAGGGATGCCCAGCCCACGCCCAATTGGTTTAACGACAGATTTAATTCCGTCATTGCAAATGTGGATGCAGTGAAGGAGAAAAATGAAGCCGCATAAAGAGTACGTGGTCTCTGCCAAAGCATGGCGGAGAGGACCGTGCTGACAACAAGAATGGTGTGGGTGGCGGCTGCGGCTGTTCCGCTTCGCAGGTCGGTGAGGGACAGCAGGGCGGCAACAATGATGAGCGCGGTGCCCCAGCGCGTAGCAGTCTGTCCGTGTGAGACAAGGACTTCATCGTTTTTGTACTTTGAAAGTTTGTAGCCGGTGAATAAATAAAGTCGGCGTCAGGCATGCCAGACCAAAGGCGTGCCAGGCTGGGTTGATCCCGGTGTGAAAAAAGAGTGCGCCCTGTGCCATGTACACGGAGATCGGCAGGGCGATGGCTGCGAGTATTCCCAGACTGCGACTACGATGATAGATCGCACCCCAGGCGAATATGAATCCGCCAAGGAACCAATTCACTGTCATTGCGTAATGCAGGGAGTCAAAGGTATCGCGCGTGACGAAGTCTTAATCCCAATGTCAGCGGCATGACTGCGGCGGGAATCCAAAGCGCCAGGTAGCGAAAAGGATCGGAGAAGACGCGCCAGCGTCCGGGGTTGGAAAGACGCGAGATCCTTTGTGCTTAAAACGATCAGCCCCACCGCGAGTACGGATATCGTCGCAGAGTACCAGTCGCGTGAAATGTCCGTGGTCACTTCCAAAATGGACAGCAACACGCTTCCCGCAGCGATTCCCGTAATGTAACCGAAGAAGCGGCTCTGGATCTGCAGAGCGGCGAGGATATATGCGATCAGACAGGCAAGGGAGGTGATCAACCAGAATTCGGGCCACCCATCTGGAGGCGAGCCGTAGTTGGCGTAAATGGTGTATGAGTTGATTGGGATTAAGAGTGCGGCGATGGCGCTCAGTGCGAGCGCGGAACGATCCAGATGAGTCTTGGCGCGAACAACCTGCCCGAGGATGAAGAATAAGGTTGTGAAACCGAATGGGATTGCGACCCGTACAGGCGCAGGAAAATCCTTCCAGCCCCAGACAACGAATGAGATCGCTGCAACGAATAGCAGAAATATCCCGAGGAAGAGAAGTGCCTGTAACGTCCGTTCGGAAAGGATCGAGCGCCAAAGCCTTTCTCGCAGAGGTGGGCGCGGAGCCACAGGAACTACGGGCGCAGGTTGTGCGATTGGAGGAGTAACAGCCTCCTCTTTTTTTGGCTGTTTCTCTGTTTTTATCTTTACAGGAGGTAAGAGGCTTTTCTCAAGCGCCTCTTTTTCAGACAATAGAGGCGAAATGATTCTTCGTCTGGCTTCGGTTGTGATGAAATCATCGCGCTGATCAAGACGCGCGATGGCACGCAACAGGAAATTGATCTCCTCCAGCCTTGACGAGTTTGTTGCCACCATTTGAGGTTTGTTATGACCCGCCAAACGGTTTTGCAGTTCGATCAATCGCGCATAATCGACTGGAAGAAAGCCTGATCGAAGTTGTTTTGCCTCCAGCCAACTCCCAATCTCTTTAAATAGAAGTTCATGAAGATGTAGTTCATGCCAGGCTTTGTCAGCCTCGGATGATGTGAATAGCGGATACGACAACCCCAGACGCGTTCGAACTTCCTGCTGGCGGGTAAGGTAATATTTTTGTAAACGTTTTGGGAAATTGTTGAGAATGCCCAGGTCGACCCAAGTATTCATTTCCTCGAGCAGCCATTCAAGGCGCAGGAGTTTTTCAACTTGAACAAGGTCCCCATTGAAGCCACATTGGGGGCAAGTCCCGTTGGATGTGAACCTGGGATACTTACACCGTGGGCAGTGCATGAAATTATTATTACACAGGAGAAATCAATCAGCAAGTCGATTTTGGGAGTAACTAAACTGGAAGTGATAAGAAGTCAATCAAGTGAAAAGAGTATTTTGGGTAGAGACGTTTCATAAGCTGACGCTGGTTGTAACAATAGACAAAGAGTTGAATGTTTCTAGCGAGTGATTGCATTCTTCGGGAGAAACATCTGGACTTGCGAGCTAAGCGTTTCAAGTAATGACGTAAATCTGCATTGACCGCTTCGACTGAATAAGTCTCCTGTTTATCGGTTCGCATTTCATAAGGAGCGCCATAATACAAAGTGTCATACCCTGGGAAAGCGTCACTGTAATATTGTTTGGCTTGCGGAGCACGCTCCAAACAGGCTTGCAATGCTTCGGTTGTTCTGTGTGGCACAACATCCCAACTCAGTACACAGTGCGTATCCCGATTTACTATCGTCAGGACATAGATTTCGTTTTTTTCTCTCCAACAAAAGTGTACAGTTCGTCCAGTTCTGCTTTTCTAACCCTTTTGGGCACGGGAGCAGGAGGTAGTTTGCTGGTGTATTGAGTGACCCAGTTGGCAACACTTTGTGGATTGACCTTCAGCACACGTGCAATCGAACCATAACTGCTACCTTCCACATACATGCGGATCGCCAACAAGCGTGTTTCGGCTGGATATCCATTTTCTTTCGGTTCGGGTGTATAAACTGCTCCACATTCCTTGCATTTATACTTTTGACTCCCTGAACCATTCAATCCGTTTTTCACTTGCCGCTTGGTCATTTTACATTTTGGACAATTCATCTTTCTATTTTATATCACTTTGCCTTTAGGTACTCCCTCGATTTTGTTACATACAGTGATAAGAGATTTATCTTGCATGACCTCGTTTATAGTCATCATAGTATGCTGGAATATATATTTCAAATACTTGCTGTGCTAAAAACGGAAGGTCTGGTCACGGATATGCAGATCAAATGACTATGACCGCCGTCGCAAAAAGCTGATTGCCGAAAAAGATAGTCTGGTTGTGCCGGATGGTGCAAAGGCCATTGAAATGGGAATGCAGTTGGAGACCATTGGTGATTTCATGGATGATGCCACGGATGACGAGAAATATAAGATCCTGCACATCCTGTTGGATGCCGTGTATTATGACTTTAGCCAAAAGCGATTAGTGGGAATCAAGCCACATTCGGACTTCGTCCCGATCTTTCGACTGGCTGCTCCTTTATCTGGGTGGAGTGAAAAAGAAGGATTTGTTTTTAGAACAGATCGTTTGAAATATGTTGACGAGCGAATCTTGGGGTGCTATACTGCGGCGAACTTGACTTGTCAAAAGCCAAAGTATCGATGACTGATAAATGTCATCAACCAAACAATTGAATATTTGTTCGTGAGTTTGTCTGTAAAAAGAATGAGAGCCCACTGTAGCTAGTGGACTCTCTTCTGAGCAAACTCCCATATGCGAATATCGTAAGTTTGCCCATTGGCGGAGAGGGCGGGATTCGAACCCGCGAACCTTTGTGGGTTACACGCTTTCCAAGCGTGCGCGCTAAGCCAACTACGCGACCTCTCCAAGCGTTGAGCGACGGGGATTATACCAGAAATTAAAGACGCGCCTCGATTATATTATGCAAGCCTTTTGCACGATGACCGGTTTAGTTGTCCAACGCGCCCTGGTCGACCCAATCAACGATCAATTGAATCTGTGCCCGTGTTAACTTAGGACCTTTCTTCGGCATTTTTTGTGTGGCGATCAATTCAACTAATAAACTATTCCCTGCCATTTCCAGCGAGGATAACAGGACCATTATTCGAGCCAGCCATCAAGTCAGCATAGGTCTTCATGACCAACCCCTCTTCTGTTCTTTGCCCACCGTGACAATTTATACAGTAGCTTTGCAGAATGGGGAGAACATCCTTTGAGAAACTGACTACTGTGGCGGGATCGATGGTGGGTGTGCTTGTAGGTGGTACCGGCGTTGCCGTGTCAGTAGGTGTTGGGGTGCTGGTGGGGACCTGGGTGGGAAAGATATTCGCAGGCAGACTTACACATGATAATAAAAGCCCAATCATCAATATCCCAATAGTGAACCTCGGTTTCAATTATGCCTCCTTGTTCTTCAACAAGACCCTGGATTTTCCAGGGTCTTGTGTTGAAAGTTGAAATTTAGCAGACGAATCTGCGCTATTTATCTGATTTTCCGTTTTTCTTCTTTGGCGGGGTCGCTGGCTTCCACAACAGGTACTTCATTCTACAGGCTGACTTTTAAGTGATAACTGCCAGCCGCTTTTGGCAAAAAGCCAATAGAAGAACCAAATGATAAGCCCAAATATTACAACGCGCCAGATGAATTGAAAGGGAGAGAAGAAGCCGAAGCCTCTACCCATTCGCATCATTGGAAAGCGATTGTGTCCAAACCCGGGACCGAAGTTTCGATCATTCATGCCCGGATGAAATTGCGGCATGTTGTTTTGGTTGAAACGATTAGAGCGGTTTGCGAAAGGTGGAACAACATTATTATTGTTCGGTGTTCGAACGGTCTGTGTTAAACGAGCGCCTTGCATAAACCCAATTCGATATCCGGCGAACCCAACCCCGGCGAGTACGCCGAGCGCCAGTATTGTGATGACAATCCCTAAAATCCATTTTTTCATTTGAGCCTCCGTTTTCATTTACTCAGTCTAAATCTATCACATTCAATGTTCAAGATGTTGTGAAAATTATGGAGATAGGATACATGAATTCCTATCCCTTCTGGATGTTCTGACTCGGTAACATGATCTTTATCTTTAGACCTTTTCCCGCTTCGCTCTCAGCCGATAGTTGCCCATTGTGCGCCTGAACTATGGATTTGGCGATAGCCAATCCCAGCCCCGAGCCGCCGTCTTCGCGTTGACGGGATGAATCTGCGCGATAGAAGCGCTCGAAGATGCGGTCTATATCTTCAGCGGGCAGACCGGGTCCGCTATCCTGCACCGAGATTTCAACTTGATCTCCCATTTGTTTTGCAGAGAGGATGATCTTCCCATCTTCGGGGGTGTGGCGCGTGGCGTTGTCCAAAATATTCGTGAGGACCTGGGTCATTCGTCCAGGATCAACTTCAATGGTAGAAAGAGGCGAAGCGATGTCCAATTCCAGTTTTATATTCTTCTTTTGAGTTTGATATTGATACAGAGAGGCCACTTCCTGAAGAAGTCGCTCGGGTTCGATGGTTTGCAGTGTAATGGTCAGTTCGCCTGCATCGGCAAGGGAGAGTGTGCGCAGGTCGTTGACAAGGTGTTCAAGGCGGGCGGCTTCTTCGCGGATGATCTCGAAGTTATCAAGTGTGGGCGATAGCACGCCATCATGCACTGCCTCCGCGTGTCCGAGGATGAGGCTTAAGGGTGTGCGAAGTTCATGCGCGATATCTGCCGTCATTTGTTTGCGTGCGTTGATCGACCGGGCAAGCTCGGTGCTCATTTTGTTGAAGGCTTTGGCAAGCTCGCCCAATTCGTCATTGGAACGGACGGGAACCTGTTGCGATAGGTCTCCTTCAGAAACTGCATGTGTGGCGATGGTAAGTTCACGCAAGGGACGGGTAAATGTGCGTGAGAGGAAGATACCCAGCAACAACGCGATAACGGCGCCGATCAACGCTCCATATAACAAGGATAGGTTTGTACGGTTGATGAATTCGACCTCGCGCGGTCTCCCTTGAAAGGGGATGCTCATGGGGACGAGGACGCCGATCACTTTACCGTTCTGCGTGATGGGTTGTCCGGCGGCAAGATCATTTTGGGGAACCTGGTCACCAACCTTGTATCTTGCGTTTGGAACAAGTGTGTTTCCGCTTTCATCGGTCAAGGTAAATGGCGTAAATGGCAAGGTATGGTTTTGTGCGGGGTTGGGACCTAAATTACCGGGTTGTTGGCGATCTTGTTGTGCAAAGACGATCTCGGCTCCATCCCAGGAACCATTTTTAGAGTAATAATCCGACAGGTTGGAGATAATATTGCTCCGATTTTGATCGGAGATGAATCGGATAAACTCCGCTCTTGTGTTCCAGCGCGCGGTGATAAAAATTATGGCAACACTGATAATGCCAATGCTCAGGAACGAGAGGATCAATTTAGTGGAGATGGATCGCATTATGGATTATTCTCTCTTGAAGCGGTAGCCTACACCGTATACGGTTTCGATATATTTCGGCGAGCGTGGGTCTTTTTCTATTTTGCTTCGCAGGTTCTTGATGTGTGTATCTATGGTGCGTTCATAACCTTCGTAGCGTACGCCTTGAATGATATCCAACAGGTCAAGCCGGGAATACACGCGCCCGGGCGATGACATGACCGCAGTGAGAATGTCGAATTCTGAGGGCGTGAGGTCTATAAAATCTTCACTCACTTTTACCGTGCGATTGTCGCGGTCTAAAACGATATCGGCGGCTTTCACTACTTTTGCAGAGGGTTCCACTTCTCCGGCGCGGCGTAACACAGCGCGTACGCGTGCCACCAATTCGCGCGGGCGGAATGGCTTGGTCATGTAATCGTCTGCACCCACTTCCAAACCGATCACTTTTTCTTCATCGTCCACGCGGGCGGTGAGCAGAATGATGGGAGTGTTATTGTCTGCGCGATGTTTGCGCATGAATTCGTAGCCGTCCATTTCAGGCATCATTACATCAAGGACGATGAGATCAGGCTTTTCGCGGCGCGCCACAGTGAGCGCCTCTTTGCCGTTATGCGCGGTGACCACGCGGTACCCTTCCTGCGTTAAATAACTTTCAACCAGTGAGACCAGCCTTTTTTCATCGTCCACAACCATGATTGTTTTTGCCATAACACACCTATCGTGTCTGAATAGGTCCTTATGATTTGGATTCCAGCAATTTGATTACGGCTCCAACCAGGGGTGTGAGGAGACGGCTGTTGTTAAATCCGCCTCCGCCATTGGCTGCACGCCGGGCTTGCAGGGTGGCGATTTGACTGGGATTTAACTGAGTTCCGCCATTGCCGCCGAAGCCCGCCTCCACCTCCGCCGTTTCTGTTTCCACCGCCCTGGAAGTTACCTCCTGGAGCGCCTCCGCCAAAGAAGAATGTCCCACCTCCTCCAGCATTGGGTTGGGGTGTTCCATTTGCATTAATTTGGGGCGAGGTTGTTATGCCTAATTCCTGCATGGATGTGAAAACATCACGTTGTGTAAGGTTTAAACCATCGATCGCCTGGACCTGGGCAGGAGTCATCGTATCCTGAATTTGTTGAGCAAGTGCATCCTTTTCTTCTTGCGCAGATGTATCACTCGCGATTAATGAGTTGTACACCTGCCATAAAGGTAGAAGGTCTGCCGCCTGTTTTGCAGTGACGGCATTTGCAGTCCCTTCCAGCTTTAATGTTCCGATCGCCAGTTTTTCTGAGAGCTGTAATTCCTGTGGGTTTGTCCCTCCTTGTGCATTATTAAATCCTGAACGAGTCGATGTTTGAGTTGCTGTACTTCCACAGGCGGACAGTAGAAGTATCGGGATGAGCAATAGGGGGAGAACGATTTTATTTTTCATTTTATTCCTTTCGGATAAACTATTCATATCGAAGTGCCTCGATGGGGTCTAATTTCGCGGCTTGATTGGCTGGGTAAAACCCAAAGAATGCGCCCACCAATGCGGCTGAACCAAAGGCAAGGAAAATAGAACTGGTGGATATGACCGTGCGCATATCGCTAAATGAGCCAAACAAATATGAGCCGCCTATGCCCACAAGGACACCGATCAAGCCGCCTACTATGCTCAATAAAAGCGCCTCAACGAGAAATTGTAACCGGATGTCATTGGGCGTTGCGCCAATGGATTGACGAATGCCGATCTCACGGGTCCGCTCTGTGACGCTGACCAGCATGATATTCATAATGCCGATACCGCCGACGATAAGCGAAACGCCTGCCACCCAGGCAAGCAGATCTCTGAATGCGGCTGTGGTTGATTCGCGTGTGCTAATAATATCGCTCTGTGTTGTGACGGAAAAATCTGCCGTAGCGAGTGTCAGACCGTGGCGTTTGACAAGCAGGAGGTTGATCTGTGTGATGATGTCGTCCATATTCGCATTGGGGTCCACAGAAACTGTGATCGCAAATACCCGGTTGCCAATGATGCGCGCAAACCGGGAGGGTGTGAATTTTTCAAATACAACTGTGATGGGCGTATAAATCCGCGAATCAAAATCTGTGCCGCCCACCGAACCTTTTTCAGCCATTACGCCGATGACAGCCAGCTTGGTCGTACCCACTTGTATGTATTGTCCGAGTGGATTTGAATTACCAAAGAGTTCCTGGGCGATCTTGTAACCCAACACAGCTACTTTTTGTTTACGAGTAACATCGTTGTCGTTGAAATAACGTCCATTGGCAACTTTCATGCCGCGCACGGTGGGAAGCCCTGGTGATGAACCGTCAATTGCTACATCGGTGAGTTGCACACTGTCAAACTTTATAGTTTGAGTTGTATTTTGTTCCACCACGACTGCCGCAACACCACTGACCTGATTCTGAATTGCGGTGGCATCGTCGTATACCAAACCGGTACCCTGCCCGGCGCCCTCCCCGGGTCTGCCGCGTCCAAAACTGCTCTGAACGAATAAGAGATTTGAGCCAAGGCTGGTAATCTGCTCCTGAATGGTGGCTTCTGTCCCGGTACTGATGGCAACCATGATAATGACTGCCGCCACACCGATGATAATTCCCAGCATGGTCAGGAATGCACGGATCTTGTTCTTAAGGATCGCGTCCCATGCAACGCGCATGGTTTCAGAAAGATTTCATGCTGTCACCTTCCTTCCGTTACTAATAATGTTGTCAACCAATCCATCGATCAAATGAACTGTTCGCTGGGTATGTTCGGCAATACTTGGGTCGTGTGTAACGATAACGATCGTTGCACCCTGTTCATGTAATTTGTGCAACAGGTTCATGATTTCAACGCCTGAGTGTGTATCGAGATTGCCGGTTGGTTCGTCTGCGATCACCAACACAGGATCATTGATCAGTGCACGTGCAATTGCCACTCGTTGTTGTTGTCCGCCGGAGAGTTCATGAGGTTGGTGGTCCATGCGGTCAGAGAGCCCAACGAGTTCCAGCATTGCCTTTGCTTTTTCCTCCCCATCCTCAATCCCTATGGGATTTTCATGATTATAGAGAAGAGGCAGAGTTACATTTTTTAGCGCTGTTGTGCGCGCCAGCAGGTTATAGGCTTGAAAGACAAAGCCAAGTTTTTTATTACGAATATGAGCCAGTTGTACTTTATCAAGATCGCTTACATCCTCGCCATCGAGAATGTATTTTCCGCTGGTGGGTTGTGAGAGACAGCCGAGGATATGCATGAACGTGCTTTTACCGGAGCCTGAAGGTCCCATAATGGCAACGAATTCGCCCGAATTGATTTCAACGGAAACTCCCTTCAGGGCAGTCACTGTTGCATCGCCCATACCAAAGACTTTTGTAATGTCAATCGTTTCGATGATCTTCTTTTTGTCATTCATTGTTGCACCGCCGAAATACCTGTAGTGACAATATCGCCCACCTGAAGTCCCAGATTTAACCTCTGCATACGAAGCATCCTGGAGTCCGACATCGATCATTCTTAACCGGAGTTGCCCATTGGTTCTGACAAAGACTCCATACTTCCCGGGGCTTGCCTGGTGTAACGCCTCTATAGGGATAAGGACCGCATCCTTCGCCTGCCCGCTAATCACATCCACTGAGGCAGTGGCGCCTATTGGAAGATCAGATGCAACCACTTCGGTCAATTTGACCGTGACATGCACAAGAGGTGAATTGGACGAAGTATCCAGCGTTGGGTAAACCACGGTTACTTTTCCTTTAAAGCTTTGATCGGGCAGGGCATCGAAGGTGATATTTGCATCATACCCAACCTGTACATTCAACCAATCACCTGAATCGAAATACGAGTCGATTGTGTAAGGCTGGCTTATATCTGCCACTGTTACGATCGCAGTGTTGCTAACATTGTCACCGACATTGGCGGTCAGGTCAGTCACCGTCCCAGTGATGGGGGAGACCAGTTGAGTTGCCTTCAAATTATCCTGTGCCGTTTGTAAGGCTGTTTGTGCCGTGACCAGCGATGTCAGGCTACTGCCGGGAACATCCTGCGCAAGAGCCTTCCCATTAAGTAGATCGAGATATGCCTGTGCCTGCTTCTGGTTTTCAATTGCCAGTAGATAGGCTGCGCGTGCGGCGGCAATCTCCGCGTCTGAAGGAGGAACCACTTCCGTTGTTGTCACATCGGTTACTTTCTGGTTGACCGTGACTTGCCGGGTCACCTGATAGGAGTAGGTGGCTGGTACATATACGTTAATATAGTTTATCTTTGCGGCTTGGAGGTTGGTCTGAGCCCGATCCAGTGCTTTTTGGGCTTGATCTATTTTGGTTTGTTGGTCGGTACTCGGACTTGCGCCTCCGGCATCCTGTGCGTCTTTCAGATCGGTTTCGGCAGTTGCAACCTGATTTTCCCAGTACATGACGTCCGGGCTGATAAGACGCTCAAGAGTTGTGTGTGCATTCCTTATAGCAACCTCTGCATCTGCCACATCTTGTTCAGCCTGCGCGATCGCGGCTGGTGTGGTTAGATCTGCCAGGTTGCGTTTTGCTTGATCGTATGCTGCCTGGGCGGATGTTTCATCGAGCTTGCCAAGGAGTTGACCCGCCTGTACCTGATCGCCGATCTTGACGTTCAACTCAGTGATTTGTCCGCTTGTTCCGAAGCCGAAACTGACCTGGTTCGCGGGAGTCAATGTGCCGGTGCCACTGGCTTGCAATATGATATTGCCGCGAAAAGCAGTGGCTGTTTGTACAGGCTTTACAGTAGTCGTACTGGTTCGTCTGGAGCGTGTGGATGAATAATAGTAATACCCTCCACCTGCAACTACCAGAATGAGAACCGCCACAATAATCCAACGGGCTTTCCCGGAAATAAGCATTTTTTTCTTCATAGTGTATCCTTTTGCCTGTAGATAATTACTTTGTCTTGATGATGCCGGTTGTAACAATATCGCCTGCATTCAAACCGGAAACAATTTCTGCTTTCGTCAAATTCACTACGCCAACCTTGACCACGCGTAATCGTAATTTTCCATTTGTCATAACGAACAGGGCGTATTTTCCGTCACCGAATTCGTGTAATGCTTCAATGGGTACCAGCACAGCGTTTTCTGCATTTCCGCCAATCACCTGGACTGAAGTGGATGAACCAGCCGGAAGTTTGTAGGGAATGGATGTGTTCAACCGGGCGGTGAAGTGGATTAGCGCTGAAGTCGATGAAGTTGTATCGAGTGTAGGATATACATCCGTCACAGTTCCTTGGAAGACCTGGTCAGGAATAATATCAAAGGAGGCGTTTATGTTATATCCAACCTTTATCTCTCCCCAGTCCTTTGCGTCGAGGTAGGCATCAATTACATAGGGTTGATCGATGTTTGATATCGTGATTACTGGATTTCCGCTTGTTACTGCATCGCCTATGTTGATATCAAGTGCTGAGATGGTTCCTGTGATTGGGGCAACAAGTTTCGTGGCATTTAAGTTGTATTCAGCCGTTTCCAGGGCGTGTTTTGTCTGTATATAAGTAACCAGGTTTGCCCCGGTGGCTCCATCTGGAATCTCTGCGCCATTCAATACATCGAGATAGTTTTGCGCCTCGACGATCGATGCTTTTGCCAGATCATAAGCCGCGCGCGCCATGCCGATCTCGCCTTCGGTGGGTGCGTAAACCACATCTTCATATTCCCCGGTCTTTGTGTTCAAATACTGAAGGACTTCAGTTTTTGTACCAAAGGGAGTTCGTACCGTCTGATATTGTGTAAAATTGGCGGGGATATAAGTGTGCGTATATACCTTTTGAAAATAGGCTAATGAGTCTTGCGCGTATTTCAAGGATGTTTCAGCGTCTGTCACTTTTTGTTTTGCGGCATCCGATGAATCGGTTTGATTCGCGGTTTTTGCATCGGCAAGAATTTGCTCACGTTCGGCAACCTTCTCTTCCCAATATAAAACTTCCGGGCTGATCAAATGTTCCAAAGTTGGTTTGGCGGTGGCGAAACTGGTTTGTGCATCAGCCAATGCCTGTCTTGCAGTAGCGATTGCGGCGGCAGATGTCAACTTGTTCATGGCGTCCTGTGCTTGTGCAAGGTTGATCTTTGCGTTGGTATCGTCCACTTGTGCCAGCACCTGTCCCGCTTCCACGTGATCGCCAATGTGAACGTAAATTTCGCTGACATGTCCATCTGTGTTGAAGCCGATGCTGGATTCGGCGGCAGGACTCACTGTCCCTGTGCCGGCGGCAAATAGAACCAGATTACCAACTGTCGCTTTGGCTGTTTGAAGCGAGTTTTCATTCGTCACAACAGCTGGTTTTTGTGAGGTGAATCGAAGGTACATATATCCACCACCGCCGACGATCAGTATTACCGCTATGATGATAATCACGACTCGCCGGGTGACAGATTTTGATGAGGGTTTTGATTTCTGATGTGTTGTCATAGAATGAATCCACTACTCGTTTGGTGTCGCGTATGTCAATACAATGTCGCCCGGTTTTAAACCTGATTTGACCTCGGCATTTACAAAATCCTGCAAGCCGATCTCAACTTCCTGTTCCACAGGCTGACCATTCTTCATAAGGTAAACGATATATTTTCCGGGCTCCGTTTCCTTTAATGCTGACACCGGTACAAGGGTGACTCCCAATGCCTTTCCACCGGCAACATCCACGCTGGCAGTTGCACCGGCGGGCAAATCCACATTTATATTGGTATTCAATTGCACAAGGATTTTGACGAGGGATATGCCGGATGAACTATCCAGCGCGGGATAGACTTGTATGACCTTGCCGGAATAATTTCTGTTCGGAAGCATGTCAAAGATTACCGTGGCGTCGTACCCGATAACAGCTTTATCCCAATCCGTTTCATCGAGATTTACCTCGATGCTATATGGCTCGTTTGTATTTGAAATGGTGATGACTGCCGACGTTCCCGCATTGTCGCCAACATTCAAGCTGATGGATGTTATCTTTCCGCTGATCGGGGCGGTTAATTCTGCGGCATCGAGATTTGCTTTTGCCTGATCGAAGGCTGTTTGGGCTTCCGTGATTTGTGCGACACTACTGGCAGGTACCTGGTCTATTGTTTTTGCACCCGTCAAAACATCCAGGTAATTTTGTGCATCACTCAAATTTGCCTTTGCCAGTTCGTACGCGGCGCGGGCAGATGTAATTTCAACGTCTGTAGGGGCAATAAGTTGTTTCTTGGTAGTGACACCTTTGTCGCTACGGACGGGATATGTGAATGTTTGCAGGGTGTAGTTGCTGGAATAGTTATATTTTACCGAAGTGAGGATCTCCTCGGCTTTAGCGAGCGATGTTTGAGCGTCGGTAATTTTTTGTTCGTTTTCTTTGGATGGGTCTTTTTCGGCTACTGCCTTTGCCAGTTGTACCTGTTGTTGTATATTGGCTACGTTATCTTCCGCGGTTAATAAATCGGGTCCGATCATGCCTTGCAAGGTATATCTGGCGGCTGTAAGACTGGCTTCGTCGGTTGCTATAGTCTGTTCGGCAACAGCGATCCCGGAGGGGGATGACAATGCCGCAAGATTTGCTTCCGCTTGTTTATATTGGAGTTCGAGGGTTGTATTTTCCAGACGCGCTAATACTTGTCCCGCTTTTACCTTGTCACCCAATTTAACAAGTACTTCACTTACAATGCCGCTGCCCTTGAAACCAAATGAGACTTCCTCACTGGGGATAATCGTCCCAGGACCTGTTGCAGACAGGACAATATCCCCCGTTCCAATTGTGCTTGTTGCAACAGCAGGTTTACTATTTTTGTTGGATTGTATTTTGTTGTAATAGTAATATCCCGTTCCGCTCAGAACGATTGCTATGACAACCCACATCAACCATTTATTTTTTGATGAATGTTTCAATGCGTGTTTTCTCACCGCGTGATCCTTTTAAGAATTATCTTGTAACCACAGCCGCGCCTGCTTGAATGCCAGACTTGACCTCAACATAGGATGTACCGCGCAATCCGATTTCAACCGGCTGTTCGGCTTGCTTGCCGTTTTGGATTAGATAAACGGCATATCCGCCATCGCTGGTTTTATGGATCGCGTTGGTTGGAACCAGTAAGGCATTCTTCGCCTCGCCTCCAATAACCTCGACAGTTGCCGCTGTGCCCGCGGGCAGATTCTGGCTGATACTTTGATCTAATTGCACCAGAATATGTGCAAGCGGCGAGTCGGATGATGAGTCCAATACTGGGTACACCAATGTCACTGTGCCGGGGAAAGTTTTGTCGGGAAGAAGATCGAAAGTGACGTTTACCTTATTCCCAAGCTTTGCCATATTCCAATCGTTTCCATCAATATAGGCATCCAGTTGATAGGGTTGTTGCAACTGCGATATGGTAATGGCTGATGAAGTATTTCCCTGTTCACCGACACGTATATCCATGGCTGTGACGACCCCGCTGATGGGGGCGATCAATTTGGTCTTGTCCAGTTCTGCTTGAGCGTTGTCCACTGCCAACTGGGCATCATTAAGGCTATTTAATTGGGCGCCGGTCGCGTCAGCAGGGATGATTCCTGTTTTCAGTACATTAAGATAAGTTTCCCCGTCTTTAATTGTTTGCTTTGCCTGGGCATAATTGTTCCGTGCTGTTGCAATATCATCGATGGAAGGACCATCGATTTTGGGTACTTCCTTTCCTGTGACCGGGTCAATTTCGGTGACTACAACCTGCTTCCTTCTACGCCCACTGCCGACCGTCTTATATTCTGTGAAATTCTCCGGGAGATAATAATCTTTATAAGCTACTTGAGCCTGGGTTAACTGATCTTTGAGATAGGCGACAGCAGACTGGCTTTCCTTCACTTTTTGATTAGCCGCCTCTGACGGATTAGCCTTTGCTTCCGCTTGCGCTTCGGTAAGTCTTTGTTCACCGCTTGCAAGATTTTCTTCAGCATCTACTACTGCAGGGCTGAGTAAATATCCAAGCCATGCACGGGCGGATGCTTTGGTATCCTGTGCAGTAGCAATTTCATTTTCGACAGTGGCGATTGATGTGGCAGAAAAAAGTTCCTGTAACGCTTGTTGTGCCTCGACATAACTCATTTGGGAAAGCGTGTCGTCCAGTTGCGCCAGTACCTGTCCAGCCTCGACTTGATCTCCAACTTTGACATACACCTGAGTAACTTGCCCGCTGGTTCCAAAGCCGAATGTTGCATCTGTCTGGTCGATCAATGTAGCCTGTCCCCTTTGTTGACAAAACCAGATCTCCCTGCCGTACAACAGTTGTTTGTGTCTGTGAACTGCCCGGAACTTGAACAACTGTATTAACTTTGGAGTAGTAATACCATCCTGCGGTGATAAGGATAACCAGTGTTGCTGTGATCCAGATACCCCTGCCTTTTATTTTTGAAATGGCGGTCGTTTGTTTGAGTGTCAATTGAGGAAAGCCTTTCCATCAACAGTTTGTTTTATATCCCCGCAAGTATAGTAAATGGATATAAAGATAAGGTCCGGAAAATGTGAAGACATTGTGTGGGTTTGTGTTGATTGGCGACAGGTAATTTAAGAATATGGCATTTCGATAGCTTATCAAATTCCCACTTTTAAATTCAGACCTTGATTGTCCGGTATTTATCCTTTACAATTATGTAAGATGAAACAAAAAGTACTGAGTGAGGTGAAACCCGAATGAACGAGAAACACATCCAGCAAGTACTTGAAATAGAGAAGCAGGCACAAGAAATTCAGGAAGCAGCGGTGAGGGAAGCACAACAATTACCAATTTTGGCGGAGCAGGAAGCCCAGGCTTTGGTGGAGAAAGCCAAGGTCGATGCCCAAAAGGAAGCCCGCCAGATGGTATCCAATATACAGGCAGATGAGGAAAGCGCCCGTATTTTGTCCCAGGCTGAAGAAAAGAATTGTCAATTTGAAGCTCTTGCAATGAGCAATTTTGACCGCGCGGTTGCCTATGTAATTGAACGTGTGATCGGCAAGGAATAGCCCATGTCAGGCGGCGTCTCCGGGTATGCGGCACTCAATGCACGAGTGCGTGCAATGTATTCGTCACTGCTCAGCCCACAGGATATGTTGCGGTTGAGCGACGCGACTGATTTTCCATCCCTTATTGCGTTACTTAAACCAACGATATATGGTTCCTATATTGATGGCTTGAAAGAAAAGGAACTCACTCCCCGTCGCACCATTTCACAATTAAGAGGCAGACTGGCAGATGCCTACTATAGCGTCATCCATATGGCGCCGGGGCATGCCCGTCCCTTATTGACCCAACTGTATCGATATTTTGAGGTGGGAAATTTAAAAGCGATCCTTCGTGGAATTGTTACTGGTCCAGCGTCGGATGCAGAATCCTCCCTTTGGGATCAAGTGGATGATGTGTTGTTTCCCATGGGATCATTTTCTGTATTGCCAGCGCGTGCCATGGTGGAGGCGGGAGGCGTGCCTGCTGCGATCGACCTCCTGACCGGGACACGCTATGAAGAAGCACTTTCCTTTGCCATGAAGCGTTATGGCGCCGAGCAAAATCTCTTTCCCCTCGAAGTGGCGGTGGACTTGGGATATTGGCGTCAATTGTGGCAGGAGGCAAAGCGCCTCACTGGTATCGACAGGGATTATGCAACCCGTATTGTAGGTTCACTCCTGGATATGAACAACCTGATGTGGGCAATTCGTTATCGGGTCTATCATAATTTATCAGAAGAAGAATTAATAAATTACACATTGCCTTTTGGGTATCATGTTCATGATGATGATGTCCGAGCCATTGCCGCGGGAGCGGATATTTCTGCGATTGTGACACGCATCTATCCCGATATTGCCAATGTCAATGCCATGCTTGAAGACCCGCATAGCGGTTTGCCATTGTTGGAAGTACAGCTTAACCGCTACCTTGTTAAACAGTGTCTTGCGGCTTTTACGGGTAATCCTTTCCATATCGGTATCCCCCTAGCTTTTCTTGTTTTGACCAACCTCGAAATTGAAGATCTCACGATTTTGATCGAAGCGCGGTCTTCCCAACTGCCTGACGAGAAATTCCGTCCTTATTTATTGCGAACGGCTGTAGCGTAAGAGAATGCCTTCAACGCTCCACCCGGGAGTGTTAATTCCAAAGGTGTTCAAGCCCAGGAGATTACATGTTCTTTCCGAAAGAGATGACAGAGATCGAACTGGTTGTGCCTTCCAAAGATCTTCTTGCAGTGACGAAAATCCTAAGTCATCATGGTGTGTTTCATCAGACCGACAGCAATTATCCGGGTGTTAATTCCGGGTCAGCCAACAGTTGGCAGGAAAGCGCCGCGGCGTATGCGACATTGGAGAGACGAATCCAGACGATGTTGCAGACATTGAATATCGAAGAGGGGCAACCGTCGGCTGAGTTTGATTCGACTGTCGAGTTGGAAACCGTCCGTCCCATTGTTGATCAAATCGAAGAAGAAGTCAAAAAAGTCAGCGATCAGCTTTCTGATGATAAAAAGCGTCTGGATGGACTTGAAAACGATCTTCGTCAACTCGAGCCTATCGCTGATATCGACACCGACCTTACTGCCTTGCGCGGTTCCGGTTACCTTTTTTCAACACTCGGACTTATCCCCACAGCCAATGTGGATCGCCTGCAAACAAGCCTTGCACGTGTTCCGCATGTCTTTCTGACATTGCAGTCTAACTCACAAAAGTCTGTTGTATGGCTTACGGGTTCGCGAAATAATTCTGATGTTCTTGATCGCGCTGTGCGCAGTGCGTACCTGAACCCACTGACATTGCCTGAAGAATATACGGGGACACCTGCTGAAATCATAAAATCAATCCACGCCTCTATTGAGGATATCCAAAAAAATATTTCTGAATTGAACGAAGCGTTGGCAAAATTGGCGGGTACCTATGAAAGCCAATTGCGGAAACTGTTGTGGGAAGTTCATGCAACCCGTATGGTTGCGGATTCCATCGTTCGGTTTGGTCAACTCAAGCACACTTACGTTGTTGTGGGGTGGGTGCCTGCGGATGACATGGAAGTTTTGACCCAGAGGCTCAAGAGCGCATCGAAAGAAGTGCTGATCCAGACATTACCCACATCACGCTCGGGTCATAATTTGCACGTGCCTGTGGCATTGTCGAATAACAAGTACCTGAAGCCTTTTCAAATGCTGGTCAATACGTATGCGCGACCCCGCTACGGCGAATTGGACCCGACTATCCTGATGGCGTTTACGTTCCCATTCTTATATGGCGCGATGTTTGGAGATTTGGGTCAGGGCTTGGTGATGTTCGTCCTGGGTTTGTTGATGCATAACAGAATATTCATGAAAGGAATGCAGAGTCTCGGGTTGTTGATCGCTTACTGTGGCGCCTCTGCCGCGGTCTTCGGCGCTCTATATGGAAGCTTTTTCGGATTTGAAGGCGAGGAGTTTGTTCATACCTTTGGATTTGAGTTCCATCCAATTTGGCTCAGCCCGATCAAAGATACCTTGCCAGTCCTTGGCATTGCAATTGACGCAGGCATTGTTCTGTTGCTCGTGGGATATTTGCTGGCGATCTTCAACCAGATCCGTTCACGCGAGTGGGCGCATCTGGTCTTTGGACATAAAGGAATTGTAGGCTTCCTGCTGTATATATCCTTCCTGGGATTGTTGGGATCAGCCGCCAAAACGTTACCCATTGCCCCGAAAATCGCGGTTGCGATCAGCCAGTTGCCTTTACCATTCCCGATCCTTGCATTGGTCTTTGGTCTTGGGATCATGTTCTCGGAAGTATTCCTGAATCTCATGGAAGGACATCGTCCGGTCATCGAAGCCAAAGGTGTTGGCGGCTTTATCATGTACCTGGTCCAGGCGTTCATGGACTTGTTTGAAACCTTGATCAGTATGTTGAGCAATACACTTTCGTATGTGCGTGTGGGCGCATTCGCCATTGCACATGGCGGTATTAGTATGGCGATTTTCATCCTGGCTGGGAAGGATATCACGGCTCCTGGTTTTTGGATCACTGTCGTTCTTGGAAACATTTTCATCATCGGTTTTGAAGGTTTGATCGTGGGAATCCAGACCATGCGTCTGCACTACTATGAGTTCCTGGGTAAATTCTTTACAGGCGGTGGAATGCGCTTCGATCCGCTTAGCTTATCCTCTGTGAAAGAGGAGGGGTAGCTGAAAGTTATATCTTGGTTTGAACATTTGAAAAATACTTCATCTGTCTATGATCGATAAATTTTGACACACAAGGAGATATACAATGTTCGTTGTTTTCGCTGTTCTCGTTGGTTTAATCCCTGTTATTCCCGCTGTTGCTTATGTCATTCAGAATGGGAAAACTAATCCTGCAAAAGCCTTATCTCGTTTGGTGACTGGGTTCAATACCTTCAACTTTTTGGTGGGTATGATGGCGGCTGGACTTGCCATGGTGTGGTTTGCTTCTCCCACCTCCGTACTTGCCGCAGGTGCGGCACAAACATCCGGAGCAGATCCGTATGTCACTCTTGCCGCCGCGCTTTCCACGGGGCTGGCAGCTATCGGCGCTGGTATCGCAGTAGGTGGTTCGGGAGCCGCGGCTGTTGGTGCAACGGCTGAGAAACCGGAATCCTTTGGTCGTGCTCTGATCTTCGTGGGTCTCTCTGAAGGTATCGCGATCTACGGACTCATGATCTCGTTCATCATTTTGGGACGCTAGAGCTTTCCTATGAAAGTGCTGGTAATCGGTCATCCCGAAGCGGTGCTGGGATTCTCTCTGGCAGGAGTGCATGGTCAGGCGGCGTCCACAGCTGAAGAAGCCAACAAAGCCCTTGATGATGCGCTTGCATCCAAAGAGACCGGCATTGTATTGGTCACTCAAGATATTGCTGGAATGATCCAGACCCGGATGGATGACCTTAAGTTACACAGCACTGTTCCCCTTGTTGTGGAAATTCCATCGCCTGCGGGTGTCTCTGCAGACCAGCCGTCGCTGGGTGACATCGTGCTTCGGGCGATAGGCATAAAATTGTGAACTTGCAACATGTCACCCTGAGCGGTAGCGAAGGGTCTCTAAGATGGTTGTAGAGATTCTTCGCTACGCTCAGAATGACATTGCAGAGAAAACAGATAGGTAACGAACTATGAAACCTGAAGAAGAAAACATCGAACGGCTCTCGCGTGCAATCCTTCAGGAGGCGCGTGATGAGGCGGGGGCGGTGAAGGCAGAGGCACAGGCGAAGGCAGATGAAATTCGTAAGCGTGCCCAGCAACAGGCTGAGTTTGAGCGTAAAGAAATCCTGGACCGCGCTCATCAGGACGAGGATCGTTTGCGCGGTCAGGCTGTTGCATCTGCTCAATTGAAAGCCCGCACCCTGCAACTGGAACATCGCGAGAAATTGTTGGATAAGGTATTCGATGCGGCGAAACAAAAATTACCGAATGTGAAACAACGCTCGGATTTCGATAAGATCGCGGCTCAATTGCTTCATGAAGCGTTGACAGAATTACACGTCGAAACCGCAGAGTTACGCACGGATGAAGCAACCCAAAAGGTTTTAAAAAATCATTTGGATGAAATATCCAAAGAACTCAATATGCAGATCACCGCAGGAGGCGCGCTTACAGAAGGGACGGGTGTCGTAGTGAATGCCGCGAACGGAAAACTGCATTACGATAACACTTTGGAAACCCGCTTGAACCGATTGCAAAGCGCTCTCCGCTCCGCGGTATATCATGTGTTGAATGGAGAAAAACTATGAGTGAGAAAATCGGGACAATCACCTGGATTAACGGACCCGTTGTTCGCGCTCGTGGTTCGCGTCACGTAGGCATGTTGGAACTTGTTGAGGTGGGTGATGATCGGCTCGTGGGTGAAGTCATTGGTTTGAATGGTGATGATATTACCGTGCAGGTGTACGAGGAAACATCGGGCATGAAACCGGGCGCGCCCGTGTATGGCACCGGTTTACCTTTATCTGTTGAACTTGGACCTGGCTTGATCAAAAGCATCTTTGACGGCGTTCAACGTCCGTTGCCCTTGATCGAAATGGAGACGGGCTCGTTCATTGGTCGTGGTATGCGTCTCGATCCCTTATATCGAAAAGATCGCTGGCGATATACCCCATCTGTAAAAGTTGGTGATGAAGTCTCAGGCGGCATGATCCTCGGTGTCGCGATGGAAACGGATACATTCGAGCATCGTGTCATGGTTCCGCCGGATATTTCAGGAACGATAACTTCGGTTGCCGCGGCAGGTGAATACACTATCGAAGACACCATTGCTCGTATACGGCTTGCAAACGGCGAAGAAAAAGATTTGACCATGTTACAGCGCTGGCCCGTTCGCCAGCCGCGCCCATTTAAAAAGCGCCTCGGACAAAATACACCATTGATCACGGGTCAGCGTGTACTTGATACTTTCTTCCCGATCGCAAAGGGAGGCGCTGGTGGCATCCCCGGTCCATTCGGGTCTGGAAAAACCGTCACGCAACACAGCATTGCGAAGTGGGCGGATGCGGAAGTCATCGTCTACATTGGATGCGGTGAACGCGGCAATGAGATGACGGAAGTGTTGCAGGAATTCCCGCATCTTGTTGACCCGAGAACGGGTCGCCCATTAATGGAGCGCACCGTCCTGATAGCGAATACTTCCAACATGCCGGTTGCGGCACGTGAAGCTAGCATTTACACAGGCATTACCATCGCAGAGTATTACCGCGATATGGGTTACCACGTCGCTTTGATGGCAGATTCAACCTCTCGTTGGGCTGAAGCGTTACGTGAAGTCTCAGGTCGTTTGGAAGAAATGCCCGCAGAAGAAGGCTATCCCGCTTATCTGGCAGGACGTCTCGCTGAGTTCTACGAACGTGCAGGCTATGTAGATACATTGAACGGTCATCAAGGTTCTGTGAGTATCGTGGGAGCGGTATCCCCTCCAGGTGGTGACTTTTCTGAGCCAGTCACGCAACATACAAAGCGTTATATCCGCGTGTTCTGGGCGTTGGATAAATCATTGGCTTCCGCCCGTCACTTCCCAGCCATTAACTGGCTGGATAGTTACAGCGAATATATCGAAGATGTGGCGGATTGGTGGCAGGAGAAAGTTGGCAGAGACTGGCTGGGAATGCGCAACAAATCCATGGAAATTCTGAGTGAAGAAAATCGCCTGTCCCAGATCGTAAAGCTTGTAGGTCCCGATGCCCTGCCTGATGGCGAACGCATGATCCTTGAAACCGCCCGCCTTTTACGTGAAGGCATTCTGCAACAGAATGCAATGGATCCGGTGGATGCATATTCATCACTCGAAAAACAAATCCGAATGTTGGAATTGGTTTTGCATTTCCACGATCGCGGTTTGAACATCATCAAGCGCGGCGCACCGATATCGATCATTCACGACCTGCCTGTGGTGGATGTGTTGATCCGTATGAAATCATCAGTGCCAAACGAAGAATTGAATAAACTCGAAGATATCCAAAAACAAATTGACACGGAAATGGGTCAATTAGATGTGGAGTACCGATGAGCGATATAACAGTACTTGGCGGGCAGGAAGTCCTTGGTGTAAGCCGCATTGACGGTCCAATTTTGGTTGTCGAGGGCGCGGCAAACGTCAGCTATGATGAAGTTGTAGAGATCAAGGACGCAAAGGGACAGCTTCGTCTTGGTCGTGTCCTTGAAGTGGGTGAGGGGATGGCTGTTGTGCAGATCTTCTCCGGCTCCACAGGCTTATCCATTGATGGAACAAGCATCCGCTTTCTCGGCGAGACTTTAAAGATCCCGGTTGCTGAAGAAATGCTCGGGCGCGTATTTGATGGTTTGGGCAAGCCGATTGACGGTGGTCCCGAACCGCTTACCGAACATTATGCCGATGTCAATGGACTGCCGATCAACCCTACAGCCCGTATCTACCCTCGTGACTATATCCAAACCGGTATCTCCTCCATCGATGGGATGAACACGCTCTTACGTGGTCAGAAACTGCCTCTGTTTTCTGGAGCTGGTCTGCCGCACGATCAGCTTGCGGCGCAAATTGTCCGTCAGGCAACGCTGGGTAAAGTGGCTGGCGCAACAGATACAGATAATGAACAATTCGCCATTGTGTTTGCCGCCATGGGTGTCAAGAATGATGTGGCTGATTACTTCCGCCGTTCCTTCACAGAAAGCGGAGCGCTCACTCGTGTGGCGATGTTCCTCAACCTGGCAGACGATCCTCCAGTCGAACGTCTGATCACCCCACGTGCCGCATTGACACTTGCTGAGTATCTTGCGTATGAACGCGGCATGCATGTGTTGGTTGTTCTCACTGACATGACCAACTATTGCGAAGCCCTGCGTCAGATATCAAATGTTCGTGGTGAAGTCCCAAGTCGTAAAGGTTATCCGGGTTATTTGTATAGTGACCTTGCCTCGCTCTACGAACGCACAGGGCGCATCCGCACCAGTGAAGGTTCGATCACACAGATCCCGATCCTGACCATGCCCAACGACGACATTACCCATCCTGTACCTGACTTGACCGGTTACATTACGGAAGGGCAGATTGTGTTGGGCGTGACTTATCTTTTTCAGGTGTGTATCCTCCCGTTACTGTATTGCCCAGTCTCTCGCGTTTGATGAAGGATGGTATCGGTAAGGGACGTACACGTGAAGATCATCCGCACATGGGTGCGCAGATCTATGCAGCGTATGCCCACATGCAGGATGTCCGCTCTCTTGCTTCCGTCATTGGTGAGGAAGAATTGAGTGAAGTGGATCAGAGATATTTGAAATTTGGACGAGCTTTCGAGCATGAGTTTGTTAATCAAAGTCTCACCGAAAACCGAACGATCGAACGAACGCTTGAGATCGGTTGGAAGCTCCTATCCATGTTGCCGAAGAAGGAATTGACCCGCGTTTCATTGGCTGAGATCGAACAGTACTATCAAGGTGAAGATGGCGAAAATTAACGTTGCGCCCACCCGCAGTAACCTGATACGCATCAAAAAGGAGTTACGCTTCGCGCGTGAGGGATATGAGATCCTTGACCGCAAGCGCGAAGTGTTAACGACCGAGCTTGTGCGTGTGGCGAAGGAAGCAGACCTTCTCCAAAAAGAGGTCTGGAAACTGTTGGAAACCGCTTATTCCGCGATGGAAAAAGCCCGTCTCGTAATGGGCAGTGACCATGTGGAATGGGCGGCTCTTGCGGCAAGCAAGACTGTGGATGTTCGTCTTAAACTGCGCGGCATCATGGGCGTGACCATTCCCATGATCGAAGCGACTGGCGAACCGCAAAGAATACCTTATAGCCCCGGTGATACCGCCGCGGCGTTGGATGAAGCCAGCGCCGCGTTCCGTGAGGTGTTGATCAAAATCCCTCAACTTTCGATGTTGACTACAACGGTTTGGCGTCTGGCTGGTGAATTACGTAAAACACAAAGACGTGTGAACGCGCTCCAACATATCTTTATCCCGCAATATGAAGAAACAGTTACGTTCATCGTCAGTTCGTTGGAGGAGCGTGAACGTGAAGAAACCTTCCGTTTAAAGCTGCTTAAGACTAGAATGGGTTAGGTTTTTTTAGACAATGTAAAAGCTCTAAGAAGGAGTTTGTATATGAAAATTGGAGTTTTAGGTACGGGGTTGACAGGGCAGACAATCGGTTCCAAGCTGGTTGAGCTTGGCCATGATGTGATGATGGGGTCGCGGGGTGAGGCAAATCCAACTGCGATTGCATGGGCAAAAGAAGAAGGGCATAATGCTCTTTATGGAACTTTCATGAATGCCGCAGATTTTGGGGAAATTGTTTTCAATTGCACATTGGGTTCCGCTTCTGTGGAAGCTTTGAAGCAAGCAGGGGCGGCAAGCTTGAAAGGTAAGATATTGATCGATACGTCAAATCCCATAGATCGTTCAACCGATACATGGACTCTGACCGTTTGTAATACCGATTCGCTGGGAGAACAAATTCAGCGAATGTTCCCGGATACCAAGGTTGTTAAAACTCTGAATACAGTGAATGCGAATGTGATGGTCGATCCTTCAAAATTGATCGAGAAGACAGACGTATTCGTGAGTGGAAATGATATTGAAGCCAAGGCGACAGTTGTTATGATCCTCCGTGATTGGTTTGGCTGGCGGGAGATCATAGATTTGGGGAACATCACCACCGCTCGAAGTGTGGAAATGTATGTTCCGCTCTGGCATAATTTACGAACTGCTGTCTCGTCGCAGAGGTTCAACATTAAAGTCGTCACGGCGTAGACTCGATTTTTCAATAAGATAGAAAAGACCGTTTGGAGATTAATGTTTCTCCAAACGGTCTTTATTATTAAAGATGTGACGATTTTATTTTCTTTTGTCAGCAGAACCGTTGGGAGCTTCGCGAGGTTCAACCATTCCCCATCTTGAAGCGCCCAAATATAAAATATCCAGGATCAGGTCTTCGTATTTGATCCCCTCCGCCTGTGACTGGAGACATAGATCACTGTAATTTGGTGTGAGACCCGGCAGGGTGTTGATTTCAAGCAGACGCGGATTGCCTTCATCGTCCAGACGAATATCGGTACGAGAGACGTCAAGTGCGTAGAGCAACTGATGTGCGCGTAGGGCAAAATATTTTAGCTTCTTTTCGAGTTCAGGTTCGATATTGGCAGGGCAGATGTAGCCAGGTGCACCCTCCTCGCCTACATTTTTTGATTTTGATGCCTGGCTGTAAACCTGCGGAGTGACGGAGCGCGTCATGTCCAATTCAAGAACGGGGAAACGATGGAACCCATCCTTCTCATACCACTCGGGGTGGCGGGAATACAACTTTGCATCTGAGCGTCCCATGATACCTACGGTAAACTCGCGTCCTGGCAGGAAGGTTTCCACAAGGGCGGGCTGTTGATAGGTAGTGATAATGTAGGAAATCCGCTCGCGCAATTCCTTTTCGTTTTTTATAATGGCTTTCATATCCACGCCCATGCCTGTGCCTTCACGCGCAGGTTTTACAAAAAGGGGATATTTTAATTCGGGTCGCAGTGAATCGTTGATGGAGCTAAATTCTTGAAAGGGCGCAACAGGTAGACGCCTGTCGCGCCAGATGCGCTTGGTGAGAGTCTTATCGAGTGCGATACCATTTGTCAGCACGCGGGAACCGGTGTAGGGGATTTTTAACATCTCGAGCAGGGCGGGAATCTGTGCTTCGCGGGCATCTCCTCCAAGTCCCTCGGCTATGTTGAAGCATATATCGGGTTTGACTTCCTTGAGGGCGTAGGGCAGATCCATGTCAGCCTGGATAAAGACTGTTTGATGTCCATCAGTTTCGAGCGCGGCGCGAAGCGAGTTAATTGTCTCGATATGGTCGAAGTCGGCGAAAGCGTCCGGCGGGACTCCTTCCGGTTTGGGTTTTGCCTCATCCTTGATGTTGGCTAGTACAGCGATCTTCCAATAACGTTTCATACGACGACTGGGAGGCTTTTCATCTCCAGATATATGCTGTTCGGGCATTTTTTCTCCTTATAAGCAAAAAATTATCATGTTTAGTATATTATAAGCCGTCCAAATAACAAGGTTTTTGGCTGTTTTTCTGCATGTGATGTTTGTAACTGGACAAGTGTCATCCTTTCAGGTATCATTACTTCACTTGTACTACTCATCACGAAGTAGTTAAACAGTATAGTGTAGATGATGCCCGGATAAATCCTTATCCGGGTTGTTCTACCTAATAAAACGCATCGGCTGGACCTTCAGCCTGTATTCTTGACAATTGATCGTGGAGGCGAGATAAATGACGGATCTCATTAAGCAAATCTCTGGTGATTTGCAGAAACAGATCGATGACTTTCAGCCACAGGTTGGCGTAAGCGATATTGGTACGGTACTTGAAGCGGGGGATGGCATTGCCCGTGTACAGGGGCTTGCAAATGTAAAGGCTCAGGAACTTGTACAATTTTCGAACGGCGTAATGGGGACGGCGTTCAATCTTGAAAAAGACAGCGTGGGCGTAATTATCATGGGGGAGTACGACGAGATTGCCCAGGGTATGACTGTGCATGGCACGGGGCGTATCGCTTCTGTACCTGTAGGCGACGCAATGATCGGACGCGTGGTCAATGCTTTGGGTGAGCCGATTGATGACAAAGGTCCCATTGCGACGACGGGTTTTCGTCCTATTGAGCGCATTGCTCCAGGTGTGGTGTATCGCCAGGATGTGGATACGCCTGTGCAGACCGGCATCAAGTCCATTGATGCAATGATCCCCGTGGGGCGTGGTCAACGTCAGTTGATCATTGGCGACCGCCAGACCGGTAAGACAGCCATAGCCATCGATACGATCATCAATCAAAAAGGTAAAAACTTAATTTGTATTTACGTGGCAATCGGTCAGAAGAAAGCCGCTGTTGCCCGTACGCTCGGTGTTCTCGAACGTGCAGGCGCGATGGAACATACGATCATCGTTGTCGCGGCGGCGGATGAATCTGCAGCGTTGCAATATATCGCTCCATACTCCGGGACGACGCTTGGTGAAGAATTTATGGAATCTGGGCGCGATGCTTTGATCATTTATGATGATCTTTCCAAACATGCCTGGGCATACCGACAGGTTTCCTTGTTGTTACGCCGCCCACCTGGACGTGAAGCGTATCCTGGTGATGTGTTCTACCTTCATTCGCGTTTGCTGGAGCGTTCTGCACGCCTTGCGAATAAATATGTGATCGTTAAGAATGATTTCAAAGGCGCCATGGCTTCTGAAAAAGACGGCGTGGATGGAAAGGTTTACACGGGTCCGATTTCCAAAGACGATGCCGAAGAAGCCCGCAAACACTTGAATGATGCCGACAACCACAAGATCATTAAAGTGGAAGGCACAGGCGGTTCACTCACATCCTTGCCGATCATTGAAACATTACTTGGCGATATTTCTGCCTATATCCCCACAAACGTTATTTCCATTACAGACGGACAGATCTTCCTTGAGAGTAACTTGTTCAATGCGGGTATTCGCCCTGCTGTGAACGTAGGCGTATCCGTCTCACGTGTGGGTGGTGATGCACAGACCAAAGCCATGAAGCAGGTGGCGGGTCGTTTGCGCCTCGATATGGCGGCGTATCGTGAGTTGGCAGCATTTGCACTCATGGCTTCCGACCTGGATAAAGCGACACAATTACAACTGAGTCGTGGTCAGCGAATGCAGGAGATACTCAAACAACCTCAGTATCAGCCGATGTCACTCGAACATCAGGTTATTGCGATCTTTGCCGCCACGAATGGTTTTGCTGATAAAGTTGCGATTGCCAATATTGCGAGATGGCAGGCCGACCTGCTTAATTATATGGACGCCTCCCATCCTGAGGTCGTCAAAGGTATTGTTGAGAAAAAAGCAATCACAGATGAGATTCGAGCGAATCTTTTAAAGGGACTGGATGCGTTCCGCAATACGTGGCAGGCATAACCGGGTAAAAGAGATTACGGAATAGTCCATGGCTTCCTCACGTGAAATGAAGCTCCGTATTCGGAGCGTAAAGAATATCTCGCAGGTAACGCGCGCGCTTGAAGCAGTCAGCGCGGCGAAAGTTCGCAAAGCGATCCTGGCTTTGACGGCGACCCGCTCCTATGCTGCAAAGGCGTGGCAGGTGCTGACTCACGTAACGGGTCAACCTGGGCATAGCAACCTTCACCCCTTATTGATGGATCGTCCAAACCCGAAGAGTACACTTGTGATCGTAATGACCGCAGACCGCGGTCTTGCGGGCGCATACAACACGAATATTATTCGTTATGTATTGAATCGTTTCAGCGATTCTCCAATTCCCGTTAACTATATTACGGTGGGGCGTAAAGGACGCGATCTTTTACTGCGCCTCCGAAAATCAGTCCTGGCAGATTACAGTAATCTCCCCGCCAACCCAAAGTTTGGCTCAATCTCCACGATTGGACGGCTTGCCGTCGATGAATTCCTAAAAGGCAAGGTGGATGAAGTCTATCTGATCTATACTAGCTTTGTCAGTATGGCTCGACAGGTAACGACCGTGAAGAAGCTTCTTCCGCTTGCCATTGAAACTACGGGAGGCTGGGTGGATCAAGGATCTCAGAATACTGTAGGCTCTGCCGCGGCGTATGAATATGAACCGGGTCAGCACGAAATTCTGGACGAAATGATTCCGCGCTTTACCGCTCTGCAGGTGTATCAGGCTGTACTTGAATCACAAGCCAGCGAACACGCCGCTCGCATGATCGCCATGCGGAACGCTACAGACAACGCCAAGGAACTCGTCGGCGCGTTGCAACTGGCTTATAACAAAGTTCGCCAGCAGGGGATTACGAACGACATTTTAGATATTGTGGGCGGCGCGGAAGCGCTTGCCGAGAAATAACTGGAGGAATATAGATCATGGCAAATGCAAACGGCCGTGTAGTACAGGTGTTGGGCGGTGTAGTAGATGTGGAATTTTCCGAGGGGAATGTTCCTGATCTCTACGAAGCGATCGATGTGGAACGCCCCGGGCAAAACAAGCTCGTTCTCGAAGTGCAGAAGCACATCGGTAATAACTGGGTTCGTACGGTGGCGATGGATACTACGGATGGTTTACGGCGCGGCATGCCGGCAGTAGCCACCGGTGCACCCATTATGGTTCCGGTTGGTATATCGACTCTGGGTCGTATTTTTAACGTGCTTGGAAACCCGGTGGATGAAAAAGGTTCCGTGGAAGCCGCTCTTCATTACCCGATCCATCGTTTGGCGCCTTCTTTTGCTGAACAATCCACACGCGTGGAAGTCTTTGAGACAGGCATCAAAGTCGTTGACCTGATCGCACCCTTCACCAAGGGCGGCAAGACCGGTATCTTTGGCGGGGCAGGCACAGGCAAGACCGTTATCATCATGGAACTCATTCGTTCAGTGGCAACCGAACACGAAGGTAATTCAGTGTTTGCAGGCGTTGGTGAACGTACTCGTGAAGGCACACAGCTTTATCGTGAAATGCTCGAATTGGGCGTTATGAAAGATACGGTCATGGTCTACGGACAGATGAATGAGCCTCCCGGCGTGCGTTTGCGTGTAGCTCTCACGGCTCTTTCGATGGCGGAATATTTCCGTGATGAAGGTAAGGATGTTCTTCTCTTCATTGATAACATCTTCCGCTTTACCATGTCTGGTTCCGAAGTATCTGCGTTGCTTGGGCGTATGCCCTCTGCGGTGGGATATCAGCCAACGCTTGCCACCGAGATGGGTGAATTGCAGGAACGCATCACATCCACTCGCACAGGTTCGATCACATCCATGCAGGCGATTTATGTCCCTGCTGATGACTACTCTGATCCCGCGCCGGTGGCGACATTCACACATTTGGATGCGACCATTGCCCTCGAACGCTCGATTGTGGAAAAGGGCATTTACCCCGCAGTTGACCCGCTCGCTTCCACCTCCCGAATTCTTGATCCCAATGTCGTTGGAGAGGAACACTACCGGACAGCGCGTGAAGTCCAGCGTATTCTCCAGCGTTACAAGGACTTGCAGGATATTATCGCCATTCTCGGTATTGACGAGTTAAGCGAAGATGATAAACTCATTGTGGCTCGCGCCCGCAAGATCGAACGTTTCTTCTCGCAACCCTTCTATGTGGCTGAACGTTTCACAGGTATCGACGGACGCTACGTCCAACTCAAGGATACAGTGAACGGTTTCCGTGAAATTCTCGATGGCAAGTGTGACGATCTCCCAGAGCAGGCTTTTATGATGGCGGGTACGATCGAGGACGTTCGTGAGAAGGCAGAGAAACTCGCAACGGGTGCATAGAACTCATGACCATTCGATGTGAAATTGTCTCCCAAGACCGGACCGTATTTCAGGAGGATGTAGATTCTGTTATCCTCCCTGGCGCGGCGGGTGAAATGGGAATTCTTCCTCACCATGCCCCTGTGTTGACAACTCTGAAATATGGGGTCATCAAAGTTCGGCGCGGCGGCAATGAGGAACTTTTTGCTGTTGCAGGCGGTGTGGCAGAGGTTCAGCCAACCATTATTACGGTGCTGGCAGACGCGGCTGAAAATGTGGAAGAGATCGATGTCATTCGCGCAAAAGCTGCCAAAAAGCGTGCAGAGGATGCCCTTGCAAATCTTTCGCCGGATACCGACCAGAACACATACCTCGTTATGGAAGCCGCCTTGCGCCGTTCCAATCTGCGCCTTGAAGTAGTTCGGCGCTATCGTAAATCATCTGTAACCCTGACAGAGCAAGACGAATCGCTATAGAACCAAATTGATATCCATTACTGAATTGTAGGTACCGTGGCTTTATTCTCCAAAGATTTAGGCATTGATCTAGGTACGATGTTCACTCGTCTCGCCGACGGTACGCAGGTGCTGTTGGAAGAGCCGACCATTGTGGCTATTGAAGTGGATGACCAGAAGATGGTGGCTGTGGGTCGTGAGGCGTTGGATATGTATGGGCGTGTCCCTGAAAGTATTGAAGTGGCGCGTCCGCTAAAGAACGGGGTCATTGCTGATTATGAGATTACGGAAACCCTGCTCTCCTATTTGCTTCAACATGTAAGCGGATCCATGCGCATCTTTCGTCCACGTGTGATGATCTCTGTTCCGTTTGGAGTTACCAGCGTGGAGCGACGCGCAGTCTATGAAGCAGTTTTGGAGGCGGGAAGCCGCGAAGCGTCCCTCATCCAACAGCCTCTTGCCGCCGCTCTTGGCGTGGACCTGCCGATTGGTTCGCCATCTGGAAACATGGTCATCTGCCTCGGAGGGGGATGCACTGAAGCCGCCGTCATGGCGATGTATGGCATCGTCGCGGCGGAGACGTTACGTTCGGGCGGCATGGATCTCGATGAAGCCATCGTCAATTATGTGCGCAGAAAATATGGGGTGATTATCGGGCAGGTGACGGCGGAACAGCTCAAAGTCAAGATTGGAGCCGCTGTTCCACAAGATACTGAAAACAGCATGGAAGTGCAGGGACAGGATCAAGTCACTGGTCTGCCGCGTCCAGTCACATTGACCACAGGCGAGATCGTCGAAGCCTTGCAGGAACCGTTGAAGGCCGTCATCGAAACGGGACGCCGCGTGCTTGAGAAGACGCCGCCTGAATTGGTGGCAGACATCATTGACCGCGGTGTTGCATTATGCGGTGGTGGAGCGTTACTGCGCGGCATCGATAAGCTGCTGACGAAATCGCTGGGTATTCCTGCCTACCTTGTAGATAACCCCATGACTTGTGTCGTGGAAGGCGCGGTAAAGGCGCTGCCCATGTATAACATTTTGCGGCGTAACCTGCCGCAGGTATAAAATCAAAACGGCTTCCGATGTAGGACAAAATAGGCTTCGGAGGTATATTGATGTCCCTGGTCACTGTGAATAAGCACTTCCTCAGTGACTTTTTCTTTTTGCATAGCGAGTTTGAGCGTATCGGTGACCAAAGAGACAGAGTTCTCTTTACCCAGAAGATGCGCCACAATGAAGCCATCGAACAGATCCTTGATCGTGGATAAATAAGCCCGACCTCGCTGCGTAAGAACATAAGAAATATCCGTCACCCATTTCTGATTGGGCTTGCTGGCACTGAAATCCCGATCCAAAACATTCTCGTAACGATGATAGCTGTCGAGTTGGCTCATTTTCTTGTCGGGCTTTCGCTTTCTGACCACCGAACGGATATTCATCTTCTGCATCAAGCGCAAAACAGCTTTGTGGTTGATTGCATGTCCCTGTTGCTGAAGGGTAATCGTGATGCGTCGATAGCCATAGCTCTTGCGAGACTTTAGCCAAGCGCCTTCCACCCACTGCATACGTTCTTGATCTGGGTCAGGTTCGAGGGAGCCGTTTTGATTTTATACTATTGAATATTGGAGTGGTAGACGTGACCCCCATAGTGAGTTGATACGTTCTCTTATCTCTTCACCTAAGCCTTTTTACCGATCAACCCGACGACGATCATAACAAGACTGAGACCGATGGCGGCTCCTGAGACTGTTCCAACCGTTTGCATCATCACAGCGGGGTCGTTGGAACTCGGTGCAATGGTCAGCATGAAGAAATAAAAGCCGACAGCCAGTACTGTAAGAACAAAACCAACAATAACCACTCGCCAATTCCTTTGTCGCATAGTTTGCATACTCCTTGGATAAAATGTTTGTCTTGCTGGGAAACTTTGTTAATTTTAACCTATTAATGCGATTGCTGAAAACCTTTCGATAAAGATTTTTAACGGTTTGTGGTGTTGGTGGTCTATCTCAATGCTCTAACACCAAGCCAAGCCTGGTTTTTGGTGCTAGCGATAAGATTTCAAGCCGCCCCAAATTTTATCGGCAGAAATTTTTGGCTTTCTGCAAACAAAGATAGAAACGGGACCAGTCGACGTATCAAATCCTCGCTGAGTAGTTGCCTGTAGTTCACACTCGTCAAAAAAAACAGCCAAGGGATTGGTTTTGGTAGTGATAATGATCATCACATCCCAGGAATATCCCGGTCCCCAAAGATAATATGTCAATGAGCCGCTGACCGTATGGGGAAGTCCATATTGAGGACCCAATAGGTCTATCGCACCTGCGTCCATCCAAAAATCTGCATAAATTCCCGCCACGGCGCGGTCTTGCGCGGGCAGCTTGTCATATACCCCGGCGACATCCTGGGTAAGCTTATCCCACCCAATCCGGCCGGAGAGAAGAAACGGGTAATACGAAGGGGCACCATTAAATTCCTTGACTGACTGATACAAAGGTTTGCCAGTTTCACCATAAAAGGACTGGAAATGATCCAGCGGCAGGATGGGCAGGCTCGCTGGAAGTATATAAACGCCTGTGACAAATAAGTAAAGCGTGGTTGCGATTTTCAACCCATTTTCCCAGCGTATCCCAGCCAGTTTCTCATCTACAAACACCGCGCCTGCCGCGATGAGCGGTATGAAAAGCTCGGCGAGCATCCGGACGGTTGCATGCAAAGAAAATTCGAGCACCAAGGTTGCTAGGAACAGCACACCCAGGAAACTGTAATTCACCCCGTTCAACCGTCGGAAGATGCGGTACAGCCCAGCGATCCATAGGGGCAGAAGAAACGGATTCATATAAACAAGAACATTCGTGAGATACTGCGGGATGGAAGCTTGGTATACTCGCAATGTGCCATAATTATTCCAATATTCGAGAGTTGGCCAATGGTTGGCGATTTGCCAGAATAGATACGGTGAGACGACTACCACGCAAAGCGCTGCCCCCAACCAGGGCCAGGGGGTCAATAAATCCTTCCTGTATTTCGAAACCAATAGGGCAGCCAAAAAACCGGGTCCCAGAAACAAGATGGTCATTTTCGTCATGCAAGCCACACCCGCGATCAAACCCAACAGGATCCAGAGTCGCTTGTCTCCGCTCCGTAGAAATCGGACGAGCGTATACAGAAAGCCAGCCAGAACTAACTGGTCGATGCTGTCGTAGCAAAAAATTAAATCGAGGCTGAGCCAGAGAGGCACAAAGATGAACCCCATGGCGCTCAACAGTACCGCAAATGCTTTGCCGCCGAACTCTTTTGCGATCAGGCACACAAAGACCAGTGTAGCTGAACCAGCCAGCGCCGGAAAGATGTGCATCGCAAACAGTGATTCCCCCAACAGGGCGCGGCTGAGTGCTACCAGAGCAGGCACCAGCGGCGGCAGATCCACGTACCCGAACGCCAGGTGTTTGCTCAGCGCAATGGTGTATAGTTCATCGCCAAAAAAACCATAGCCGGGGGCGATATACATGTGCATCGCAAATTTCACCACAGCGCCAAGGATAATAATCAGGGTCACTGAAGATAATCCGAAGATATATTTTCGATCCTGCATGAGGCGTCTCCTACAGATAGGAAATAGATTGTTGCGGGTATGCCCAGACGGTTGATCTTAATACAAAAATCTCAAAAATAATCGTAGCTATTGTGACAAGAATGTATAGCCAGACGCCCTATAACAAGTAAGATAGATGGACAAACTGAGCTCTGTTTGTTTGTAGGGTGAAGGACCTCAAAGCTGGAAAACAAGCCATCCCCTAGGCAATCAGGTTTATGATTTGCAGTCGCCGCGAGTTTGTTTTCCAGATGAGCAGGAGCGTGGTGAAGAAGGGCAGGACGATGATCCACATGGAAACCAATGCAATAAGCTCAGGGATTCGCGTAACAATGCCCCGTTTATTAGATCATTGATTATAGAGAAAAAAGCACCGACAGTCCATATAAAACCATTAAAACCCAACACGGGGGCGCCGCAAAAGTCACCGTTCAGTCGAACATTGCGATGACAAGTTTGCGAAACAAAACTTTGTTTTCAACAACGAATGACATGTCACTCCTTTCCGATGTGAACACCAGGCGCCCCAGTTGTCTGCGTTACTCCGCTAAAGGGGACTGATGGCGCTTGGTTCGATGGGAACCCTGTCCGAATGGAAAATGGTGTTGTGATATAACGGTCGCCATTGGTTGAATTTCGACCTCAACTAGGATTTCTTTCTAGGAAACCTGCTTAACAACTACACCTTGTTTTTCTAACATCTGAATTTGCTTAGCGAACCGCTCACGTAGCTCAAGTGGACTTTCTGGAGGAGGTGCACTTGTAACTAACATGCATTTTTCGACGTTTGCACGAAGCGCTTGGGCTTCACCAAACCTAAATCCGTCCAGCAATCCAATTTTGTTATAGTCTGCAACAATAATCCGATCCCTAGCTCTCTTTCCAAAAATCGCTTTTTTTACAGCAAGTTCCTCTGTGTTTCCATGGCAGAATAGTCCAATCTCTGCTACTAAACCGCTTATTCCGACGAGAACCACGCGTGGGAAGAAATCCTCATATGCATTGACTGTTTGATTTCCAAAAAGTGCGTTGAGATCTTGGTCGTATCGACCACCTGCGAGTACGATATTTAAATTGGCTTCGCGGGCAACATTATTTACCAAAACCTCAAATGCTCGATAATTGTGGGTCATGATAGTAAAATGAGCTAATCCTGGATCGGATTTAGCTTTTTGCGCTATGATTTCCGCAATTGGATAGAGGGAAGTCCCTGCGTCCAATATAATGGAATCACCTTCCGTCAAAAAATTTTCCACAATGCATCTTGCGACTGCTTTTTTCTTTTTGCTTTGTCTCATCCTTGACACTGCTGTTCATCGGGTAGGCGCCTTCTTTTGATTCATTTCTCCTTTGGGTATCCGAAATGGAAAAGAATCCTGGAAGCATCCGATAATTTACCACATCATCTTTGTTGTATAAGATGCATCAAATCAATATCCCGTGCCCTCAGAACGTCTTGGAACATTTCTGGAGTCAAAATAGGTTACATGGCACACACTATAGTACGCTGGGTATCTCTATTTGCTGTTGGGTTGCATCATACCTGTGAAAATAAATATTACTATCACCCGGTCATGATAGAACCAACAGACACAACCATGTAAGCGATGCAGATGTAATGTACACAAGCTGCTTGGCCGTGTATATTCTGTGATCCCAAGGCATTAACTCCTTTGTAGGACCGGACGCATTTACGAGTGCGATAGGTATTTTATTTTGCCCGCAAACTCGTAAGTTAAGTCTTCCAGCAACATATCGTAATTCGTCGTGAAAACGGGTATGATGCATTAATACCGTTAACTTTTGCAATATCATGATAAAGAGATAGCACCCTATGCATATTCTCGAAGACAGTGCCGTTCACTGCCTTTGCCATTTCCACTCGTTTTGAAGAGTAATGATGGACAGTACTGGTTGAAATCTGGGAAATCGCTTGTTCCGTACATATGAAGAGGTCGTATAACCGGTTGTTTCCTCTCAAGTAATCCTGCAATACAATATCACTCTGGTTAAGTTTTAGAAATTGATTATAACCGTCTAATCTCCATAGAAAATTGTCGTGCGTGGTTGCTTTATTATTTTCCACAAGCGATTTGCGAATGGCTTCAGATTTTTCAGAGTTTGGGTCGAGATTGGCATACTCTGATTTTCTTAGGTCTGGATTGAACAGCAGATCAGGAAAATTAACGAAAGTATGGTAACCGGCAAAGTAGGACGCACCTGCTCCGAGATAGAGAATGACTTTAGATTGTTTGTTATTGTTCATATTCTCGCTGCTCCGTTCCTTAATGATCGGTTTTCGCTTCCCTTGGCGTCACCACATAAGTAGATTGTTAGCAAAACCATTTTACATTATGGCACTTATTGCAAAAAAAGAGCAATTTGTTACAGGGGTAGCCTGTCAAATGATATTAGCTTCCTTGCTTCCCAATGGCTTGGTTATGGTGCTGGAGAGTGAACGTGAACTCTTTTGGGGCAAAAAAACCGAAGCCATAAAATGCTTGGCTGCGAAAGCCTGCCACAGATTCCAGTCGCCCGACGAGACTGCCAACTGTCCTGTGTGTAGAAAGATTATGAAGTGCAGTTAAATATCTAAACTAAATGTTTAAAATTCCATCTGCAAGTATTTCTAAAATTTTTAGTTGGAATACGAACAACAAAACCCACTACAAATAATACGTCATCCTCTGCATATGAACCACTGGGTCAATATATTGGGCGTGTACATCCCCTGGCACGTTCAAACTGATCGGTGCATAATTCAAAATGGATTTGATACCCGCCTTCACCAATTGATCTGTGACCTCCTGTGCCACCGAAGCCGGCGTGGCAAGGATCGCGATTTTGATCTTATTCTGTTTAATTTTCTCCGCCATCACGTTTGTGCTCAAGATCTCAAGCCCGCCCGCCTTCTCCCCGACTTTCTCGGGGTCGTTATCAAACGCCATCGTGATCTGAAAACCGCGGTTGGTATACCCGTTATAACGAGCCAGCGCGTGACCCATATCGCCCATACCCACGATCACCACGTCCCAGACCCGGTTCAACTTCAAAATCTCGCGCAGGCGCTCGATCAGAAACTGGATCGAGTACCCCGTTCCCTGCTTACCGAACTCCCCAAACTGAGAAATATCCTTGCGTATCTGCGCCGCAGAAATGCCAATAATCCCACCAAGCTCCTGTGAGGATGTGGTCTGTATGCCCTTGTCTGCCAAATGTTGCAACGCACGCAAATAGATTGGTAACCTGCCAATAATGATGTCTGGAATTTTTTCAGCGTTCATTCAGAGATACCCTCGCAAGCATGAAATATTGATTAACTCTACCATAAAAGGATTTTTTTGTACAAATATGCACAAGCGGAGATAGTATCCCGCCTCTTCCATAGCCGGAATCTGAATTCGCCGCCCAAAACCCCATCTCCCCTCGAATTTGTCCTACTTCGTTTTCTCGATCAACTTGCATGAAACAGGCTGATTGTACAAAACCTGACACTCCACCCAACTCGATTCGAACTGGATCAATATGTCCACATCTCCCAGTGTTTTATCGTAACCGCTCACGATCATCTTCCGCTTCTGTGTGACAGCATCCTGAATTGTGCGAAATGCACCCGCGTGCATCTGCCTCGCCTCAGCCAAGTCAACCTCCTTGCCGCGGTTATCGATCACGTATTGAATAGTATTATCCGTTGCCTTAATTGCCGACCGCAATGATTCATTGATCAAGCCATTATCCACGATCGTGCCGCAGATGCTCATCAGCACAACACAGACGAGCATGGGGAAGATCTTCCCTCCTCGCGAATCGGAGAATACAGCCGATTCGCTCATGGGAAGTTGTAACAGTCCGGCTATCGCAACGAATATCCCGATCCATGTGTACGCAAGACCAACGCGTGCCCCCAATTCTGGATAATATACGTAGTGCAGCAAGCCACTGGTTGCAGGCGCGATTATCGATAAGATCTGTGGGACGAACTTGAGCGGTATATTGACGGTCAGCCGCGCGAAAGCAAATGCCGCCACCAACCAGAAAAATAACGCATACACGGGCTTGTTCCCCCTCGCCGATAGCCAGCCTGCAATGCCCCCGATCCCAGTGTACAGGATGCTTCCCACAACGAACTTAACCCAGGGAAACAATCCATGAAGTCCGGTCAAAATATATGCATCTGTTCCCCAGGTGAAAACAGAAAACCCAAAACCAAGGACAACACCATACCAAAAACCATAACTTCGCTTTGCGCGTAGAATTTCTGGTCTTTCCAGATTCAGAGTGGATTGCGTCAATTTCATTTTAGGGACTCGCTTTTATTGTCAGTGTGTATTTTGAGTATTGCAATTGACCCGAAGGTGCAGTTGCTTTGATATGGATTAGAACCCTTGTATTATTTTGAACGGGGACCGCCTTAAGTGCATCATTGCAAGCAAGCTTGACCTCTGTCCCGACAATCTCAGTATTGATCGAAGCGCTCCCAAAGCATTGGATGCTCATGAACAAAACATTGTCGTAAGGGGTGACCGCGACCCAGTCCTCGGTATCTCCAGCGGGAGCAGAAACGTCTCCATTGTATAGTATGGTGTGTGTGCCCGCATCCTCCAGGATGACTGTTTTTATGGGGTTGTCAGCCGAGTTGTTGTCCATCGAAGCGGGAACAATTGTCGGCGTGGGAGGAAGCGGGGTGTCCGCAGGTGTCCCAGTTCCGATCACCTCGCCAACTTCCGAAATGATGGGCAGTCCATCTACACCATCCGCTTTTACAAACCCGGCATTGACCCAGCCTTTGCCATCGGGACCCTCTGCAAACGTGATCTGCAACCACGAGCCGTTGCTGTTCTTGCCGGTCAGGTTGACCACGTCATTTGCATTGAGAATGCCAAGTGAATTGAAACTTGTAGCGGGACCACTGCGGACGTTCAATTGCTGGATGACCACCGCACTGTTTCCCGAAGCTGGGCTTGAAGTATCGCCTCCAATTACCGGGACCTCAGGTTTGCCCGCCGTTGTGACATATTGCGCGGCGACCCAGCCTTTTCCCTCCACTCCTTGTGGATAGTTGATCTGCCACCAGTTTCCGCCCGGATCTTTGCCAACGATCTCCACTTTTGTGTTCGCGGCGATGATACCCAACACGTCGCTCGCGGTGGATGGTCTGAGCGCGTACATTGATCTGCGTGGAGGCGGTCCCTTCAACGGGAGCAATTGTCGGCTGTGGGGGAGGCGGGGGAGCGGGGTCTCCGACGGGCGTGGCGTGAGAGCCGGCGGCAATGTGGCTGTGATAATAAACGGGGTGGATGTCGCCGCATCTTTGTTGCTGACCTGAACACTACAACCAGCCAGCAGAAGCAAAGTAGACACCAATATATGTTTTATGGATTAGAGGAGTCACAGTATCTATTTTAATGCATATGTGCCCCTGCCATTTTTTTGTCTTTACTTTGCGGGGATGGAATAAACCTGGAGTGGTCCGTATTCAAACACAACCTTAGCCGAATCCATGTTTAGGTCTTGTGTGAGCTTGAAGAAATCTAGAACGCTTTGCGGTGTGTTGTACCATTCTGTGCTTCGCACCAGAACCAGCGCGTTTTGAATCTTAACGGGATGGTCCCTCTGGTAATAGACATCATAAGAGACGTTATCTATTTTCAAATAATAGGCGGCTTCAATATCCGTGGGCGCAACGGCAACAATGGTGTCGTTTGGAGTGATGTGATTTGCAATATAGTCCGCCGCGAATTGTTCGGGTGCGATGGTACGGTCAGCAATTGCCTGCCTGCTGAATGTTTTTGCGGTTACATTGGTAAAGATGAAGAGTACGATCAATAAAATGAAGATGGATGTCATCGTTTCTGTTTTGGCAGATTGACGGAAGAGACCCTGAATGAGGAAATTGACCAGCCATGCCAGTCCTACCGCTGAGAAGAACAGGTAGAACATTTCCAGGTAGCTCCATATTCTTGGCAGGGGTGTGAGCCTTTGCAGTACCACCAGTATAAAAACCGCCAGAAGCAGGGTAAATTGCATGGGTATCTTCTGGTTTGAAACTTTCCGATATAGGAAAACCGAGACCAAGAATCCGCCGATAAGCAGGTATTGGATGGATGGATCCAACGGCATCATCCATCTGCTCCAGGTTTGGGCGATGCGGTGATTGAAATTTTCCGTGAATTTAAACCAGGTAAGCGGTTTTACTATATCGTTGCCAACGATGGAACCGAATCCGGTGCCGAAAATGATCACAGGTGAATACAGGATAAGGGTCAGGATTCCTGATGCGACGCATGTTCCCAGAAAGATTCCCAGTTTGGCGAATCTGTTTTTCCATGAGTCGTTTTCGATCAGATAGGTTATGGCAATCCATAAGGAAATCCCTGCCATTGGGTAAAGGAAGATGGGAATGGTATAAAAACCGAGCGCGCTTGTGACCGCGTAGGCAATTAGAGCAGGGCGGTTTTGTTCCTTGACAAGTATTCCCGCGAAATTAACCAACAACAATGAGAATAATGCCACTAACGTATACCCACGTCCGTTGGCGGCATCATTGATGAGGGACGGCGAAACTGCCAGTATGGCGGATGCCGCCAATGCCTGTTCGCGCCCAAAGAACCTTCGAGCGGCGAAATATGCGGCAGGGATCCCCAGCACGCTCGCAATGAATGCTGGCAGTCTTACGATCCATAAATGATTGCCGAGAAGCCGATAGGCGACTCCAATTAGGATCGAGTTGAGGATGTGGTTGTTGGGGGCGTGATAGTCTGCCAGGATGTATTTGAAAGGTTTGGATGCGAAATAGATGAAGGTATAGGCTTCATCGTAGCCGATTGGATAGTTGATCACAAATATTCGGAGAGCCAGCCCAAGGAAGGTAATGATCCCAAGGAATAAATATAGGGTATTGGGGTCTCTCTCTTGAATGAATAAATGAGTAAATACAGCGCGCAAGGATGGGGATATGTCTCGTTTACGAGTTGACTGAATTCAATGTGAATTGCCTTTTGGGGAAAATAAATGGCGCCCCCGCGCAAACTCGAACTGCGCTCTTCGGCTCCGGAGGCCGACACTCTGTCCACTGAGCTACGGGGGCGGGCAAGAGCGATTTTATCACAAGGCGAACCAAACAAAAGAGAACATCCCGAAGGCTTGACTTCAAGCCTTCGGGATGTTCTCTATCCGTTTTACTCCGTGAGTCTGTGACAGAGTCCGCTTATCAAAATCCGTGTACCCACACCTGTGGTGGGGCAGGTGTCCGTTTCGCGAAGTCATCCGTTGCTTATGCTTTTGCCTGTGGAGCCAGTTGTAAAAGCTCGGAATGCAAATTTTGTATGATCTTTGTATTTCCTCCCTCTTCTCCAAATTTGGCGAGTTGTTCCTTTTTATGGGCGAGTTCTCCCAGCACCTGATAAAAACGCGATGTGGCAAGGAAAGTACCTGAAGTCAGCGCTGATAGATGCACACCGGTTTGGAAGAATGAAATGGCAGTGTGGTACTGTCTCGATGAAATTGCCCCGCTATTCACTTCCTCCACCAGTTGCCTTTTGAGGATGTTTCGTTCGTTGACGATCATCCAGATGATAAATGCCGCCATGAACGCGTAACCGAAATAATCGGCGATCAAGCCCAGGATAAAACCGCCTCCGCCGCCGATCACCGTGCTGAATGTATTGTGGAAGGCGTGTGCCATTACGGCGACTGTATAACCTGCTGGTATTGCAATGATCTTTACGAAGGTATTGCGACTTCAGGCGCGCCACTGCAAGACCAATGCCTGTGAATGCCGTGAAGAACGGATGCATCCAGCTAACCAGAAGTACGCGGATGACAACCAACGTCCAGAAGCCTTCCCAGCCGGAAGCCTGAAAGCCGTTTCGATAAATATATATAACGTTTTCGATTGCTGCAAAGCCCATGGCTGTGATTGCCCCATAAACGATCCCATCCAGTACGGAATCGAACTCCTTACGGAACATAAGAAATACGATTAATACCGCCAGTCCTTTGAGTCCTTCCTCAATGATCGGTGCGGCAATGGATGTGGTGCTGAAATCCGCCGCGCCCGCTGAACCTGTAATGGAGTATATGCTGATACCCACCACGGTATTTAGGATGTATGCGCCACCGCCTGCGATCACCACGCCCCAAACAAACGCCGCACCGAGTAAAAGTTTAGGTTCCTTTTCATACCGGTCCAGCCAATTCACGAATGCCGCGAATATGAACATCGGCACAAAACCAAAGAAAAACGCTCCAAGTAATGCCATCTCTCCTCCAGATAAATTCATTGATACCTCACATCGTATGCAGGAAATATTTTACTGGTTATTTGTCAAAAGGCAAGAATTTTTTGTGTATCAAAACATGAGAAACCTGCATTGGTTGCAGGTGATTAACTTTTGCTTTATACTAACTTTGCACATAAAATCGTTTGAGGATGTGGTAATGACTTTTCTAAATCTAAGATTTCTTGGGAACACACTGCAAGCCTGGCTTTTTGCCTTAATTACGACAGCTATCATCGCTGTATTCTCGTGGGTCATTAAACATATTTTTCTTCGTCGTCTGATTAATGTTACGCATCGGACCAAGACAAACTGGGATGATGTCGTTGCCAATGTACTGGCGCATACCAAATTGTACTTAATGGTGATTTTGTCATTTTATATTGGCTCTCTTTCTTTGAATTTTTCTGAAACAACAGACTATTGGCTCGGCAGGGTTGCGCTTTTCACGGTTTTGATCCAGGTCGGAATTTGGGGAAATACGCTGATTACCAGTTTGATACAACAATACCAGGATGATCATCTGAAGGATGAAGCGGGGAACGTAACGACTTTACGTGTCGCCTCTTTCGTCATTAAACTGGCTTTGTTCTCCGTGATCTTATTGCTGGCTCTCGATAACGCTGGGATCAAGATCGATACCTTGATCGCCAGCCTTGGGATCGGTAGTATTGCCGTGGCATTGGCAGTGCAAAACATTCTGGTGGATTTATTCGCATCTCTTTCCATTGCGTTGGACCAGCCCTTTGTCATTGGCGATTTTATTATTGTGGATGATTATCTTGGCACGGTGGAAAACATTGGGCTGAAAACAACCCGCATCCGCAGTCTTTCTGGTGAACAGCTTATTTTTGCCAATAGTGATCTGCTCAATAGCCGCGTCCGCAATTACAAACGCATGGATGAGCGACGTATCATTTTCACACTGGGTGTTACCTATCAAACTTCTCATGTGCTTCTGAAAAAGATCCCCGAAATGATTCGCGAAACTATCGAATCACAGGATGGCACACGTTTCGACCGTGCGCACTTTAAATCATTTGGTGATTCGGCTTTGTTGTTTGAGGTAGTCTATTACATTAATTCCCCAGATTACAACGTGTACATGGATATTCAACAAACCATCAACCTGACCCTGGTTCAACAGTTTGAACAAGATGGCATTGAATTTGCCTATCCTACACAGACGCTCTATGTAAAGAATGAGCAAGCCCCTGTGAATTGATTGATCTATTCCTGAAAATGTAACGCAGTTCGTTCAACGCGCGCGTCTTCAATGGGAATCCCCAGTTCGTCCATCACTTCATCTGGACGACCAGTTGCGCCCTCTTTTGCGGTGAGGCGCATGAAGATTTTACTCTCGGATAACAGCTTCAACTCTTCGATGAGTGGACGCAGGTTGTACGTCTTGCCGCGCCGTTCACGGATGATGGAGTCGGATTCCATAACGGAATCAACTTTCCGCTTCAGGTCAGACCCGTCAACTGCTTCCGTCAAAGTAACCTCGTACTCCGCTGACGTCACTTGAGTCTGCAACGCGGGCGCGCGTTCATCCACGCTTTCGATGGCAAAGACTCGAATCCCGGTTGGAAGCGTCTCCTGAAGTTTCTCTTGCAATCCATCCAGCGGGATATCATGTTCCAGGCGCATGTCGAGTACTTCGCAGCGAGAGGAAAACCCCAACGGCAACGCGGCGGCGATATTCATCTTCGGCTGGGGATGAAATCCCTGCGAATACGCCAGCGGAAGCTCCACGCGGCGGGCGGCGCGTTCCCATAATTTATGCAAATCAAGATGACCTGTGTATCGCAACGCACCCTGTTTTGAAAAAGTGATTTGAATTCGCATTACTTTAATTGAATACCGTTGACTCTTAACCAGTGTTTGATCTCATGTGTGTGTTCACGGTAATGTTCGTAGGTGTGCTGGATGATGCGGTTATAAAGATTGTGACTGGCGATCAATTCGTCTGACATGTTTTCAAACGCAGAAATGACCGAAGAAAAGGCTTGTAACTCCTGAGCGATAACGTCATCAAGAGAAACGTTTCTGTACCTATCAATCACCCACTCGTTGGGAGCGTTGTCATCCAGCAGGGGGGAGCCGAAATCGGGGTAACCGAATTCATCCAGAAAAGCGTCAAGCGCGGTTTGAGTTTTACACGGGATATACGGTTCCCTGTGCAATATCTCTGCCATGCGGTCAGCAATGTATTGTTCATATGCGAGAATGTGCGCAAGAATATCCTTGATGGACCATTTGCCCGCCACGCCGTTCAACGTCATGCGGCGCGTATAGCCGACACGATTTAATAATAATTCGAACTTATCGCGCTCACGCAGTAGTTTTGAAATAAATTGTTTCTTTGTCATTTGATTTACCGGTGCAGAATATTATCACATCTGCAATTCTTTTTTGTATATATGATATTGCTGGACTGTTTTCATCCCGACACTTTCATAAAGGCGAGATGCATTTGTCAGGCTTTTCGAGTCAACACTCAGCTTGGCAATTTTGAAACCGCGTTTGTAAAATTCTCCGAAAGAATGCAGAAGTAGGGCTTTACCAATTCCCTTTCTGCGCCATTCTCTTTTTACGCTAAGATGGTCCACCCAAACCGTATTGGATTCTTTGCCAACGGCATTTAAAGCAACACCAGCAACATCGTTTCTCTCGCATGCAAGGAACCAAATATTTGGATCGAATGTTTCCCTGTCCATGCCCATGCGTTTCACCCACTCTTCATAGTTGAGTGGATTGTGATAACCTTTATCTTTTGCGGCTTCTTCGTCCGTATGATAGGTGGCTTGTTCATCCTGTCCCACAATGAATGTTCGAACACTAATTCCTCTCGCCCACTCGGGAAGCGCTGGCGGTTTATCCGACCTCAATTCCATAATGAGGAATGAAAGATTATGATGTATATCCGTTGGATGTATAAAGTTGAAGGAGGGTCTGATTCTTTTCGCTGATCTGTGTAGATAGTTCAACTTTTCCTTTTACGCGGCTGGCGGCTTTCTGTTCCAGTAATTGCAATAGCTGAAAGCCCAAGTCAACATCGTTTCTGTTTTTCAGGTAGATGAAGGGTGAATCGCCTTCCAATAATTCGGCATAACCCGCCAGTTCACCATCCACGAACGCTGTCAAAGTATCATTACTAAGATCAATGCTTTCCCACTTTCTTTGCAGTTCATCCATCGACATCATTGCACTGCCAAAGTCCAGCGTCCTTTGTTTTGCGATGAGGACATATACACTTTCAAGAATCTTTAATACCTGCCGAGCGAACTGTATATTTCTTCATGGAACGTGGAATGATTAATCCCCAACCATCGGCAACTGATGGCTGTTCACTGCATCACTGATAACTCTCTTCGGCGCGGGAGACTTCACATCTGGGCACTTCCATACATCACCCGGGTTCTCGCGCCGCATTCCTGCAAAGGTCGGCAGAATACCACATGCAAAACAATCCAGACGGCAGTCCACTCGTATTTCACCTTCAAGCGACATGCGGAAATCCTGAAATAGGAAGTTCTTGCGTACCGCGGCAGTGATATGTTCCCACGGAAAGACTTCATCGGTGCGGCGCTGGCGGTGTGTGTAAAAGAGCGGATCGAGTCCATGCTCTTCAAACGCCTTCAACCATGCAGGTAAGCTGACGCCTTCTTTCCATGCATCGAACTTCGTGCCGTTTTTCCATGCCGAATAAACGACCTCAGCCATGCGACGGTCGCCGCGTGAGAGCCAGGCTTCCAAAAACGAGTTCGTATGCTTTTGTCAGACTCAGCTTGATATTTTTGTCGCGCATCAATTCGTCTCGCAACAGTCGTTGTTTGGCTTCGATCTGTTCCGGTGTATCGCACGAAACCCATTGGAAGGGTGTTTGTGATTTCGGCACGAACGTGCTGACGCCTACGTTCAACTTGGCTTTCATGCCGATTACTTTGCGTCCTTCGGTCAACACTTTTTTGCAAAGGTTTGCAATCGCTTGCACATCCTCCAGTGTTTCACTTGGATGCCCGATCATGAAATACAGCTTGATCGTTGTCCAGCCGCGGCGATAGATTTCGCGCGTGGTGTTGAGTATCTCTTCATCGGGAACAAATTTGTTGATGATGCGGCGCATCCGTTCGGTGGCGGCTTCGGGTGCGAGTGTGAACCCACCGGAGCGCCGGTCTCTGAGTTTTTCCATTAGGTCAATGGAAACGGATTCGATACGTAACGATGGCAGTGAAATTCTTAGATGTGTGCCACCAAATTTTTCCCCGACTTTCGTGACCAATTCCAACACATTTGTGTAATCGGAGGATGACAACGACAACAGCGCCACCTCTTCAAAGCCGCTGGATTGAATCGGATTCTTCGACCGCTTTGATGACTTCATCTACGCTTCTCTCGCGGACGGGACGCGTGATCATCCCCGCATGACAGAATCTACACCCGCGCGTACATCCCCGCATGATCTCCACCGAGACGCGGTTGTGGACGATCTCTATATTCGGGACGATGAACTTTGTCGGTGGGGGAGGCAGGATGGGTACGATGCGTTTTGTAATGATCTTGGGAATGTCATCGACGATCGGGTCGATGTGCGAGACTGTGCCATCTTCGAGATAATAGGCTTCGTAAAGGCTTGGTACGTATACGCCCGGGATTTTTGCTAATGCAAGAAGATACGTCTTCACGTTTGAAAGTTGTCAGGTTTGAATGTTTGAACGTTTCAACCTGCGAACCTTTAAACTTTTGAACAATATTGATGATATCGTGAATGACTTCTTCGCCCTCGCCGATCACGAACGCATCGATGAAGGCGTGCATGGGCTCGGGGTTCATCGTGGAATGTCCGCCCGCAATGATGATGGGATGGGTCTCGTCGCGGTCTTTTGAGCGGACGGGAATCCCAGCAAGGTCAAGCACGTTGAGCGCGTTGGTGTAGAGAGTCTCGTAGGGGAGGGTAAAGCCAATTAAGTCGAAGCAGGCTAAGGGTTGTTTTGATTCGAGCGCGTAGAGCGGAATCCCGTGTTCGCGCATGAAAGCTTCCATATCCAGCCAGGGCGCGTAGACGCGTTCTGCCAGCGCATCCTCCCGTTGATTGACCTGGTCGTAGAGGATCTTCAATCCGACGTTTGAAACGCCGATATCGTAAATATCGGGGAAGACAAAGGCAACCTTGGTTTGAACGGTGTTCCAGTCTTTGACAATGCTGTTGAGTTCGCCGCCGACATACCGACCGGGCTTTTGTACCTTTAAGAGAATACGGTCCAGTTTGTTTTCGATCTGCTTCCAGGGGTTAACATGGGCGGAATTATAACAAGGTTTGTCCGAATGGGTAATTGAATGTATTTGTCTAACAAATTAGCTGATATAACTTTGTATTCTTATCATTCTTGCAAGGTGAATTTGGACCTTTTTTGTTTTCATGTGCGCCGTTTCCATATAGAATTTTAGAATAACGAAAAGGAGTGAAATGAAATGAAAAGATTGTTTATACTATTTGTTGTTTTTGCACTGGCGGCATGTGCGGCGCCAGCTACTGCGCCAGCCGAGCAGGCTGTAGCGGCTCCACCCGAGCCTTCCCAGACACCTGTTGTTGTTGTGCAAACTGTTGTTGTGGAAGCCACCCAGGCTCCTGTTGAGCCGTCTCCCGCCCCGCCTGTTGTTGTAACCGTAGTAGTGGAGCCAACCCAGGCACCCGCTGCGGCTGTGGCTCCTCCCACTGAGGCGCCTGCCCAAGCACCTGCGTCAGACAGCAGTGCTCCCATTGCGCTGGATAATGTGTTGGGTGCAGGTGTCTTTATTAACATGACCATGTCTGGGAATATGTTTACTTTCCGATGTTTCCCCAGGGATATTACTTTCAATATCACTGCCAATGATTCGGCGATCAAGGATGCCGCATTGTTTTATCGTATTGTAGATAAGCCCGATGCTTTGTATCCATCACCATGGAAGGGTCCAATTGCCATGGTGAATAATGGAGGACGGAAACTTCTCGATTGTATTCAGCGGCGAGGATGTTGATCCGAATCTGCGATTGGATGAAGCCTGGTTTGATTTTCAGTTCGTTGGGTTGAACAAGGGCGGTGCTGTTGTTTCCAACGGACCGTACACAGAAGATCGAACGGTTGGTAACATATATGAAAGATTGTCCAAAATAAATAATACAGGAATCAAAAAAGGAACGGGCATAAAAGCCCGTTCCTTTTTATTTCCAGCGACCTGCTTCCTTGTTTGGTTTGATTGTCTTTCAAAAATTATCACTCATGGTTTTCTGTCATTAGGTAAACAACGGCTCGTATTGATTTGCAGATCCGATCATTTTTTCTTTTTCAACGTCGTTCAACTTTACAAAGTTCTCACATGCCTTCAAAACCATTGGCAGGACACGTGTATCGCCTGCGGTGCAAAGCCCGGTGACCTCGTATGAAAGTGCGAAGTTAACGGCGCGTTGAATTTCATCGAGTTTGTCAAAAGGTTCATACCATGTGGTGGCTGTGTGCTCCCTTTCGCCCCACGGCGCTTTTGTGACCGTCTTGATGAGCATCGTGCCCACGTCTTTTGCCTTGCATTCGGCGATTAACTCCTCGGCGTATTTTCTGTATTCTGGATTTCCCATCTGGACGAAATTCAATGGGAACATGATGGAATCAAAATCGAAACGCCGCAACGCTTCGAGATAGATCTGCGGAGCATTCACCCCGTGGCCTGTTATGCCGATATATTTAAAGAGTCCACGCTGACGCCCTTCCACGAAGGCTTCCAGCGCGCCGCCTTTCATGGTGACGGCATCCAGTTCTTCCATGGTTGTGACGGCGTGGCATTGATAGAGGTCGAAGGTTTCGGTCTGTAATCGTTTCAGCGAACGTTGCATTTCATCCCACGCGCCTTGTTTGGTGCGCTCCATGGTTTTGCATCCAAGGAAGAAACGATCCCGCTCACGCGGCATCCATGGACCGACGCGTTCTTCTGCCTGACCATAGGATGGTGCGATATCAATATGATTAACGCCCGCTTCGATGACTTGCTCCATGACTTTGTCGGCGTCTGCTTGCGAGATTTCCCAAAATGCCGCTCCGCCGAAAATGGCGATTGTGCTCATATGACCCGTTCGTCCAAGTTTTCGAGTTTCCATTTTTGTACCTTTAGTCCATTTGCAGGATATTAATCATGTTTGAATATTTGATTGCCGTACACTTTTTCAACAGCTTTTTCTATATCCGCCGGGCTGTGAGTTTCACATGCCACAAGCGGACGATTTACACCGCTTATCTTTTTTCCGCCTGTGCTCATGACTTTGCTGTCAATGTAATTTCCGTTGGGGTCATAAACGGCATAGAGTTGATATAGTTTTCCACATACGATACATCCATGCGTCTCCCCTTTGGTTACATTTTCTGTCATTTTTATCTCCGATATGATTTACTTGTAATTATTTGTATCACTCTCCTATAATCTTTACAAGTACGCGCTTCCTTCTCCGACCGTCGAATTCGCCGTAGAAAATCTGCTCCCAGGGACCGAAATCGAGTTTGCCTTCGGTAACTGCGACCACTACTTCGCGTCCCATCAATTGGCGTTTGAGATGTGCATCCGCATTATCTTCACCAGTCCGGTTGTGAAGATACTGGCTTGTAGGTTCGTGTGGGGCGAGTTCTTCCAGCCAGCGTTCGTAATCATGGTGCAAACCAGATTCATCGTCGTTGATGAAAACAGAGGCGGTTATATGCATGGCTGAAACCAAAACCAGACCGTCCTGGATTTTACTTTCCTGGAGGCAAGTCTCCACTTGTGGAGTGATATTCACAAAGCCGCGGCGGGTGGGGATGTTGAACCAAAGTTCTTCACGGTAGGATTTCATAGTTTTCTCTCTTGAGCCCAGTAGGAATTTTACCCTGGTGGATAATATGGGAAATTGGTTTTGGCGTAACAATCTTGAATGTTTGTTATTTTACTAACCCTGGTTTAGAAAATCAATATACACGCACTTATATCGCTAACACGCCCCCAATGCCTTACCAAAGCGCATCTGTTCTTCCTTGTTCGCAGGCAAATTCATAGTGAGAAAAGTAAAGGCATGCCACAAATCCTGGAGATTGGCTTTTGGCTCCCAAATTCGTTTCAGCATGGACTTGGGACTGTAGAATTCACGATAAAGGCGCATACGTCCTTGCTCCAGCTCATGGGCAGAAATATTTTTAGGTTTGAAAACCACTGATCCGTAGGTGTAATCAGGGTCAAGCCACCATTGAGGTTTGGTAAGACGTCCATCCACAAGGAATTGATCGTAAAGTTCAGTCCCAGGATACGGAGTAAGCAAATTATATAGAACGGCAAAGAATCGTTCATGGATGGTGAATTCGAGTAACTCGTTCAACGACTCTGGCGTGTCTTCGTCCATACCCAAAATGAATGAGCCAACAATAGAGATGCCGTTATCACGTGCGATCTTCAGAGCTTCATCGTAACCGATTCCCACCGTATTCCAACTCTTATGAATTTGTTTGAGATTGGCTTTACTGATGGTTTCAATGCCTGTCAGCACACCTGCGCATCCGCTTTTGTGCATGAGGCTCATGAGTTCCTTGTCTTTCGTCATCGTCAAACTAGCCTGACTGATCCAACGGATCTTCAAGGGAATCAACGCGCGGAATAATTCCTTTGCGGCTTCTTTATCAGCCACGATGTTATCGTCCACGAGAAAGACGAACTTTTTATCCAGACTTTCGATCTCAGCAACTACTTCCTGCGGCGGGCGGTGGCGAAAACTGCGACCGAAGAATGTGGTCACCGAACAGAAGTTACACGAGAATGGACATCCGCGTGTTGTCTCCACCATACCTACGGGAAGATATTTCTTTCCTGCAAATACGGAACGGTTCACTTTTACTTTTTCAAATGGCAATGTAAGAGGTTGGCAATATCTCTGCTTTAGTTTTCCATGCTTTGCATCAGCAAGCACATCTTCCCAAACGCCTTCTGCTTCGCCAGTCAAAATCGAATCAGCATGTTGAAGTGCTTCTTCAGGCAACAGAGTTGGATGATGTCCACCCAAAATGACAGGTACACCGCGTTTGCGGAATTCATCCGCAATTTGGTAGGCGCGTCGTGCAGTAAAGGTCTTTACTGAAATCCCTACAAGGTCGCTTGGCGAGTCGTAGTCGATCGCTTCGATGCGGTCATCGAACACTTCAATTTCCATATCGGGAGGCGTGATACCCGCCAATGTTGCAAGTGTAAGCGGAGTCAATTGCCAGGAGGGTTTCTCACTGAAATCATTGTTCTTGATCATCGCGGGTTCGATCAGTGTGATCTTCATATTTCCTCGCACACTCTCGCTTCGACTTCGCTATCGCTCCGCTCAGTGCTGCTTGGGTTGTCTCAAACCATTTCCGCCAACCTGTAGATTTTTGTAAAACAGCTTTGTTTGATGTTCCCTAGTTTTTGTCCACGTGCCTGACAGGCTTTCAAATAACTCTTCAGAGCCGTTCTCGTACATACACAACATCCACTGTCTCGAGTTGACCGAGTTTACGGCAATAGTCGTAATGGAAATTTGCGCGTAAGGCAAAATCCAAATCATTCGCCAATCCATCTAAGCGCAACTTGTTCTCCATGATACAAAATATATCGAAAACCATTCTCGTCATCGGGCGCAAGCATTGCAAACGATGGGGAGATGTTGCTCTTCACAAATATATCTTTCAATACATTTGCTACAAAACGCTCATCCAATTTCTCGCCGAACCAATCAGAGATATGGTCCGCCTTGCCCACAAAGCGAATACACGGAGCTTGTCCCCAATACCCCATTACTTCGATCACATCATGCAGTTGATAGCGATAAAACCCACTGCCTGTTGTGATGACCACAGAATACGTTTTTCCTTTTTGGATTTCGTGCGCAAGATGGACATCACCCGCGTCATCGACAAATTCAAAAAAATGCGAATTGACCGAGAGCACGCTTCCCTCCACGCCGACGATGGGTACGGACACAAAAGCCTCTGTCGCCAGTAGACCTTTTCCCTGTAAACGCACATGCGGAAACATTTCTTCCAATTGGCGCGCATACGATGATGACGCGCCATCTGTCCAGCAACTGATGAGTTGCAAGTGTTGCCAGAGAGATTCAGGCTCGGAGGGAGAACAGGCTTTTAACGCACGAGCCAGTTTCGGGTCGGGAGCGAAGCGGAGGTTTACATCCTGTTTTGAAATTGTGCCATGTGCAATGTCATCCAGCAATTCATCCCACCAATTAGAAAGCGGATCGAGAAGAGAGTGAGAAATGTTGGGTTCCAAACAGAGATGAGGCGTAAATCAGGTTGGCGCAATAGGCAAAGCAACGTGACGTAACGGAAGGCGTCCATATCCGAAATATTTTTGACGGCGTTCGGCACCGCCATGACCGAATCGACCAGCCATTGACCGAACAAACCGAGATAGGCGCTATCGGACTCGAAGCCGATGGGAATACCCGCGGGCGTAAAGCGTTTGCCATCCACGAGCGGCGTGACCGACCAATACGCAGGACCATGCTGCAACTCAGGGATGTTGGTGTATAGGTTGTAGATCCACGGCGCGATGCCGCGTTGAAATTCAGATTTGAGTTTTGATGTGTATGGAATTAATTTCGATGCCGCAGTAGAACCGCTGGACAGTTCGAACATGCGCACAGGTTCGGCGGTGAGGATGGACGACTCGCCATCGCCAATGCGCTGGATGGATTCGGTGTAATCATCATAGGTTGTGAGGGGAACGTTCTTTTGATATTGCGTAGTGGACTTAATATTTTCGAACTGATATTTTCGTCCATATTCTGTTTCTTTGTTTGCCAGCAGATATTGTTGCAACAAATTGATTTGAGTTTCTTCCACATGGTTTGCCGCATGTTGAAATCGCCGCCATTCAGGCAAACAGGATGCAACCCACAAAGCGTTTGCCGCGTACGTTCTCACCGAGCCATCCGTCTGCCAGCGGGAGTGAAATTATCGGGATGAATTTGTGTGATGCAAACCAACTCATCGCCATTCACATGACCTGGATTCTTCGAGATATAAAAAGCGACATTCGGGTCATGCAATCGTTCCTCGGTCACTTCAGCGATGCCATCACGCAAAGGCGTGGCGCCATTTTTGAAGCGAACAACCCCTTCTTCGCAGTGATAGTCAGAACCAAACCGATGCGACGCAAGATGTTCCATGATGGCTTGCATTTCGGGCGGCGTCGGTTTGTTGTGACGCGGATAAAACTCTTTATAAAAGACTGTCAAAAAACGATAGGTTTTGTATCCCGATGAAATGAGAAGCCAATAGAGCGGCTGAACCATGTTTGTGGATTTTTCCAACACGGTATGGATCCAGCTTTTGGGTAATTCGGGCGTGCCCCAATATTCGCGCCGAATGATCGTGTCGCCTGAATACACCACGCTGATCGGCTTGCCGTTGAATTCCGTTTCATACAACGCCAGCGTGGAGAAGCCTTCCAACTCTTTTGTTTCTCCGTCACGTAAAAGGATCGCCCAATTCTTATTGTTCAGGTCGCGCTCGAAGATCTCCTGCGTTGCGCCATCGAAATTTTCCTGGAACACACGAAACATGGATCGAATGTCGTTCGCAGATAATTCATCGGTTGGAATGGCATTACTTGTCAGTGATGGCGGCATGATGTCATCCTTTTAGAGTGGCGAGCGGCAGGGACTTCCAATATTTGACCCATTGAATGAACACATGGTCAGCGTCCTTCAGCAACACACCCAATTTGAATTGCAGGTCACGCATCACGACAATATCCGATTTCAAGAAAGCGATCGTCATCTGGTGCATGAAGGAAAGGATCACATGCCGCAACGGACGCGGCAGCCACGGCGCGGTCTTTGATGGCATCACGTTCAGGATGTAGACCCGAGTCCGTTTATCGGTGACAGGCAAAATGGTAAAAAGGATGCGGGCGTTCGTCCGTGCGTTGTAGGCGAGAATGTTATTGCCTCCCCAACAATGCGCGCTCAACTCCACAACGTCTACGCCGACAGCTCGCAAGAGTCGGTCGTTGAACTGTTCCCCTTCCACTTGAGCGCGAAAGTCCACGGACAGATGATGTCGCGAAAAACTGTTGAGCGTGGGCGGCGCAAGCAGTTTGCGATGATGCACCGTTGAAAAATGCTGGCTATCGAACGAGTTGGCGGCAAGCACCTGATACGGCGTATCGAACTCCATCATGTATGGCGCGCTATACAGATCGTGATCGCTCTCTTCAAAAAGCGGATAATCGAACGTGGGCGCGCCGCCGAGAAAGCCGAAGACCATTCCATACTGTTCTTTGCAGACGAGTGACATCTGACGGGCACGCGCAGGGACATCTGCCGCCGCGGGGATATGCTCGCACAACCCTGACGAGGCATACTCCCACTCATGCAACGGACACTGCAAGCGTTCACCGGAAACTTTTCCACGCGAAAGGTCAGCGCCCATATGAACGCACTCGGAATGTACCGCGCCGACCTTGCCGCTTTCCGTGCGAAAGACTGCCAGCGGCAGACCAAAGGCATTCTGCTTGATCACCCGTCCATGCTTCAACTCAGACGAACGACACAGCGGATACCACGAAGCGGGAAATTTCAACAAATTCTGTTTTTCGTTTTTAACCAGCGCATCCATATTAATTTTGAAGCCACTCCTTCCAAAATGAACAATCTTTACAAGGTGCGATCTCTTCGAAGCGTCCCTGTTCCATCAACTCCCTGATCTCCTGCATACGAGGTGAATTATAAATTTCACGAATGCTTTGTTCACGGACATTTCCCAGATGTTCGCGATGTTCCCAATCGTTTGCGCATAAAGGCACATCTCCGTTCTTCAGGATGTGCATGATCCCAAACGCATGAGGACAGGCGCCTTTAAATATCTTGGCGTCCCATCCCTTTGCGTGCGCGTTGAAAGAGAAAACTCTTGTAGGGTATTTTACTTTCGTAATCCTGCAATGCTCCAGCGCGATTGTTGATTTCATAGTTCGCAACATTCAACCCTTTTTGTTCCCAATATTTTTTAAAAGGATGAAACTCCGCCTTCATTCCCTTTCTGCCGAACATATCGCAGAAATATATTTACCTTTGCCAGCAACGGAGACTTGGACAGCGCCTCCAAATTTGTCGTGACCTGTTTCCACGACAAGCCTTCGATCAACTTATTGTATGTCTCTTCGGTGAAAGCGCTCAAACTGATCGTGATCGTATCCAGTCCACTTTTGACCAATTTCTCAAAACGAGCAGGCGTGAGCGCCGTGCCATTCGTGACGATCTCCACCGCTTGATGGGGTTTGGCAATGGATTTGAATTCAGCGATGCGATCTTCGAGTTTGACATCGAGCAACGGTTCATTCTGGACCATGGGAACGAGTTCGCAAAAGTCATCCTCCGCCGCACATTCATGGATGATCTTGCTGTACAAGGCATCATCCATGATCTCTCGTTTTTCCAAATGAACAGTGTACGGATAAGGACACATCCCGCATTTGCCATTACAGCGATTGATGGTCTGTACTTGCAGCACTTTTGGGAACAACTCCGCGCGGTTGGCACGCCATGTATCCAGATTTTTGTTGAGTATCCATGTGCCGCGCAGTAAATAAATGAGGCTGGTTATGTTTTTTACACGCGGGTTTTCCCAGCCTGTCCGCGAACGGAAATAAGGCGCCGTATTATAAAGAACAAAATTTGCAAACGCCAAAAATATATCAATAAAACGATCAAGGATAAGAGTCATAGCAAAGCGATCTCCAATCCAGGGATGCGATGGTCGATCTTTGACAGTAAATCTTCATTCGCATCCCAATTCACTAAATAGATCTGGCTGATATACGTCAGTGGGCGGTAGCTTTCCACGATCTTGCGAAAGGGATTTGTCTCAGCTAACCCGATCATGAAATAGCTATAGCCTTGTTCGAGATTGCGGTTGTACATTGCACGTAATAGAGCTTTAAACACACGAGGATCGTCATTGTCAACTGCCAGATGGCTCGCATAGGAATATTTTAATGGCGTGTTCGGTTCGGGAAGGTAAGGAACAACTCCAAATCGTGAAAGCAAATTGATGGCTTTACGCCAGCGCGCAAGCGAACCTGAATATCCACGTACAACGGTTTGCTTGAAGGAATTTTGATCCCAACAGGCAAGACAGCCAACCACACGGTCATTATCGAGAACGAGAAAAAAATCAGATGGGGAAAGATTCGAGAGGAAGAGCGAGTTCGCAGGTCCAGTGCGGAGCGAGTTGTTTGTTTACATTGTTGCGATTGAGGCAGTCCACAATATCGTTCGCATGTTTTTCATCCCCGCGGACGATCCGCATGGATGACGGCAAGAGTAAATCTCGTTTACGTCTCACAGGATAAATGGCATAGGTGAACATGCGCGTGTATTCACGCGCAGTGGGATATTCAGACAAACCCGATGTGAGCAATTTTCGTGCAGGGAGATTATCTTCGATCACGCTCATGATGTAAAAAGGCGTGCGACCATCGAGATGAAGTTCGTGATATTTTTTGAAACCGCCCGCCAAGCCGCGCGCCAGATACATGCCTTTGCCATATCCTGGGTTCACGCGCAGTTGACTCATATAACCGATATCCTGAATCTCTCCGTTGACATACAGCGGACGGATGGAACGATTGCCAAATGCGATGACGTTACCCGAATCCGATTCACGCGCGACGATGGTTTGATGAAAATCACCTTCGACAACCGATGCATCGAAATAATTCGGCTCACGCTCGAACGAAAGCGAGATCGAACCCGCGATCGGATTCTCACGCAACAAGCGGCGCAGGTCGGCGTCGTCGGTTTGCGCGGCAACTTCAAATTTCAGCGCGGGCATCAGGCACGGATCAACTCGGACAGCACAGGCAATTGGACTCCCTGCTCACGCACTTTGATCAACTCTCCGCGCCAGGCTTCATCGCCAAGCGGATAATAGTCACGCTGACGGACTTCGCGGCGGAACATGGCGTTGATGCCGTAGAAGTGCCACCACATCGCCGAGTTGGATCGGTTGACCGAATCAAAACTACGCTGCCAGATGTTTCGCCAACTATAAAACTCTGCCCTCGCCTCAACACATCCACGCTGGAGGCGTTCGGGAGACATGCGCGCAGGTTGGAAAGGAATCATGTTGTAGGAGTAACGGTCATTGAGCCACCACTTATCAAAGAGCAATCGTCCATCTTCTTCAAGACGTTTATAGAGCGGCGTTCCAGGAAATGGCGTGAGGTGATTGAAGGCGGCGATATAGAATTTGTGTTTGAGCGCAAAGGCGACGGTCTCAGAGAAACTATCTTCGGTATCTTCATCGTAACCAAAGACAAAGGTGATATAGAGACGAATATCGAATTTACGCAGATTGGCAAGCGCTTTTTCGTATCCGCCTTTCATGGTGTTGAAGCCTTTGTTCATCTTTTTCAAGTTATCCTGATTCAACAACTCAAAACCGATCAACACACCCTGACATCCACTCTCCTTGATGAGATGTAGAAACTCTTCATCGTGCGCGGCATTGATACTTGCCTGACTCACCCAGCGGATCTTGAGTTTTTTCAACTCGCGGAAGAAATCCTTTGCCTGATCCATGTTGGATGTGATGTTATCATCCACGAAGAAGATGAGAGGTTTATCACGCATCTTTTCGAGTTCCATGAAAATATCATCGGCAGGGCGGCGGACTTGCGTGTGATTGAACACAGTCTGCACCGCACAGAAGTCACAGACGAAGTGACAACCGCGTCCTGCTTCTACAAGACCAATGGGAAGATAATTTTTACCTTTGTAAATGGAACGGTCAGGGCGGATATTTCCCAGCGAAGGTCTGCCTGCCGACCGATAGAACGTTTGCAGTGTTCCGCGTTCGACGTCACTGAGAACCTGTTCCCACACTTCTTCCGCTTCGCCAACGATGACTGCATCTGCATATTGCGAGACTTCTTCGGGGCATAACGATGCCTGGAAACCACCCATCACCACAGGGACGCCGCGTTTGCGATATTCGCTGGCGATCTGGTAGGCACGTTTGGCGGTATAGGTTTCCACGCTGATACCGACTACGTCCGTTGGTTCATCGAATGGGATGCGTTCCATGCGGTCATCGTAGAATTTGATCTCCACATCGCGTGGGGTCAAGCCTGCGATGACGGCGGGAGGCAAAGGCTCCATTTGCCAGAGGCGGATGTAGGGTTGGTCAATGCGTCGTCCGATGCATGGGTGGATAAGGGTCAGTCTCATGAGTCCGCCTTTTGGGGAGAATCAGTTGTCGGCTTGAATTGAAGCGGGGCTTGCGTCCAGGCGCTGTATGCCAGCGTTACCCCTCCGATGAAGATCAATAGTCCAGTTAGGGATAAATAAATTTGTGAAGAGGCGGGGGAGATAACAAACATTGTCCAGCCTGAGAGAAATAAGATAGTTGCCCATTTTGGAAAGTTTTGATTGCGCAAAATAACCCAACTGAAAATTGCGATGCCAAGGACGAACACATAATTCCCTAAATGAAGGATCAGGGACCACGGCATCCCCTGCACGGCTGTGTACAGGCTGAGCGTTTCCAGTTCGCCTGCAAGATACAGGCGAGCGATCAACGGATGGACAATCGCATTGATACCCAGCAAAGGCATGGACAACCCGACGCCGATGACAGAAAAGACCATCGCCCAGAATGCGGGACGATGGTCGTGGGTATAGGAGAGAAGTTTGTAGACGGAGATGGCGGCGGTGGAGAAAAACGGAAACGCCAGCAGAAGAAGGATCTGTGCGATCAAATAATTGGTTGAACCCAACGCCTGTGCAAAAGCCGATGGAGATTGGGTCGCATCAGGAATGTTTGGATGGATCAATTCTGCAAACAAAACAAGAACAGACGAGAGCATCAAAGCTGTTGCACCGAGCCTGATGCGATTCACAAACAACGATGCAGTTGCGGGATACAACGAAAGCAGGGATCGATAAACCCCTACCGCCTCTTCCCAGCGTTCCTGTTTTACATATTCATCTGCCAGCGCTTCGTTGATCTCGATGCTGTTGGGTCGGATGACGATGTTCTCTTCAAGTGGAGAGGCGGTTTGCATGGATCAATCACCTGTGATTTGAATAAGATCGGGTTGTTGTTTCTTTTGCGGTTCGAGTTGACCGATGATCCAGTCGCAGTTGTAGAAGCTCTGTAGATGATGGGCATAAAAGCGATAGCCCATGTTCGCCACCCACCAGACTGGCGTTTGAATACGCGACTTCAAATAACGATTTGCCATGGCTGTGAAAGAATAAGTATGCTTCCACGCTTGTTCGTGTCCATCGTAGAGTTGCTGTGGGGACATTTGCGCAGGTTGAAAGACAACATGCTGGGCATCATAGAGTTCCCAGTTCCTTGTGAGAATGCGATTCTCCGATTCAAGTCGTTTGTATAAACCCGTGTTCGGGAATGGCGTGACAATGGCAAAACGAGGCAGGTCAATGCCTGCATCGATGGCGAAGTTCGCAGTTTGCATGAAGATGTCGGGGGTGTCGTTGTCCATGCCGAAGGTGAAACACGCCATCAGGGTGATGCCGTATTGATGCAGGGTATTCGTGAGTTCCTTGTATTTCGATGGAGAGTTGAATCCCTTTTTGGATTGTTTGAGATTTTCAGGCGTGATGGATTCAAATCCCATCAATAAGCCTGTGCATCCACTGCGGGCGGCGAGTTCGAGAAGATGCTTGTCTTTGACAAGTAATGTTGTGGAAAGACCAAACCAGTTGAGCTTGAGAGGAATCAACGCTTCGAAAAGTTTTGCGGCGTAGTCTTTGTCGGCGATGATGTTCAAGTCAATGAAAATGATGCGGCTTGCCCAATGTCTGTTTGATGTCAGCAACAACTTCTTCGACAGGTTTTTGATACGGCTTCAATCCCCAGGCAGTTGGCACCACACAAAAGTCGCAACTGTGGACGCAGGCACGCGTCGCTTCGAAGACGTGGGTGGTTAGGTAGTTGTGCGCTTTGATCAGGTCACGGCGAGGGAAAGGTCGATTCGCAAGACTCAGGTTTGGGCTTTGGTCGTAGCGGGGCTTCATCTCTCCATTTGCAAAATCATGGAGAAGTTGGGGCCAGGTATCTTCAGCGTAGCCAACTACGATGGAATCCGCATGAGGTTGGGCATCTTCAGGGATGAGCGTGATGTGCGGTCCACCCAAGACAACGGGAATGCCGCGGCTTCGAAAATGGTCGGAAAGTTCATAGGCACGTTTGGATGAACCCGTGATAACCGTCATGCCGATGAGGTCGGCTTCGAGATTTAGGTCAACTTCTTCGATGCCTTCATCGAAGATCTGAACCTCAATATTCAATTCGAGGGGAATAAGCGACGCAAGAGTGACCAGCGTAAGAGGCGAGTAACGAAGGTTCTTTTTGAATATTCCCCCGCGATGACGATACAACGGGCCCTTGGGAGAGATCAGAACGAGTTTCATAACGAAAGACTCCTATACCTGATAGCAAGGCGAAAATGTGACAATACAGCTATTGGCGGCCCTTTTTCAAAAGCTGTTTGGCTGTTTGTAATCCGTATATATTTTATCTAACCTGTCGAATTTGAACAAGTTTCTATATGTTTTGCCACCTCACATGTCCCTGCTCTAGATTGGCTGTTAAATGAGTGTAATCAAAGAAACCAATGTACTTTTGATAAACATCAAACAGTCTGCAATTTCAAAACTTCGGTAAAACTGCTCCAACCTTTTGCATGTACGCGCGATATTGGTCACCAAATTGTTCCAACATCAATTGTTCTTCCGCTTTGACACGCAGGGTGTAGAAGAAGATGAAGACGAGCAGATTAAGCCAGCCAGCGATCCAGTTGGGGAGAAGCAATGGCTGGGCAATGACCCATAGCCACTGTGACGCGTACATGGGATGCCGAATCAGGCTGTAGATGCCGCGTGTGATCAACTCATGTTTTTCGCGGATTTCCAAAGATGGTGACCAGTTGAGTCCCAAGTCAGCATGCGAGCGCCAGAAAACAAATATGGCACCTGCCATGATGAGGACGCCCAGCCATCTTGCCCAAACAGGGAGTGTATAGTTCGCAAAATCCAGCCAGGGAGTAGCCACGTAGAGAATGGGCACAAGTAACATGGCAATAAATAACAAACCCAGCATAATATTTTCTTGCGTTGTTATCTTGCGATTGGATTTAGGCTCTTTTCTTTGTTTACTACTGATCGGCGCACGGATCGCCATCTCGGCGATAACGGCGGCAAAGTAGATGTATGCGAAAAGATCCATACTTATTTTTCTTCTTTTTCAACTACCAGAGTTGCTTCTGTAAGAAGCGCGGCAATCGCACCGATGGCAGCAAGTTGTGGAGCGATCAAGGCTCCAACCACGCCAAAGGTGAGTGGAATTTCAAAGATCACTTTGCCATCCTTGTCTTTGATGATGATCTTGCGGATATTTCCCTCTTTGATTAGATTTTTGATGCGGGCGATCAATTCTTCGCCATTGACTTTGAATTCTTCAGTGCGGAATTTTTCGGACATGATTTACTCCTTATGTTGAAAGTTCACCTATTTCTACGAAGGAACTCCTTTGCAGGTTGCAATCAGATCAATTGGAAAGCTTGCAGGATTCCTTCCATGGCTTGCCTGCCATCTTTGATGGCTTTCTCGCGCCACGTAGCATCGGCAGGGAAGAAGAGTTCTTCGTACTCTTTGCGGATGTCTTCCTCCGCTTCTGGGTTGGTTGCACCATGATGACGCAATTGATTCTCCAAAACTGTGATACGCAAACTGCGAATTAACGCGGAGATAGAATCACCGTAGGTGCCGAATTCAAAGCCGCTGGCGAAGACGTTTTTCTGTGGAAACTCAGCATCGCGTAAGCGATAAACGAACTCATTCATGTCGCCGCTCACTTCGTAAAACTCACTTGCGTCGACTTTTTGTACACGCGAATACTTAAATCGTTCGATGGCTTCTTGTGAAGATGTTTTTTCGGATGGTGCCAAAAGGAAACTCATTTGATCACGCGGACCGTAGCCAGTGTGTATGTCGATTTGATAGAAGTTTTGATATTCTGCCAATGCCTTGCGATATAGACTCATTAACACGAGAGTCTCTTCTTGCGCTTCTTTGCCGCCGAAGTAAATGCCTTTGGGATTGCGATGCTGTCCAAGCAAGGATGCAGTTTGTACACGAGAGAAGCCTACAGTGATGATGCTTTTGATCGCCTTGAATAAAAAAGGAAGTGCCTCGGCGCTTAATCTGCGGATAGGTCTTTTGGGATTTAACACATCTTCCAGTAAATCGTAATCGGGATTGATCGCCGGATCGTAGTTGTCACCGAGGATGAAGTTGCGGTTCAGGTCTACGTGATTAGGGTTGACGCGGCGATGATTCTTCATGCCCCACGGATTGATGGTATGCACTAACAGCAATCCGGTGTTATCGGCGTTCAATCGTGGTGCAAATTCATCCATGAAAATTTTCAGCATGGCAGAACCGACATAGCCTTCGATGCCGTGTTCCGCGGTGGAGATCATGATCAGGTTTTCTTTTTGTTGAGGATGCGCCCAGAAACAGTCTATGCTCAGGTCGGGGAAGTTTTTGAGTGGATACGTTTCCAGTTGAGTCGAATGCCATTTGGGGCGAAGCAGTTCCACGTCATGCAGGAAGCGTGTGCGAGAAGTCCTCGTAAGTTGAGGGGAAGTAAGAGTCCATTTAGAAAGGTCCAAGTTTGATCGCTACAGCGATTCCTAAAAATGCAACGGTGGCAATGACCACCCATAGCCAAAGTTTTGCAGTCCAGCGGAGCCACTTGGGATAACTGACAACGGTAAGCCCGAGGCTGATGAGGAGGACGGGGTTGGTGGGGTAGGCGAGGTTGGAAAAGCCATCGCCGAAGATATAGGCGAGTACGGCAGTTTGACGGGTGACACCGATGAGGTCGGCGAGCGGCATGATGATGGGGATCATGAGGAACGCCTTGGCGGAACCGGATGCGATGAAGAATTCGATGCCGAGCGCTAGCGCGTAGACAACGAGTGTCGCAGGGAAAGCGCCGAGGTTTTTGAATGGTTCTGCCGCGGCGTGCAGGATGGTATCGGTGATGCCGCCGCTATCGATGATGTAGCGAATGCTAGCTGCCATGAGAATCATTGGCACGGACGGAGCGATTCCGCCCCAACCTTCAAGCAGTCCCTGCCAAATCGTCTTTTTATTTGCGCCTGAAACGAATCCCGCTCCCAGTCCGCCGATGAGGAAGAGGATGCCAACGAGGGGAAGTGCGTAATCGGAGATAGCCGGTACAAAAGGCGCTGCTAACATGGCTACGAAGATCAGCAACAAAAAGAAAGCGAAAAATTGAATTGCGCGATTTTGTTTTGGGTTTACTTCGATTAACGAGCTTCGTTCATGTTTGCCCCTGCTATCTGTATTTTTCACGCTCGGCATTGTCTTCACCATGGACAAGAGATGTTGTTGGGTCTTTATCGATTTTGCGAGCGTAGGCACCCAGAAATGTGACAAGGATGGCGTAGATAACAAGGAAGATAATGATGCGAAACCACGCGCCTGAAAACAATGGCAGGCCTGCAAGTCCTTGCGCCACACCCAGTGTGTATGGATTTGAAATCGCAGCCGAGAACCCCATGTTCGTTGCGAGAATGGACATACCCAAGCCAACCAGCGCGTCCCAGCCGAGTGAATACGAGAGGGCGATCATCACAGGAACGAGCAAGACGACTTCTTCAAAGGTTCCAAGTGTTGCGCCGAGGAACATGAACGCCAGACAGACCAAATACAAGAGCGTATATTTATTGTCGCGGAATCTTCTGACGATGTTGCCGATGAAGGCGCGGATCGTTCCGGTTTTATCCAGGACGGCAAAGGCTCCGCCTGCAAAGAACAATACGATGATAATGACGATGACAGTTAATCCGCTGTCGCTTCCGAGAACCTCGATGGGCGCAGTGAACCAGCGCCAGACGGGGTAATTGGGCTTGTCAATCAATTGAAACGATGCGGGGTCAATCGTGTTTCGTCCATCTACATTTACGTAGGTGTATTGTCCCGAGGGGACTACAAGCGTAAGAATCCCCGCAACCATCATCAAGACAAACAAAATAATGATGGATTGGATAAATGCTTTCCTGCCGATCTGCGCTCCTGCTTTTTGTTCCATGCTGGCTCCCTTGTTATTCAAACCATTTTTTGTCGAGCGGTGTCCATTCGTCAGATTGGTCGGCGCGCTCAGCCCAATTCTCTTTTCCACTCCATGATTCGATCTGGATCGTATAAATGGATGTGGCGCGCAACTCTTTGTCCGTGATCTCGCGGTATTCTTTGCCAGCGGTCATATCAGGAAAATATTTGGAGATCAAACCGTAAAGCAGGCGACGCGCTTCCTCGGGGTCTGTGACGACTTTAGCCGTCCCGAAGACGACCACGCTGCGAAATTGAAGCGAGAACTCGATGGCGACATTGGATGGCAGCAACTTTCCCAACTCGCTCGCCTCCAAACTGACCTTTGGGTTGCTCTCGATATTTGACCTTATCCTCCCCGCAACATTGGAGTGGAAGACGATCTGGTGATTGTCCTCGTCCAACCAGAATGAACTTGGTGTGACAAACGGCTGACCATCGATGGATGTGGCAATATGTCCCACTTTGGCTTCTCTGAGAAAGGCACGGATCCAGTCATCTTCCTTGATTAGATGTGGCCTTCTTTGAAATGCGGTAGGAGGCTGGCTTATGTAGTCACGCGGCATGTTATGTCAGCGCTCGTTTGTAAATGACGAGTTGGAGATAGATGCTCATTATCCCTGCGATGATGGAGATGAGCCAGTGGATAATTCCAAGGGAGAAGAACGCCTGTTGGAAAAAGAATGCCGCCGCCCCAAACATCAACCCACCGATGAGGGCAACCTCAAAGGCTTGATAGTAGGAGACACTACCTTTCTTGTATTTTGGCGGCAAGGTGTTCGTCTTCCAGCGAAAGGCTTTGGCCAGCTCAGGATTCTGGCTCATGGCAAAGTCTTTGAGCTGGTTCATTGCCATCATGGATTCGTACCAGGCGGCCCGCAAGCGTGCCAACTGCAACACAGTGGATGCTCCGAGCAGGGTTAGCAGGACGAAGAGTCCACTGAACATGATCTTGACCGTTTGTGTGAATTTATCGGGGTCAAATAATTGTGTGCTGAATAATGCCGCGACCAGTGACCCGACGGCGATCAAATAGAAGGATGATACACGGGCGCGGTCTTCATTGGCTTGGCTGGCGGTTTGGGCAATGTAGTCGAACTCTGAGGCAAGCAGTTCGTCCAGTTCTACAGGGATGGGTTTTTCGTTTGGCATAATGGGAGATTATACCTTCGCGTACAGCCTGCTTCAATCAATGGAAGATGTTCGAGCCATGTGTCGTTTGGCTGGTGCGCTCAATGCCAGATAGCAACCGGCAAGTATGACTCCAAGGATGAGACAACTTCCCCAAAGTATGTTATTTCCCAGATGTTCATAGATCCATCCGCCAGCAAGAGGACCGATGAAGAATGCCAGTCCCCATGCTGAGCCGAAGATACCCTGATACAAGCCGCGTAATTTGACAGGGGAAAGGTCTGCAATAATAGCTGGCGCGACTGAAGTCGCTGCGATCTCGCCTAGAGTCCAGATCGCCACACTTAGCATGAACATGGGTAAGGTGGATGCGAACGCCGTGAAACCAAATCCAAGCCCGAGCAACAAGGCTGAGAGGGCAATGGTCTCGAAGCGGGGCCATTTGGTCGCCATGTTGCTGATGGGAATAGTAACCAGAACGATGAGAAAGCCATTGACAGCCACCGCGGCTCCGTAAAATTGGGGACCCAGTCCGTTTGCCTGCATATCGAGTGGGAGTGTGACGTTTCCCTGCATATAGATTATGCCGAAGAATAAAGTCAGAAATGAAAATATCAAGAGGATGGGTTCTTGTTTTAATTGTTTCATCCGTTCACTGAAAGGCGCGTGTGCGTTGTGATGCGCTTCTATTGGACGAGTCTCTCGAATGCCGAAGAGGACAATAAAGCCGAAGATGGCTGTGGTCAAAGCGTCAGCGACGAAAAGGATCTGGTAGTTGTATCCAGCCATCAGTCCCGCGAGAAGCGGAGCTACAGCGGCGCCGAGGTTGATCGCCCAGTAGTTGTATCCGTAGGCACGTGTCCGTGATTCGGGTGAAACCAAATCCGCAATTGCCGCGCCGACCGCCGGACGATAAAGATCGGTAAAGAATCCAACAACGAATGTGGAGATGGAGATAAGCGTGAGATTACGTGCCAGACCCAACAGGATCATGAAAATAGGCGTGATGAAGAAACTCATCAACATGACGGGACGGCGACCCAAGCGGTCGGTCAGTTCGCCACCGGTGAGTTGTGCAATGAAGGAACCTGCACCGAAGAACGAGACCATGAGCGCGGCTTGACTGACGGGTATTTGGCGCTGAACTGTGAGGTATAACGTGAGGAAGGGGATGACAAAACCGCCGAGGCGGTTGATGAGTGTGCCTGTCCAGATTAACCAGTAGGTGGGTGGCAAGCCTTCTATGAGTGAAGCTAAACCTTTATTGTTGGTTGTCATGTAGGAATTTCCTTTGGGGTTTCAAAATTATAACAGATGTTCTAAAAATGAAAGAGCCTCGCGTGGAGGCTCTTTTCTGTTGGGCGGTATTCATGCCGCCTGTATCTGAACTTATCTTTGCGACATGAATGTCGCGGTACAAAAATATCTAAACGTCAAACGCCCATTCGCCCTGTCGCATGACGGGTTCATGCGTGCCATCTTCTTTGATGCCGTCAATGTCCATTTGTGGGGAGCCGATCATGAAGTCCACGTGGTTGAGGCTGACGTTGCCTCCAGCCGCCATAAATTCCTCGTCGTTCAGCTCTTCGCCTCCGGTTAGTGTGAAGCGATAGGCGTGTCCAATGGCAATATGACAAGATGCATTCTCATCGAAGAGCGTATTGTAGAAGAGATGTCCGCGCGTGGCGATGGGGGAGCTGGCTGGGACAAGTGCAACTTCACCAAGTCTTGTGGAGCCTTCGTCTGTATCCACGAGTTTTTGAAGAATGGCTTCATTCTTCTTCGCGTTTACTTTGACAATGCGACCGTTCTCGAATTTCACACTGAAATCTTCGATCAAGCTTCCGCCATAGCTAAGAGGAAAGGTCGCGGAGACCGTTCCCTCGGCGCGATGGCGATCGGGCAAGGTGAAGATCTCTTCGGTGGGTAAATTGGCAGTGAAGACAATGCCATTTTCCGCGAGAGATTGTGCGCCGGACCATTTATGTCCGCGTGGCAGACCCAGTGTAAGGTCTGTGCCGGGTCCCTGGTAATGTAATGCGGAGTAGTTTTTACCTTGTAAATATTTGGAACGTTTTAATAAGTTTTGGATATGTTCCTTCCACGCGCCAATAGGATCGGGTTGGGTGGCTCGCGTTGTCTCGAAGATGGCTTCCCATAATTTTTCTTCGGCTTGCTTGGGTTTGAGGTCGGGAAACATTTTCTTCGCCCAGGCTGGAGCACTGGATGCGACCACACACCAATTGATGGCATTGCGTGTGACTTTTTCGATGACCGGAGAATAATTCTCGAGGTGGCTTTTTTGCATGGCACTAATGTGTTCAGAATTCAAACCATCGTATATATTAGGGTCGTTGGCATATATGGAAAGTAGGGCGTCACCATGATTAAGGATGTCCATAATGCCGTTGACGTGCCATTTTGGATATTCAGTGAAGGAATCGTCCGGCGCGTTCTGCAGGCGAATGCGATTCATTTCCTCGTCGCCCCAGATCACATCCACAAAGCGGGCGCCCACGGCGTAGGCGGCTTTCGCCACTTCATGGACGAGTGGACGTGCGGCGGGTGGAACTCCCCGTGAAGCTGAAAGGGTAATGATGAGTCTTTGTCCCTCCCGCAGGTTCAAGCCGACCTTTACGATAACTTCGGCATACTTTCGAAGGTATTCCTGGTACTGCTTTTTTGTTGCCATGAAATCATCCTCCGTTTGATTTTTGGTAAGTATAGCATGAACCCGTTAAGATAATTTTGGGTTATATTTACAGATATATCCTTGCATCGGGAGTTTTTTCATGATTACCATTGAAAAGATTGACACTGACAATAAGGCACAGGTAAAGCGATTTGTGGAATTACCCCATAGACTCTACAAGGATTGTCCGCAGTGGGTGCCGTTGATCAATATAGACGCCTATACCTATCTCAATCGTAAAAAACATCCTTTCCATGAACATTCGGACGTGGACTTTTTCCTTGCTGTGCGTGACGGCAAGGATGTGGGACGTATCGCCGCAATCGAGAATAAGCCGTTCAATGAATATCATAAGACAAAGAAAGCTGATTTCTATTTCTTTGATTGTGAGGATGATCTTGATGTAGCAACTGTTTTATTCAACACCGTGTTTGAATGGGCAAAGATGCGCGGATTGGATACTGTCATTGGTCCCAAAGGTATGGGTCCGCTTGATGGCTATGGCATACTTGTATTTGGTCATGAACACCGCAATACAATGACCATGTTAAATTATAACCACGCCTATTATCAGGGCCTTGTCGAAGCGCAGGGATTTACAAAGGAAGTGGATTTTGTTTCCTGCTATTTGCCGGCCGATAAGTTTCAAATCCCCGAACGTGTTGAACGCATCACGCGTCGTGTGATGCAGCGCGGTGGATTGCAGGTCAAGAAGTTTAAGAATAAAAAGGAACTTGTTTCATGGGCGCCGCGTATTGGAGAGGCATATAACAAGGCTTTTGTTCACAATTGGGAATATTATCCGTTTACACCGCGTGAGATCGATTTTGTCGTTGATAACATCATGACCGTCGCTGACCATCGCCTCATCAAGATTATTACTCATGGGGATGACGTAGTCGGCTTTCTCTTTGCCTTTCACGACGTCTCTGCGGCGCTTCAACGCTCAAAGGGACGGCTGTTCCCGTTTGGGTTGCTTGATATTCTCCTCGAGCTTAAGCGCACACATACGGTCGCGGTCAATGGGATGGGCATCCTGCCCGAGTTTCATGGGCACGGTGGCAATGCCATGCTCTACTCCGAAATGGGACATACGCTTTTGGATTTCAAACAATTTGCCCATGTAGAAATGACCCAGGTGGCAGAGACCGCCGAGCAAATGCGAGCCGACCTGAAGAATTTAAGTGGTGTGGAGTATAAGAATCACCGTGTGTATCGAAGGAATATTGAATAGGCACGGAAACGAGTAAATAGGTACATGTAGAAACATAAGTAAACAAAAACAGGTAAACGTATTTGAGTAATAACTCGAACGCGTTTACCTGTTTGCTTGTATAGAGCCTATCTACTGGTTACCCAACTCAAATTTTACTTCTGCACCGATGGACAAGGTTTCCTGTCCTTTATTGGGAGTTAGAGGCAGGATAACATGGAACTGACTGCCGGGGAAGGTAACCTCGTCGTACCCTTCACTTTCCACCCAGATGCGCCCGCCATGTGCCTCCAAAACACCTTTGGAGAGAGCAAGTCCCAGTCCTGCGCCGCTTCCTTGGAAACGCGTCTTGCTGGTGGAGTGTTTCGATAATTCACCTGGCTGGTAAAACTTGCTAAAGATGATGTCGCGTGAATCCTGGCTGACGCCCACGCCCGTATCGCTGACAACAATTTCTATCCCGCCATTTGGCAATTCTGTCCCTTGTGCTGTGAGCATCTTTGCGGTTACCGTAACCTTGCCTTCGTTGGGAGTGAACTTGATGGCGTTGTTCAATAGATGATGAAATAATTTCTTGAGTAGATTCGGGTCTGCCTTGACCGTGGGCAGGGACGGCATGTCAATGGTGAGGTTCTGCCTGCGTTCCTTGAATGCTTTTTCAAGATTCTTTCCCGCTTCCTTGACCAGTGCGCCACAATCCACAGAGACGATGTGCAGTTGCAGTGTGCGCGTGTCTATCTGTGCAATATCGAACATGGAATCCATGATTTCGTGCAGACGCCTTGTCCCTTTGGAGATGCCTTTTACCATTTCCTTGACCATATCGGGGAGAGACTCATCTTCCAGGAGCATTTCTGTGTAGCCGACCATCGTCGTCAATGGTGTACGAAGCTCGTGCGAGGCAATACTAATGAAATCGGATTTAGTCTGATCGAGCCGTTCAAGATCACGGTTGGCTTTATCGAGCGAGCGATAGGCTTGACGCAATTCCGTGTTGAGCTGGACCAGGTTATCGACGAGACGAGCATTTTCGAGCGCGACAGCCGTCTGGTTGGCAAGAGCCGAGAGGGTGACCAGGTCTTCCTCGGTGTAACGGTTGCCGCTGATCTTTGCCCCGAGGGCAAGCATGCCGATCCATTCCCGTTTGGAAAAGATGGGCAGATATACTTCGGATTCAAGTCGGCTGAACCACTCACGGTCAACGGGGGTAACTGCCCGATAAGCGGGGAGCAGGTCGAGGTCATATTGAAGAAGCGGGCGCTGTTCCTGTACAAAGTACTTCACGATGGGGTTGTCTTCCGTCAGTGTGATGATCTTGATCTGACGTTCTCCCTGGTTGCGCACCGCGCGTACACGATAGGACTTATATTCTTCGCCGGTGTGTTCCGGGTCGACGAGGAAAAGGAAGCCGCGTGAAATATCCATGGCTTCGATGATGAGACCCACAGCCACGTTCGCCAATCTTTGCATGTCGAGAATGTTACTGATCTGTTCACTGTAGGCATGCAGTGTTTTTCCGGCGTGGAATTCTTCAAGGTTGAACCAGCGGTTCACCATTCTGCGGACAAGCGAGAGCAATGGCGTGAAGATGAATGAAAGTAAAAGCGCAATCCCCGCGCCTACGAGCAATGGATTGAAATTCTTCAGTGAGTTGAGTGCGGTCTGCGATGCAGAGTATCCTATAACATAAAACCCAACAATGACCATCGTTGTGATGATATAGGTTAATACGCGTCTGGCAACCTCACGCAGGTCGGGCGGGTCGTGCGTAACGATAATGAATGCCGCCAACACGACTGCACCCAGCCGTATTGGGTTGCCGGGGATCTGCCTGCTAAAAATTAATAGCAGATCGTTGATAAGAAGTAAAAGAAAAACAGGAGTCCAATAATTGAGGCGGTTGCGCAACAAAGGTTGCCGCGAATGTGAATATGTAATGCGAACCATCACATACGCTGCAACTGTAAACACCGCCCATCCCAACACAGACCATGCCGGAGCCAATCCTTCACGGGTAAGGGTAAAGGAACCATTCGTCCAAACGACTTCACCGAAGCCAAGAATATTGGGAATAATTAGAGCGACCCCAAGTCCCCAAAAAGCGCCGATGCCAAGCCATATCCACAGTTCACGGCGGGTGAATGAGATGACGCTCAAAGCCATCAGAATGGCGAGCACCAATGCCCCATAGACTTGAAGATCATAGGCAAATTGCCTGTCCATCAGCAATTGATCGCCCAGTCGCAAGCCTTCGATCGCATCCAACACGAGAGCGACCAATGCGTATCCTACCAGGAGCCAACCAGCTGTTTCCTGTCCGGTGGCGCGCTGAAGAAGCATCACGATCACAGGCACATAAAGCGCCGCCAAAAGCAAAAGCAATATCAAATTAAGGGCTTGTAAGGACATCGCGGCAAAGTATACTCGAAATCATTCCAGACTTGGGTTATCATTGCTGTATGCACATCACAAGAACCTCCCGTGACACCTATCAGTTCAATGCGGATTTCTTCCGCCCGGACGGACGCGTGGTCTTTGATGATTTTGCCGCCGCCCGAAAATTCTCCGCCCAAATGTCAGCGCATCGGACTCAGCCGGTACCTGCCTCTGACCTATATGCCTTGTCTTTAATTGATGAGGCTCTGCGCGTGCTCGTTAAACATTACGCGCCATCTACCATGATGGAGGGAGCTGTTGCTTCGGTGGGCGAAAACCTTGGGGCAGAGTCGATTGTCTCTACAGAAATGAAATTCATTTCAGAATTTCCTCCTGATAATGTTTATCGTGGCGACGAGAAGGTGGAAGAATATCTCGCAAGGCTTACCAATGGGCGCGTGAAGACAGTGGAAGAGTTGATCTATGTCTTTACACACAACGCAAACCCCGCCATCAACCCTTTACTGGAATTGGTAGACGATGAACCGCTGGAACCCACAGCCTACAAAAACCTGATTGCCTCCTTGAATTCGTTCTTTGCACAGGTTGCAAAAGATTCACCGCAAGGTAAGGGAGAATCGCTTGTTCGATATTCTGCGTGCACCCTCTGAAGCGTCTCCTGATTCGCTTGAAGGACAATTGCAATTCATCCTTGCCAAATGGGGAGACCTGCTCGGCGAAACGTTTGTCTCGCGCATCATTCGCGGCATAGACTTCCTGCGCGAAGAAGTAATTCATCACAATTTGGCGCACGGTGATTTCAAGCCTGATGTGCCTTTGCAATCCTATAGCGGCGGTGAATACGCAGAATACGAAAGATATAGCCCCGATAAAGAGTGGATGCCGGAACTCGTCCTCATTGCAAAAAATTCCTATGTCTGGCTCGAGCAACTCTCGCGTAAGTATGGTCGCTGGATCAAGACCCTTGACCAGATCCCTGATGAAGAATTGGATTTGTTACGCGACCGCGGCTTCACAGGCTTGTGGTTGATCGGTTTATGGGAACGTTCGGGCGCTTCGCAAAAGATCAAACAACGCATGGGCGATGCGGACGCGGTCGCCTCAGCGTATTCGCTATATTCCTACGATATTGCCAATGACCTGGGTGGTTGGAGCGCATTGGAAAATTTACGTTCACGTTCATGGCAGCGTAGAATCCGTCTTTCAGCAGATATGGTCCCGAATCATATGGGTATCGACTCGCAGTGGGTGATGGAACATCCCGATTGGTTCCTGTCGCTCCCTTATTCACCTTATCCTTCCTACACTTTTAACTCCGAGGATCTCTCGGATGATCCGCGTGCGGGTATTGTTCTTGAAGATCATTACTACGACCATTCTGATGCATCCGTTGTTTTTAAACGATATGATCGTTCATCGGGTGAAACGCGCTATATCTATCATGGCAACGACGGAACATCCTTTCCGTGGAACGACACTGCACAACTTGATTACTCTCAAGCACAAGTGCGTGAAGCCGTCATTCAAACCATTTTGCATGTAGCGCGTAACTTCCCTGTTATCCGCTTTGATGCGGCGATGACGTTGGCGAAGAAACATATCCAACGTTTGTGGTTCCCCGAACCCGGCGCGGGCGGCGCGATTCCGTCCCGGTCTGAGCACGGCATGACCAGGTCCGAGTTTGACGCGGCGATTCCCGAAGAGTTCTGGCGCGAAGTTGTGGACCGCGTCGCAAAGGAAGTCCCTGATACGTTGCTTCTCGCCGAAGCGTTCTGGCTGCTTGAGGGATATTTCGTCCGCACGTTGGGAATGCATCGCGTGTATAACTCGGCGTTCATGCACATGCTGCGTGATGAAGATAATGCCAAGTATCGCATGGCGATCAAGAACACGCTGGAGTTCGATCCGCAAATTCTCAAACGTTACGTCAACTTCATGAACAACCCTGATGAAAAGACCGCCGCTGAACAATATGGCGATGGCGATAAATATTTTGGCGTGGCGACGGTGCTTTCGACTTTACCCGGCTTGCCCATGTTCGGTCACGGACAGGTCGAAGGCTTCCGCGAAAAATATGGGATGGAATTCCGCAAGCCGAAAATGGATGAACAACCCAACGAAGGAACTCGTTGCTGGACACGATTGGAAGATCTTCCCGATCCTTCACCGCCGACATCTGTTTGCTGGCGTGGAGCAGTTCTTCCTCTATGACCTTTACACCCCGAATGGCTCCGTGGACGAAAACGTCTTTGCCTATTCAAACGTCCACAAGACGAACGCGGACTTGTCGTCTATCACAACCGTTTCGCCGATACCAGTGGCTGGATCAAAACCTCCGCTGCCTATCTCGATAAAGAGACTGGTGACCTGCGACAGAAATCTCTCGCTGAAGCGTTGAGTTTGCCGTTTGAAGGCTATGTGATCTTCAAAGATTACGTCACGCATTTGGAATATATCCGCTCGTGTGAGGAACTCTGGGGTAAGGGATTGTATGTTGAACTGCACGCCTACCAGCATCACGTCTTCATGGATTGGCGTTTTGTGGATGATGAACGCTGGCAAACGATTTATACCGCGTTGAATGGCGCAGGCGTTGAGTCTATGTCAAGCGAAATGGGATGAGATGTTTGGGGTGAAAGAAGAAGTTGTGGAAGAAGTGAAGGTCAAGAAGCCGAGGAAGAAGGCGGCAGCGTAAAGAAACCTTCTACAAAAAAGCCTGCAACTAAAAAGAAATCTGCGGCGACGAAGAAAACAGCAAAGGAAAAATAGAGAGCTAGCAAACACGACGATTTACAACTCGTCGTGTTTTATTTTAACGTTATCGAACTCTCGCTTGCGATGAAATTTGGTCGGTATCCTCAATTGTTTTGTCCAGAACAAAATTACCCATAAGGATCATAGGCTCTTGATACCTCGTGAATACTTTGTATGGTAAAAATGTTGACAAGCCACTATGACTGACTCTGTTTTATCCAATCCTTATGACCCTGCTCCGTTCTATGATGAGATGTTTTCATCGCCGGGCGAGCCGCGTCCGCATTACAAGGTTTTGCGCGATCATCTGCAAACCATGACGGCAGAGATGTTTGCCGAGCGCCGCCATGTCGCCGACGCGGCGTTTTTGTATCAAGGCATCACGTTCACGGTCTATGGACAGGAGCAGGGCATCGAGCGGATTTTTCCATTTGACCTGGTGCCCCGCATCATCCCGCATAACGAGTGGGATCATATCGAACGAGGCGTTTCCCAGCGGGTGCAGGCTCTCAATCTATTTCTCCACGACATCTATCACGATCAACGCATCCTGCGTGAAAAGTTGATTCCCGTCCGAACTTGTTTTCAGCTCCCGTCATTTCCGCCGCGAGATGATGGGAATGGATGTGCCGAAGGATCGCTATATCCATGTTGTCGGCACAGACATTGTGCGCGGCGATGATGGCGAGTATTATGTTCTGGAAGACAACCTCCGTTCGCCATCTGGCGTTAGTTACATGCTGGAGAATCGGCAGGTGATGAAACGCACATTTGCCGACTTGTTTGGACGTTATGATGTACAGCCCATCGAGCATTATCCTCAGGAATTGCTCAACACACTTCGGGCTGTTGCTCCGCACGATTATTCAGACCCAACGGTCGTTTTACTGACTCCCGGAATTTTCAACTCGGCATATTTTGAGCATACCTTCCTTGCCCGACAGATGGGCATTGAGATCGTCGAAGGGCGCGACCTGGTCGCGCACCAGAACAAGATCTACATGCGTACCACGCGTGGACTCAAACTGGTGGATGTCATTTACCGGCGCGTCGATGATGATTTCCTCGATCCGCTTGCCTTCCAGCAGGATAGTGCGCTTGGCGTTGCTGGATTACTCAATGCCTATCGCGCGGGAAACGTGACGATTGCGAATGCCATTGGCACCGGCGTCGCGGACGATAAGGCTGTATACGCCTTCACACCAGAGATGATCCGCTTTTATTTGGATGAGGAACCCATTCTGAATAATGTCCCCACCTATTTAGGTTGGCGGGAGAAAGAGTGTGACCACATCCTGAATAATTTGGATAAGCTGGTGGTCAAAGCGGTCAATGAGAGTGGGGGATATGGCATGTTGGTCGGTCCGCATGCAAGCCAAAGTGACCGTGATAAATTTAGGGAACAAGTCCGTGCCAACCCGCGTAATTACATTGCCCAACCCACCCTTGCGTTAAGTTGTCACCCAACGCTTCTCGATGATGGACTCTATGGCTGTCACATTGACCTGCGTCCATACATTTTGTACGGCGATGATGTGACAGTTGTCCCTGGTGGGCTTACCCGTGTGGCGCTTCGCAAGGGTTCGTTGGTGGTCAACTCTTCACAGGGTGGGGGAAGTAAAGATACCTGGGTGTTGAGGGATTAGATGCTTTCACGAGTTGCTGAGTCTCTTTATTGGATGGCGCGTTATATCGAGCGGGCGGAAGATATCACACGTTTGCTTGACGTAAACTTTAATGCCCTGCTCGATTCCCAGCCTGCGGATGCGAGGGTGGGTTGGGAATCTACGGTCAAGATCAATGGGGATGAACCAGTGTTTGCCGATATTTATCCGGAAGCCAATGCTCAATCTGTGATCCAGTTTTTGTTCTGGGAGCCGCTCAACTCAAATAGTGTTGCGTCTTGTGTCACGCGCGCGCGAGAAAATGCACGCGGCGTTAGAGAGCAGATCAGTAGTGAAATGTGGGAGGCGGTTAATCGCCTGTATTTTTTGACGCGCAACGCCGAACAAACAAACATGCTTACCAATCCGACTGAATTTTTTCAATTCGTGCGCGACCGCGCCCAGGCATTTCAGGGAATTACATCTGCGACGATGACACATGGAGAGCCGTATCAATTCATCCAACTGGGTTTGCACCTCGAACGCGCCGATAAAACCGCCCGCATTCTGGATACCAAATATCTATACCTTAACCGTTTATTGAAAAGCCCTGCTGAAAACTCACTGCAATTGATCACACTTTTACGATCGTGCGCCGCGTTCGAGCCATATCGTCGTGTCTCAGCTGGACATTTGGATATTGAGAGGGTGGTGGAATATCTACTGCTCAACCGGGAATTTCCGCGCGCGGCGTTGTTTTGCCTGAATCGCTGTCAGCGTACACTCGATGGAATTGGCGAGGATCCAACTGTCCCTGCAAGATCTGATTCGCCTCGTCGAGTGTTGGGGCGTCTTTGTGCAGACCTGGAGTATCTCGACATTCACGAAGTCCTGGGTGACAATATGGATCCATTCCTGGGCAACTTCCTGATCCGGCTCAATTCGATCGGCGGCGATATTGCCCGGACGTATTTCAATACCAGCATCATCCTTCCCGATGAAAGGCCGCGTCAACAACAACAGCAACAGCAATAGCGCGCTCTGATATTTATGCAATTAAAGATCGAACATACAACCACCTTTACATATGACCATCCCATCAGTGAGGCATATACGGAAATGCGTCTCAAGCCGCTTGATGCAGATGGACAGCGTTGCCTTTTCTTCCGACTTACTACAGAGCCGCAGGACGCCGTCCTGCGTTATGCCGATGATTTTGGTAATGACGTGCGTCACTTTGATTTTATCCAGCCGCATCAAAAGTTGATGGTATCCGCAGTGAGCGAAGTGTTGACCCCTGATACGTACGTCGCGAACTCATCCACCCTTTCGCCTTTGGATGAATTCAACTATCTTTCCCCAACCAAATATGCGCCTCATACTCCCGACCTGGTTGCTTTCTCTGCTTCGCATAAAGTTGCTGATAACCCCCTCGAAACCGCGCTGAATTTTATGCATGTCATCTATGGAAACCTTGTGTACGAAAAAGGAGCCACTGATGTAACGACCACAGCCGATAAGGCGTTATCCCTTGGGAGGGGGGTCTGTCAGGATTTCTCTCATATCATGCTGGCGGCATGTCGTATACAAAACATCCCTGCTAGTTATGTCAGTGGGTATCTCTACAATAACGGACACACCGCCGCTTCTCATGCCTGGGTGGATGTGCTCATACCGGGCTATGGATGGGCATCCCTTGACCCAACCCATGATACTCAGCAGACGGGTCAATACGTCCGCGTGGCTGTGGGGCGCGATTATGCCGATGTCCCCCCGACGCGCGGGATCTTCAAAGGGAATGCCAAAGAGACGATGGATGTGGGTGTATCGGTGAAGGAATTTTAGTTTTAGTTTCCCCAACGTGGCTGGTAATCGCAATAACTATTATTTGTTAACTGACGCAGGTCGGTACCGTCCACGCGCATGATGAAGATCTCGCAGGAGTTCAAGTCTTTATCAGCCACGTTAGTGTAGGCGGTAAAAGCGATCCATTTGCCGTCCGGCGAAAAGCTTGCCCCTTGTGAATTCATATTGGGCGGTGAGATCTTTTGTAGTTTGCTTCCATCTGAATTCATTGTGTAAACATCATGTGCCCACGAACCGCCCATATCAAGGACGATCTGTCCACCGACCGACCAATCACTTCGCCCGCGGGTATCAATGGAAGCATTAAGTAATTGCGGATCGCGACCATTGAAGTCGATTGTGTAAAGGTTATTATTCTCGCCTTTTCCCAGAGCAAATAGGATTTGTGTCCCGTCTGGTGACCAGGTGCCATCGTGCGCATCCTTGCCCGATTTGCTATAAAACCCTTCAGGATTGCTTCCATCCCGTTTCATGATCCATAGCTGAAGATTATCTTTTCCAGAACGGTAATGAAAAACAATGAGATTGTTGTCAGGTGAGATTTCAGGGGATCCCAGACTCTGTTTCAGATCCGTGAGTTGAGTTGATTTTCCGTTGGCAACATCCAGTTCATAGATCTCCGATGTTTTTCCGTCTCTTGAAATGTAAACGGCTTTTTTCCCATCCGGGGAAAGGGATGCGTTGAAATTGGCGAAGGAAGAGTTGGTAAGCCGTCTCCAGCCTGAGCCATCCGCATTGATGATGCAAACTTCATCGCCCTGAATACTACAGGTATAAATGATTTTGCCTGTGGGCGCCCCTCCACTTACTGCTGGACTGGTGGCGGTTTTCCTTATTTGTGGATCGACATCAGATGGCGTGGTGGGCGCAGCTTTTGTGGGGATATTGTTGAAAATAAAGTTCCCTGCAATGAAGAGTCCACCGACACATGCAAGCCCAGCGATAACAATCAAACTCGGCAGTATAAACTTCTTTAGCTCTTTAGACTCAAATGTCTTTTTCTGCTTTATGCTTTTGCTGACAGCCGTAACGCCAAGGAAATCGTTGAGCGCGGACGTCAAATCGTCCATGGCTTTGTTCATGCTCTTACGTGCATCCACGCGCTGGTGGCTGGAAAGGCGTAATGGCACAGAATTATCTTCGTTGCCATGGATCAATACCGGAAATATGCGCTTGTTGTTTCCCTCGGCAAAACTGATCTCGCGGCGCACCCATTCTGAATTGTTCGAGTTTGGGGAGAGCAGGACAATGAACCCTGCCGCACCGCGAATGGAACGTTCGATCTCACGCTCCCATTCGGGAGAGCCGGGGATCAAGTTTTCAGTATCCACCCAGGCATTGATGCCGCGCTCGCGTAGTTCAGCGACGACTCTGCGTTGCTGGCTGGTATCTTCACGGCTATAGCTTATAAAGAAATACGGGGAGGAGGATGGGCTCATATCTCTCGTCTCACTCTAAGGTTCAATCATTATAGAATAAAAGGCTGATTAGGTAAACAAACAAAAACGGCGTGGGATTTTGATCCCGCACCGTTTACTTGTCTTTTGGAAGCTCGCCCTATGGTAAATCCTGGCAAGTTTTGCAGCCCCAATTTTATTGGGTGCATGAACTTCCAGAGGTTCAATATCGTGATTTATTTCTCTTCTTCCAATCCCGAAGGGTGTAGAGGGTAATTGGGTGCCTGGCGGCGAAACTCGTAGTTTTCCATCACAGCTTCGATGATGCCTTTTTGTTTCGGAGTGACCTCTTTGAATTCGATGCCGATGTTGAAATATTCAGGACTAATATCTTGCTGGCACCATGCTGTGCGTATATGCATGGTCATACTTGTGTCTTTAATGTTTGGCAGTTCGGGCAACTCAATGGAAATCGTCAAGTCAGTCCCCGGGTCCATGCTCTGGTCGCTGATGATCATTGCACCGAGCGGGTTTAGATCACCCAAATAACCGATCAGCTTTCCATCGTTCAGTTCATGCACCTGTGAATAGGACATGAGATTTTTACGTGGTTGTTTGCGTCTTTCCTGCATAGTTGCCTCCAACCCAAGTGTACATGACTTGAGATGTAAAATCAATTGTAATTATGTCTTAAAATCCATGTTTCTTTGCACATTCTGTGGTTAAATCACACGATGCGATGGATATACCTTTCCCCACATCTTGACGATGCCGCCCTTTCTGCTGGCGGCTTGATCTACGAACAAACTCATTCAGGTATCCCTGTTGAGATATGGACGTTTATGTGCGGGTATCCGCCTGATGGCGAGTTGTCGTTGTTTGCTCAAGCGCTTCACACGCAATGGGGATTTGCCTCTGCTGAGGAAGTCGTCCGTATGCGCCGTTTGGAAGATGAAAAGGCGGGGGGCATACTGGGCGCTAAAACCGTCCACTTTGATTTTTTGGATTGTATTTATCGCCGAGGGGTAAATGGGGAGTGGCTCTACTCGGAGATTTTCATCCCGCCCCTCGCAGGTGATGATGGACTTCCACAACGAATAGCGGATGCGATCTCGCCCCGCCTCATGCCTGACGATGTGCTGGTCTGCCAACTATCGGTCGGTTCTCACGTGGACCATGTTCTCGTGCGGCAAGCCGCCGAATTGCTTGGTCGTCCACTCATCTACACAATTGATGTGCCTTATATTTTTTACAAGGCTGAAGAATTGGAAGAAAAGTCCGTTGGGTTGAAGGAAGAAACCCACAGGATAACCGAAGCAGGCTTAAAGTCGTGGAAAGAGGCGATTTTATCGTACGCGTCCCAGATCCCTGCGCTGGGAGAAACCTTTGATACGCCCCAAAAAGCGGAGCAAGCCATCCAATCCTATTGGGAGGAGCGGAAAGGCGTCAGATTATTGCAAGTTGGTTAGCTTGTTACCAGTCACTTGTATTGACACTTAAACCGTGATATATTAAGCCCGCCCGGCAGGAAAATAGCAAGTTTTCACCATTTGCATCTCTGAGAAGAGATGCAAAATTCTTATAGCAGGAAAAAAACAATGTCTACAAACTTTTTGACCAAAGATGGTTATCAGAAGCTCCAGGATGAGTTGGACTATCTGCGCACAGCCAAGCGACAGGAAGTTGCCAACCGTCTGCACGAAGCCATGGAAGGCGGGGAACTCATAGAGAATGCCGAATATGAAGCCGCCAAGAATGAGCAGGCTTTTGTGGAAGGGCGTATTCAAGAGCTGGACATTCTCCTTGCAACTGCCAATATCATTGAAGAGAATGGGAGCAAGAAAAAAAGTGACGGCATTCAGATGGGCTCCAAGGTGACTATCAAGGAAGGGAACTTTGAAGCCGAGGTGTATACCATTGTGGGCGCGGCGGAAGCCAACCCTCGTGAAGGCAAGATCTCGCATGAGTCGCCTATCGGTAAAGCCATTCTTGGGCACAAGGTTGGCGATACGGTGAAAGTGGAAACGCCAGGCGGCACATATAATGTTAAAATCATAAAGATCGGTTGATAACCGTCACAGGACCGACCTATCTTCCCCCGCGTGCCTGTGAATGGAACGCGGGGTTATTTTTTTGTACCCTTCTCCTGTGTGGAGAAGCGGGAGGAATGGATGACTGAGTACAACTCACTGGAAAAAATACGTTTACAAAAACTGGAAGAACTTCGTGCGGAGGGAGTCGAGGCATATCCTACGCGTGCAAAGCGCACACATCTCAGTGTGGATGCTGTCGCTGAATTTGAGGCGAAGGAAAAAGAGGGTGTGGAAGTAAAGGTAACTCTTGCTGGGCGTATCCGTGCCAGCCGAGCAATGGGTAAGGTGTCCTTTGCTCATATCGAAGATGGTGCCGGTAGGATTCAATTATTCCTTCGTACGAATGAACTTGGCAAAGAACGCATGGATTTCTTCAACAAGATGCTGGACCTTGGCGACTTCATTCAAGCGGAAGGCGTCATGTTCCGCACGAAATCTGGCGAAGTGACGCTTCATGTCCATGACTTCAAACTGCTCGCCAAATCCGTCAGCCCTCTTCCCGCTGCGAAAGATGAGACGCTCGAGGACGGCACCGTTGTCCGTCATGCTGCGCTGGACAACCCCGAACTGCGTGCCCGACAACGCTACGCCGACCTGGCAGTAAATCCCGATGTACGTGAGACTTTCCGTAAACGCGCAGGCATCATCAAAGCTCTGCGTGAATTTTTGGATGGCAAGGATTTTCTCGAAGTGGAAACTCCCATCCTGCAACCGTTATACGGTGGGGCAGCGGCGCGTCCGTTCACGACACATCATAACGAACTTGAGCAGGATATGTACCTGCGTATCTCCTTTGAGTTGTATCTGAAACGACTGCTTGTCGGCAACTTGGAAAGAGTCTATGAGATCGGACGTGATTTTCGCAACGAGGGTGTCTCGTTCAAACACAACCCTGAGTTCACTCAACTCGAATTCTACTGGGCATATGCTGATTATTTGCAGGTCATGGAATTGACCGAGCAGATGGTCTCCTACACCGCGCAAAAGGTGTTGGGGACACAGATGATCAAATATAAAGAATATGAGATCAACCTGACACCTCCATGGAAACGACTTGAAATGCGCCAGGGAATCCTCGAAGCTTCGGGCATTGATATCGCCGAGCATAAAACAGGCGACGAATTATTTAAAGCTCTTAAGGCGAAACATCCAGATAAAATTGCTGACCCCAACGCAACCCGTGGCAAGTTGATCGACTTTCTGCTCAGCGAATTTCTTGAGCCGACACTTATTCAGCCGACGTTTCTCTACAACTATCCACGTGATATTTCACCGCTGGCGAAATCCATCCCGAACGATGCACTTACCGTCGAACGCTTTGAAGGATATGTTGCTGGCTTTGAATTATGCAACGCTTTCACAGAATTGAACGATCCCATTGACCAGGAACAACGCTTTGTCGAAATGGGACGTGACTACGCCGATGATGAAGAAGAAAAACATCCGCTTGATGAGGATTATCTACGTGCCATGCGCTATGGTATGCCTCCCAACGGAGGCTTCGGCATGGGAGTGGATCGTCTCGCGATGTTGTTGTTGGACAAACATTCGATACGTGAAGTCTTGTTGTTCCCTGCATTGAGGAATGAAGAGATTTAGAATTTTCAACACCAAACGAGGCTATCATTTGAATGATAGCCTCGTTTGCGAAAATTACTCTGGTGGTAAAGTCAGGGTTGGAATTGGTGTTCCAAGTGAATTACTGATACCCTGAATACGAATGTTTATGAGATCAATATCTATTTCTGGCGGAAGGTTTTCCCATTTGACTAGTTCCTGATATTTTACAAGTGCATTTCTGATGTCGCCACTCATATCGTAAATGGTTGCTAGCCTAAAGAGGTTATCTGCAGTGGGTTGATAGAAATACAGTTTCTCATAATACGGTACAGCTAATTGTGAATGCCCTTGGGCTAGTTCAGCTTCTGCCAAAAGCTTGTAGCCGCGAACTAAATCGTCGTTTGATTTCCAGTATTTGATCGTAGGAGAAAGCAATTCCTTTACTTTCTCAGGTTGCCCCGCTTCTGCCGCCGCTTGGGCTTGGTCAAGCAGTGTGATTGGGGTAGCAACGGATCCTGGCGTTGAAGTCTCAATAACCATTACTGGCTCATTTGTTTCGGGTTCGAGTATGGGGCTGGGCTTGGGTGTTTTTCCAGCGCCTTGATAGAGAAGCACACCTCCTATTATTAGAGAAGCGCAAATCCCCACAGTCATTCCGCCGAGAAAATTGAGAAGAGAAGGATGTTTCTTTTTTTGCATAAGATTACCAATTATTTTGGGCCAATTGTTTTAATGATTCCATCCACCGTTTCAACCACCATGGTGACCGTTCAATTCTGGATATCGATTTTTTTGTCCCCGTTCTGTAATTTGAAGAAGATATCGCCCTCAGACAAGGTGAAGTCTTGAGATTGTTCAACTGGATTATCGCCCCAAAATGTTGATGGGCCTATCTGAAACCAATTTTCTATTCTAGGTGCCCATAAGCTGATAATAAGGTTCATATCGGCAGGTTCAATATTGGTTGGGGTAAGATGAAAAACCATACTCTTAACTTGTTTTACCATAATAGGTTCGGCAGGTTGGAGGCGGAAGAGGGGTTTGTCATAGGGGAAAAGAGTGAATTTCCCGGTACCTTTTGAAAAGTCAACTACGATAGCAGTTGGCGCTTCGTATGGATAAAAAACTTCTGGCGTTGGAGTAGGTAATTGAATTTGAGTTGGGGTATATGTAGGAATTGGTCGTGGAGTAGGCGAAATTTCAACGGTGAATGATGATGACGCATTCGATATATTGCCTCCATAAGTTTTGATATCGCCATCTGACGTTTCGACCACCAAGGTGATTGTTAGGTTTCCTATTTCGATATTTTTTCCCTTATTCTTCACATTGTTTATGGCAAAGAATATGTCCCCGTCAGGGAAAACGTATTTTTCCGGGTTGGCAATTGGATTGTCTCCCCATTTTAATAGTACTGGGTTCCATCTGCCTCCACGAGGGATCCAAAATTCCAAGAGAGAATCTAGATAACCTTCTTTGTTAATATCGGAGTTTATGCTGATAACCAAATTTTTGACTTGTTCTATAGGGACAACTTCCTTTGGTTGAAAACGAAAAAGAGGATACTCATTGGGAAGAATGGTTATTTTTCCGGTTCTTATCGACGTGTCAACAATGATATTGTTCATAACAACAGTTTCCCCCTTAAAATTTCTTGAAAGCCTGTTGTCTGGAAATGATATTTCTTTTGTTGGTCTGGGGGTGAAGGTCATGCTGAATGATAGTGGGCAGCGACCATGCAGTAGGTCTTGCCTTTGATTGTGCAAATTGCTGTGGCGTCCGTCATACCGCGGGTGTCAATTCCAGTGGTTCCGAGTTGAGCTCTTTGAGTTCAGCTTGGATGCGCTTTCGTAAGGGATTGAGATTTCACATCTAGAGATGCTTCTGCTTCTTGAAGGAGTAGAATACCTTCCTTATTATCTCCTCGGTCCAGTGCCAATTTTCCCTGCACATAGGCATATAGACCTAAGTGTCCCCATGTGTTTCCAGCACCTGTTGCCAAGTCTTTCTCCGTTTTGTCTATATCGCCTATTTCATAATCGATTGAGCACGTAAATAATATCGCCAACCGCTGTAGCCTGGTTTTTGCTCGATAAGTGTATCAAGTTTTTGCAACGCCTCCTGACTACGTCCTGCCTGATATAAGTAGATTGCCTTTAATCCATTTTTATATTCCATGTTTTCGTTGTTGAACATGGATTTATCTACCCACTCAATAGCCTTGTCTGCCTGATTCAGGCCGATATCGGCGCGCGACTTTATATGGTATAGCCCTCCACAGAGGAATCTTGAGGGTCTGTTTGTTCAATCATCTGGTTAATCAACCTCAGGACTTTTAACATCCTTACCACGTTTATGAGATTTACAGCATATGTTCGATCCGGGTAGTCATCTACGGTTGTGCCAAGGTCCAGTGCCATTTTGGAGTTTTCTGCAGCCAATTTTGAAATATGTACCTGGTCTATGTGGTATTCATAGTTGCCCAACAACAAGTCCAGAAGCCATTCTCTTACCATGTAATAGTCCCCTTTGTCTTGGCGAATGGCAATTGCTTGATTGATATCTTCCAATGCCCGGTATAGATAATCTTTATATTCTGCCAGGCTACGTTGTTGTTTTGTCAAAGCATTGTAACTTGCAGCCCGCAGGTAATATGGTTCATCCATTTCAGGATATTTTTCAATCACTTGGTCTAGAAGTGGAATTGCCTCTGCGTATTTTCTTTGGGACATCATATTTTTCGCATCCTGTAGCGACCTATTGGTGATGTACATTGAGCCAGGAGGAAATGTAGGGGTAAGAAACACAGTATAGCCAATTGGAGTAGGCGTTTGCAGGGACGGTGTTGATGAGTATGCTAGCGGTATCTTGTTAAGCATGTTGTCTGTCGAGAAGTCCAATAAAACCACTATAAATAAGAAATAGAAGTGGAATCCCACAAATAAAAAGGCCAGTGATTACTCCCATGATACGTAGGAAAACGGGATCCGATTTCCAGTTCACCTTTTTCTCATCATTTTCTCCCGATATTCGATATCGTTCAATGAGATTGGAAACTCGTTGGTGGTTTGGAAAATTGTACTGATGAATAGTTTGTCCAATTCTCCTGCGCTTCTACATTTTTCGGATTGATATTTAATACCCGCTCGTAACAATATTTGCGTTGGTCTTTGTCTTGTAGACAATTTCCAAGCCATAACCAACCCTCTTGTGAATCTGGGTTTGACTTCACAACATTGGCTAACAAGTTCCTGGCTGTTTCTAAGTCCCCGTTTTTTACTGCTTCAATTCCACGACTGAGATCATCTTGATATGTCATATAATTCGTCCCCGGTATAATTTGAATTTGAACTTTTCTGAGAATAACAAACTTTCTATTTATCAGCAAGGATTATTTTAAATCTGATATTATTGGGATATGAGGAGTTGCTATGCCCAATTTCCCACCCGATCAAGAACGACAAATCCGTGAATATATCAAAGCAGATCAATTGATCCATGCCATCAAATTGTATCGGGAAATAACCGGTGTGGGGCTTGCCGAAGCCAAGTCTGCTGTCGAAGCGATGGGGCGAGGCGAAAGTGTGAATATCCCTACACCTCCAACTCGCCTCGAGGATCCTCTCCTTGAGACCAGGGTCAAAGAAATGCTGGCAAAGCGGAAAAAGATCGAAGCCATCAAAATCTATCGTGAAGCACACCACGTTGGGTTGAAGGAAGCCAAGGATGTCATTGACCAGATGGAAGCCGCCATGCGACGGGAAGGTTTGTCTATGAACACGTCAATGCCATTTGAGCCAGCTATTAGTAATGACCCATTTGCAGAAGATTTGTTTGGGAATAGGACAAAACTGATGCTCACCGATCGCCATTCTCCTGCTTGCTTTAGGCGGTGCGGTAGTTTTCTTCCTGGTGCGTTAGACAAATGATTACTTCAAAACGTTTTCTAGTCGTTGGTGACATATTGGCAATTGCCATTGTTACGATCATTGGTTTTGCCACACATGGAGAAACAGGGACATCCTTCCTGCCGCGCATGGCGGTATATTTTTCCCGCTTACTATAGCTTGGTTTATTCTTTCCCCTTTTCTTGGGTTCTTCCAACAAGAGATCATCTCAAACCCCAGGCAACTCTGGCGACCCATGCTTGCCATGTTCTTCGCCGCTCCATTTGCCGTCGTCATCCGTGGACTTATCCTCAATGCCCCGATCATTCCCATCTTTGGGGTTGTGTTGAGCGCCACATCCGCGTTTGGGATGGTTGTCTGGCGGGTTATTTATTTCTTTTTGAGACGCAAAACTTAACCTCAACATTTGGGTGGAGAACCCCGCCCCTTAAATCTTTAAACCTTTGTGCCTTCGTATCCTTTGTGGTGAAAAGAATTCCACAGTGATAAAATACTCCTAATGGACGAACTAGCCCTCATCACCGATGCCCAAAACGGCAGCCTCGACGCTTTCAATACGCTTGTCCTCCACTATCAGGACAGCGTCTTCAATACAGCCCTCCGCATCCTCGGCGATGAAGACCAGGCGGCAGATGCTTCACAGGAAGCCTTCATCTCCGCCTTCAAAGCTATCAAATCCTTCCGTGGCGGATCGTTCAAAGCATGGCTCATGCGCACCGTGACCAATGCCTGTTACGATGAACTTCGCCGCAAAAAGCGACGTCCCACAACCCCGCTCGAACCAGACACAGAAGATGGCGAAGAAATGGATTCCCCGCGCTGGCTTGCCGACCCGAACATGACTCCTGACCAGCAAGCTGAAGCTGATGAAGTCGAACACGCCATTCAACACTGCCTCAACAACCTCCCGCTCGAATTCAAAACCGTTGTCGTTATGGCAGATATTCAAGGCATGGATTATGCCGAGGTCGCCGTAGCCGTCCATGTGCCGCTTGGAACCATCAAGAGTCGTCTCGCACGCGCCCGCTTAAGATTACGTGAGTGTCTTCAAGGCTTTGAGGAACTTTTACCTGCCTCCTATCGTCTGGAAGAAGGAATAAATGCGTAATGATTAAACGTGATATTGAACTTCTTTCTGCATATTTGGATGGGGAACTCAAATCTGTTGATTTAACAAAACTGGAAGCCCGCCTCAAAACTGACCCCGAACTTGCTTCTGTTTTGAACGACCTTCGCGCGGCTCGAACCTTACTCCGCAAACTGCCCGCCCGCAAAGCGCCTCGCAACTTCACATTGACTCGCAAAATGGCTGGACAAAATCCTCCATTACCGCGTGCCTATCCTACCTTTCGTTTTGTGACCACCATTGCAACACTTCTGTTTTTCTTCACCTTTGGGCTTAACTTTGTTGGCGCTCAACTGGCTTCTCCGGCTCCTGCTTATGGAATGGGTGGTGGGGGAGGCGGTGATGCTGAGCCTTTTTCGGCTCAGGCTCCCGCCGCGACGGAAGCGCCTGCGATGACAGAGGCTCCTCTACCAGAGGCGCCCATGGCAGCTGCCCCGATGGCTCCAGCAACTGAAGAACCGTCTATGGCCCTGGCTCCTGCGGCGACTGCAGTTCTTCCATCAGAAGATACATCTCGTATTATGGATACTCCTTCATTGAAAAATGGAGGGCAGGAGAATTCTGTTGAACAAGGTCAACCCGCTATTGAGAATAGCGTCCCTGCTCAACCCATTTCGCCGTTGGTTCCATCTGTATGGCAGATCGGGTTGGCAATTGTCGCAGTCTTGAGCGCCTTGTTCATGGTGTTGATGCGGCAATTATCCGCTCGTCGTTGGAAATAAAATTGTAGGGGCGTAGCATTGCTACGCCCCTACGTGATTTATGGCAAACACCGATTTCAAATTCTGTCCCCGTTGTGCAAACCCATTAAATTTCGAAGAACGATTTGGACAACTACGTCCAGTCTGCCCGGAATGCGGATGGATCCATTTTGTCGACCCGAAAGTCGCTGCGGCGGTATTAGTGACTCAGGGACGGGCATGTTCTGCTTGTACGACGCGTCAATGAACCTTTTCGCGGCATGTGGACTTTGCCCGCGGGCTTCGTCAATGGGGGCGAGGACCCGGCTGAGGCGGCGCAAAGAGAATGTTTGGAAGAGACAGGTCTAAACGTCCGTGTGAAGCGGGTGTATGAGATCGTCTCAGGTCGTGAACATCCACGCGGCGCGGACTTTATCATCGTCTACGAAGCTGAAGTCCTGGGTGGTGACATGCAAGCTGACGATGACGCGGACGCGGTCGAATGGTTCGATCAATCCAATTTGCCGCCGCTTGCTTTTCGCGCTACGCAAAAAGTGCTACAATCTTTTTATGCTTGATGTACGTCCGTCGCCGATCGCTGGAACATGGTATGAGGGGAATGAAAAAACGCTGGCTCGCAAAGTTGATGAATATTTGAATAACGCCGAACTGCCTGAATTGGATGGGGAAGTGGTTGCCGTCATCGCACCGCACGCGGGACATAAGTATTCGGGCGCGGTCGCGGGATATGCCTTTGCGGCGCTTCGCGATCAAAGACCAGACCTGGTTGTTGTGATCGCACCGATGCATCATCCGTATTATGAACCTTTGCTTACTACAGCGCATGATGCGTATCGCACACCCTTGGGTGATATCCCCGTGGATAGAAATGTTTTGACCGAACTCAATCTTGCTCTGAAATCGGAGTTGGGATTTGGTCTCGTGACCGTTTCCAATGACCCTGAACATTCACTCGAGATCGAATTGCCATTCCTGCAACGCGCGTTGAAGTCTGATTGGAAATTGCTTCCCATTATGGTGCGTGTGCAGGACTCGCGCATCTCGGAAGCATTGGGTATCGCGCTTGCAAAAATTTTGCGCAATAGAAACTTTGCCCTGGTCGCCAGCACGGACTTGTCCCACTTTTACAACCAACAAACCGCATTGAAATATGACCTTGCCATGCTGGATCGAATCGAGTCCTTCGACCCCGAAGGTGCATTCGACCTGGAGCGCGCAAAAAAAGGTTTCGCTTGTGGACTTGGCGCTTTCACCGCTGTGTTATGGGCATCCCGTGAATTGGGCGCAGATAAGGTGAAGATCTTGCGGCACGCCACCTCAGGCGATGTGACAGGCGATTATTCGTCCGTTGTGGGGTATGGCGCGGCAGTGGTGTTGAAATAACCAATTCTATTTATAGAAATTGAAAACTGGGATTGCAGAGATGCATCCCTTTTTGTTATTATCAAAGAGTTGTAATATTCCTTATCGGAGAGACTTATGGCAAAAAAGAAATACTCGATCAACTGGGAGGATGACATCCCGGTTTCGTTTGAAGTGAACGACGTGACCTACGAAAGCCTTGACGATATTCCAGATGAGAAGGACAGGCTCAAGCTTGAAGCCATGCTGAACTCGGCAGAAGATGCGGAGTTTGATTCTGAATTCGAAAAAATGGACAGGGATGTGCAACAGACGGATGATACGCCGATCGAAAATATCATCCTCCCGATTTTCACCGGGGTTGCTGTGCTGATGTTGTTGATCGCTGGGATTGCGTCAGTTAACAATATCTTGAAAACTGGCAGGGAGGAGAATGCGCCTGGGCGAGTTGTCGAGATGACCAAACAGCTCGAATATAGCGAACAGGATCGAAACCGGGTTATCGGTGAAGCGTACTATCCAGTGGTGGAATTCACTGCGAAGGATGGCAAACGCCGTAGTGTGCAATTAAGCGAAGGGAGTTTCCCGCCCTCTTACGAGGTTGGAGACGAAGTAACGATTTTATACGAACCAGATCGCCCGCTGGATGCGCGCATCAAGTCCTTTGCCAGTTCTGCGGGCATGTGGATTTTGCCCGGAATCACTGGCATTCTGGGGATTGGTTTTCTTATAGCTGTGATTGCTGTGCGGAGGGTGATGTTGCCTTCGGGTGAATGAGTTGTCAGGGAGTTGCTCGTCCGTGGTGGGGTATGGCGCGGCGGTGGTGCTGAAATCAAAATAATCAATTGGGAATCAAAAAGGCGACTCGGCGAGTCGCCTTTTTGATTCATATTCGTTTAGGTTTTCTTGCGTGCCTGTTCCTGTTTCCAATAAGCAAACAACAACCAAAGCGCTATAACCGTAAGCGCCAACATATACGCCATTCCCTGCCTGCTGGCGATTTCCGTGTTATTGAGTGGATAGCGCGAGGATGCGAATATCCATACGCCCAGCCAACCCAACACGACGAATGTGATGGCGCGTACGCCGACTTTCACTTCTGCCCAATCTTTCATAAAGTACATGGTGATCGCCCATACAGAGCAACCCGCAAACCACGCGGACATGATACGCGAGTCGAAGGCATTCAGTTCCCAGGGCCAGCGCGTGTTGGCAAAATCAGGGGAGAAGAACAACACTGCCCAAAATAGCGCACTGGCATAGAAGATCGCCAGTAATACGGATTTCAGTGCAGGCTGCAACTCGCCCTCTGATAATTCGGCAGGGACCGGCGCGTTCGCTTCCGGGTCGCGTGGGTGCAACAGGAAGATCGTCAGCGGTTCGAAGGTGTAGGCGAATATCCAAATGTGTGCAATGAGCAGACTGAAAAGTCGCAATCCATCGCTCACGCCCTCCAAATGCCAGTTCATTTCGCTGATATGCCACCATGTAGTGATGAAGAGAACGCTCAGAAACGCGTAATCGCCATATAAACTCCAGCGGATGGTATACCAATATTTGTCACGCCACAAGTGATAACCGAAATAACTGCGCAGGATAAAGCCTGCACCGAGGAACATCGCGGTCAATTCAGGGACTACGGGCCATGCAAAATACTTCCCGTTTTGCGGCATGACGAGAAACCACAACACGAAGATCGCCGCCAAAAAACATTGGATGATGCCGACGTTGCTAAATCCTTTGGGCTTGGGATACATGAGATGCCTCCTGTGAGATGGTTGACTTTCTTGGGAGTACAAACACTTTTATTCTGATTGTGTTACGTTATTTTGGGAGATTGTTCGACTGTTATGGAATATGCCGCGGCGATAGTGTTGAAGATGAAACGAAACTTCGATTAACACTATTGTTGTGTTATTCTGATAACTTTCGCCAAGCAGGGCAAATTTCTTCATTGCCTTGAGTGACTTGTACAATATTTCCTTGTTCAAGGGAAACAAGAAAAATATTTAGCATTAACCCTGTATCAAAAGAATTCGAATAATATCCATTTCCCATCAGGCGAGAACATTGGGGAGAACGCCAAACCATCAAAATTTTCAGTTAAGTTTTTTTCTTTTCCTGAGATCAAATCTTTCACAACAATGTCTGAGTCTGTCTACATAGTATTGAGTGGTTGAGCGTGTAAATATAGCTTTTTGCCCATCTGGAGAAAAGGATGGAGTATTTTCACTTATATTTCCTATTGTCATTTGATGGCTATCTGTGCCATCTAAATTAGCTTGGTAGAGCAGATTACTGATAGGAATATTGACCCGAAATTGCAAATACAATTTTTTGTTCGTCAGGTGATACATCGTAGGAATCGATTGAATAGGTAATTGCACGAAGCAAACCTAATTCATCGTTTCCTGAAGGATTAGAACGATAAAGATGACATTTGCCATGTCCTCCATAATTTCCTTCCATAATGCGCGGACAAGCGAGGTAAAAAATAAACTGTCCATCAGATGACCAGCTAGGTTCAGATTTCATCGACATCTGGGCTGTTTGTAATGTTCGTCCAATTTTGCGTATTCATGTCCCCGATTAATATGTCTCCAACTGAAACTAGGGCAATTTTATTACCGTCTGGCGACCAACTATAATCTGTAAGCAACCCTTTTGGTAAATTCTGTTCATTACTTGGCACCTTCAAGGATTGGAATAGTAGCTTGGGCTCGTCGAAACATATTTTATTGGCAGACATACAGGTAATATCCATCACGTAAAGCTTGCTATAGTTTTGATCTTCTTAAGCTGTATATATGTTATTTGAAGTCTGCTTGTGGAAGAGGGTTGAATTTCATCAATACTTGGATTTGAGACACATCCACCTAACATAATTAGAAGTATTATGAATGCGAACAGTTTGAATTTCATTTTCCACCACATCCCTAATTGAAAATTAACAAAGAGACGACCCAAATTGGGTCGTCTCTCTTCAATCACTTATTCCACTGCACAACCGACTCTCGAAATGCTGTCTTCAAACGGTTATCTGGCAGGTCGTTGACGTTCGTATACTTCTTGTCATTGACCCAGATCTCCAGCGAACCGTCCTCCCCGGTGCCCAGGTCGATTTTGTATGCCTTCAGTTCCGGGTCGGCTTCGATCTTTGCCCGAAAGATATCCTCGATCTGTTCGGTGAATGGTGCGGCAAGTTTTTCTCCCTCGTCAAAATCAAAGACCGTGATGTCCTTGCCTTCTTTCTTTGCCGCGGCTAACGTTTCAGCCGGAGGCATTTCCCGCAGCCATTCCGGTTTCTTGTCCCCGGTTCCGGTCAGGTTGACCGTGTTTGCCCTTTGAAAAAGCAGCGCCAGTACTACGATCATTACAAGGATCGCAACAATCCCCAACCCAAGTACGCCTGTCATCATCATGGTGTCCTCCAATCCGTGATTGTCCTGCAATTGTATTTCCACGATTATATGTTAACTTTCACCCCACAGAAAGCGAATTCGACTACAAATTCATTGCGTTTATAATCATCCCATGTTTGCACAAGTCGCGGTCAACGTCCCCTCCATCACCGGCGTGTTCGATTACGCCATTCCCAAGTCACTTGTGGGACAGGTGGGTATTGGGCATCTCGTCATCGTCCCTTTTGGCAGGCAGACCGTTCAAGGCGTTATCTTTCGATTTGTGGATTCGCCGTCCGTGTCGAATGTCAAAGACATTCTTGAAGTGGTGGATGAAGAACCGGTTCTGACTCAGCCGCAAATTGCCCTCGCTAAAGAGATGGCTGATTCCACACTCCAGCCTTTGGCTTCCATCGTTGCACTGTTTCTGCCCGTGGGCTTGAATCAACAAGCGGACGTTTTATACTCGCTTCGAGAAACAGAACTCGCAAACCAGAAATCCAAGACCGATCCAAATACGATCAACCCCAGAACCAAAAAACTGACAACCGAAGACAAACTCCTAAACTTATTGCGTTTGCGCGGCTCCCTGCGTGGACGCCAGATCGATACGCATTTCGCCAAAGTGGATTGGCGCAAGACGGCGGGTTATCTCGTGCGGAAAGGCGTGCTTGAATCGAAAAGCATTTTGCCGCCGCCGAGAGTGAGGACAAAATATATTCGTGTCGCCCAACTTGCAGTCCCGCCCGAAGAAGCGCTCGTGTAATGGAGTCAACTTGGTACAAAGCAAACGCTGTCCCGCAGGCAATCCGCATTACGGTTCCTGATCCAACAACCCGATGCGATCAACCTCTCGTGGGTCTATGCTCAAAGTGGATGCAACCTCAACGACTTGGAAGAACTCGAAGAGCGTGGCTTGATCCGCTTGTTCGAGAGCGAGATATTTCGTGACCCCTTGGAAAAAACGAGAGACAGGTAAAGGCTAAGGAACAAGTGAACAGGTGGTTGAACTTACACCTGAACAAGCATTTGCTTTGAAAGAAATCATCAAACTGTCGATAGCTTCGTCCGAAAATGCCGCACATCCGAACTACATTCCTTCTTCAAGGCGTAACAGGCTCAGGCAAAACAGAGATTTATATTCGTGCCGCACAGGAAGTCATCAAGCGCGGCAAACAGGCGATTATTCTTGTTCCTGAAATTGCGCTTACACCGCAGATCATTCGTCGCTTTTTGATTCGCTTTCCCGGGCAGGTGGGTATTGTCCACTCGAAACTTTCAGAGGGCGAACGATACGATACCTGGCGGCGTGCGCGTTCCGGCAAACTCAAAGTCATCATCGGTGCGCGCAGTGCTTTGTTTGCACCTCTGCCGAACATCGGTCTCATCGTTGCAGATGAGTGTCACGACTCGTCGTATCATCAATCCGAGCCGCCGTTCTATCACGCGGTTAGCTGCGGCGCAGGAATATGCCCGTTTCTGTGGCGCGGTCTGTGTGTTGGGTTCTGCCACGCCAACGGTGATTCAAAGACATCAAGCAGATACAAAACAAATTCATAAATTGGCTTTGCCAAAACGCATTGTCCAGGCAGAAATGCCTCCCGTCCACATCGTGGACATGCGCGATGAACTCAAAGCGGGTCAACGCGGGATCTTTAGCCGGCTGCTCCTCAAGGAACTTGAGTCCACCCTCAAGCGCGGCGAGCAAGCCATCCTGTTCCTCAACCGACGCGGCACAGCTACCTACGTCTTCTGCCGCGATTGCGGACATGTGTTGAAATGTCCCAATTGCGAAACGCCGTTGACATTGCATACCGAAAATAAAGAGCGCTTGCTTTGCCATCAATGCGGATACGAACGCGGCAAGCCGAAGAGTTGTCCGCAATGTGGTGGAAAACAAATAAGTGAGTATGGATTGGGAAGCGAAAAGGTCGAAGCGGAAGTCAACGCGCTATTCCCCAAAGCCAAGACCCTGCGCTGGGACTGGGACACCACTCGCAAAAAAGATTCGCACGAAATGATCCTTACACATTTCGCCAACCACAAAGCGGATGTGTTGATCGGCACGCAAATGCTCGCCAAAGGACTTGACCTTCCGCTGGTGACGTCTGGTTGGCATCGTGCTTGCGGATGTGGGTTTGAATCTCCCTGATCCATTCTCAGGCGAACGTGTCTTTCAAACGCTGACTCAGGTTGCCGGACGTGCAGGTCGCAGTGAACGCGGCGGGAAGGTTGTCCTGCAAACGTTTGACCCGGAGAATCAAGTCATTCAATCTGCATCCAAACATGATGTGAATGGATTCTATGAATACGAATTGGAACAACGTAAACGATTGGGTTATCCGCCGTTCACGCGTCTGGTGAGACTCGAATTTCGGAATCAGGATCAGGCGTCGGCTGAGAAAGAAGCGAAGCGGGTGGCGGAGAAGTTATCAGTAAACAGTAATCAGTCATCGGCAGTGATCGGTCCCGTCCCATGTTTCTTTGCAAAGGTTGGCGGCTATTATCGTTGGCAAATCGTTTTGCGTGGAGATGAATCCGAGTGAGTTGTTGCGTGATATAAAACTGGATGGTTGGCGGGTTGAAGTTGACCCGATCAGTTTGTTGTAGAGGAACTATGAAACATACTTTTCGATGGCTTGCTTTTGTTATGGTGATTGTCATGTTGATGGTTCCCACTAGTGCGCGCGCAGACGTGGCGCCTCCGGGGCATCCGCCGGGCTCCAATCCTGAACCTGGAACGGAGGGTACACAGGTCCGCATGATGGCTGAAACTGTGTTGATCGATGTTCTTCGCAACAACGATATAAAGGATTTGGGGCAGGCAAAGGTCACTGCGGATTTTACGATGCGTAACCTGGGAACTTCAGCAGAAAACATGGGCGTTCGTTTTCCGATCAGTTCGAGTAACGGATTTGGACAAGTGCCTGAGATAAAGAATCTGAATGTAAAAGTGGACGATAAAACTATTTCGACAAGCCGCGTCATGGAGCAAGATCCAGTGTGGGGTTCAGACCCTGTTCCCTGGGCGCAATTCAATGTGACTTTTCCTCCTGGTCAGGATGTTCATATTCAAGTGACGTATATTCTGGATGGCACGGGTGAGTATCCGTTCGTGGCGTATTATTATGTTTTGCATACCGGCGCAGGATGGAACGGTACGATCGGGAGCGCAGACTTAATTGTGCGTTTGCCATATGAGGCAAATACATCCAATGTTATCTTCGATGAAGAGATTGGCTGGTCATCTACAACGGCGGGTGGCGTGATCGATGGTAATCAGGTCAAGTGGCATTTTGATAACCTTGAACCTGATTCAAGGCAATGATTTTCAGTTGTCCATTGTCAACCCGGCTGTCTGGCAAAATGTGTTGAAGGAACAATCCAATGTTCAGAGTGATCCCGAATGATGGAGAGGCATGGGGGCGTTTGGGTAAATTGTATAAAGAGATGTTCTTCTTCCGGCGCGGTTTTCGTCATGATGCGGGCGGGGAGCAGTTGTATTCGATTGAGCGTAGATGCTTATGGTAAAGCTGTTGAGTTAAAACCGAATGATCCGCTCTGGCATGCAGGTTTTGCCAACCTGCTGGGCATCCATGCCTATTACGCGTCGCAGGAGGGTGAAAATACTACTGATGAGATGCTTCGTTCCATGCAGGAGATTCAGCGTGCGCTTGAAATTTCGCCGAACGATCCAAAGGTGAAGGAGATTGCCGAAAGTATCTATTATCTTTTCCCCGATGCGATCAAGCAATATGAAAGTGGATACGAATTCCTTTGGCTGACTGCCACACCGGAGCCTCCAGCCTCCACTGAGACTCCTATCGAACCGACATTGACTCCTCCTGCGACGACTTCGCCTCTTTCTACGCCGATGGTTTCTCCTACCCCGGCGGGGGGAACGGAGTCTACACCCACGGCTGTTCCCTCTGCAGGCAGTCCTCTGTGTGGATCGGCATTGATTCTCCCTCTCGCTTTGGTTTTGTTTGCGCGTCGAAAAATGCGTGTTTAAGACAATCCTTTGCTATAATCAAAGAAACTTGTCATTGTGAGATTGGGCATTGCCCAACGAAGCAATCCCCGTAAAAAGCAGGAATTGCTTCTCTTTTATAGTTGCTTACAATGACGGACGAGGAGAATAATTAATGCAATCTTTTTCACGCGGTTGGTCGTTCTTAAAACAAGCCTGGAGCATGGCATTTAAAGATAAAGACCTGCTCAAACCTTCCATATATGCGTTGATCGTTGGGATGATCGTTTCTGTGATCGGGATCATTCCCATTGTGGGAGCCGCCTTCCTGTTTAGTGGTTCGCAGATTGGGAACATCGTCATGGGAGTGATGGGTGCGATCATGATCTTCGTGCAGTTTGTGGTCACCTACGTCTTCTCGGGGATGACCGCTTACTTGATCTTTGGATATCTCTCCGAGGGCGATGGGCGCATGGACAAAGCCTGGGGAGTTGTTCGTCGTGACTTTTTCGACATCCTCACACTCGCTGCGGCTTCGACCGTGGTCAACATGCTCAAGAACGCCGCAAACCGCAACCGGCGTGGGATTCTCTCCGGTGTTATTCGCGGCGCGATGAGCGTGATCGAAGTGCTTTGGACGGAGGCTTCTTATTTGGTCCTGCCTGCCATGGTGATTGACGACTTAAACCTTAAAGACGGAATGCAAAGAGTCCTGAATATTACGAAACAAAATCTCCTGCTCATCGGTATCAGCACGGTGGGCGTCCGCTGGGTGACGGGGTTGATCGGTTTTCTGTTGGGCTTTGGCGGATTTGTGATAGCTCTTGCCATCGGCGGCGGCGGTGTATATCTGGCAGGCGGCATCAACTTCCTCTCGATAGTTGGTATTGCCGTCGCCGCTTTCATCTTCTTTGCCTTTGTCATGGTTGCCAGTGTAGTGAGTTCTTACACGTCCATTGCATATCATACGTGCCTGTACATCTGGGCGCGTGATGTGGAAAAGGCGCAGGTTGCTGGTCAGTCAATTAGAATTGCCGCCCCCGCGCCACTGGCAGCAGTATTAGGATAATTTTAAGACCCGAAGGGTTTCTAAAACCTTTAGGGTCTGTTATTGGATAAAACATGCAGTCACAACACGAACCCCGCCGCGAAATGATCACATGGGAAGAGGTGGATCGCCTGATCGATCACCTCATTCCGCAATTTAAACGCGAGTTCACAGCGATGGTCATCATCACGCGCGGCGGCATCGTCCTCGGCGGAATGCTTGCCGAAGCGATGGACATCACGCATGTCCTGACCGCCGCGGTGGATTTCCCTGCGCAGTCTGAAAATGAAAAAGCGAATTTGATGGCATGGCCCGAATTCATCCAATTCCCTGCGGACGATCAACTGCGTGGTCGCCCCACGCTCATTGTTGACGATGTGTGGGGAGGCGGGCGCACGATCACAGCCGTGAAGAACCGTGTCTCTGCGGCGGGCGGTTTCCCTGAAACCTGTGTGTTGCATTTCAACCCGTATCGCAGTTTGTTTGGGCATGTCCGCCCGGATTATTTTGCCGCAACCACCGACGCATTTGTCATTTATCCGTGGGAAATAGATCGCGGCACCGACCAGGTTTTGCTGGGCGAGATATAAAATAGACTGGATAAAAAGTCCCCGATGAATTTCATCGGGGACTTTTCGATTCTTACCAAGCTGGAAGTTGCTCCTGCTCAAGGAAGCGGTTCAAACCCTGAGGCTGAGAGATACAACTCGTCATCTGCGGCTTGTTGGATGAAGTCGATGGCAACTTCTTTTGGGAAGCCATAGGTGGAGTCATAGCTCACGGTGAGTTTGTCGGCTTTTTGGACGGAATCAGATTCGAGTTCCGAAAAGAGGCGGTCGATCGTCGCATACTTCAAAATGAATTCACTGTTGGGATCGGTCAACGAAATGGCGTCTCCGTTGACATCCGTCATGGAAACGACCTCGCCGTTGCGCACTTCAACTTTCACAGGCATCTGACTTCTGAACACGCAGAAACAACCGACATTCAGATCGAAGTTGTAGCTGGTGATATTTGCACTCTGCCATTTGGACTTGTTGCGGCTGAGTTCGGTTTGACCGCCGAAAGAACAAGCTGTAAGCGCCAAAACGATAAATCCGATGATAAATTTTTTCATGGTTAACTCCTTCACCGCTTGACGCCGGTGTGCGGCAAAAGGTTCCCAAAACAGAACGCTCTCCAATTGTTATGGAGAGCGTTCTGTTTTATTTTTGAATTCTTGAGTTGTGTTCAGTTGTTCATATTATCCATGCCAGTATCGGCGGGTGCATCTCCCACGGTGGCTTTGACTACGATGTCGGCATGATTCTTGAAATGCAGGATGACGCCGACATGGTCGCCAGTTTTGAGTTCCTGTTTAACCGCGACCAGCATGATGTGATACCCACCCGGTGCAAATGCCACTTCATCGCCTGCCTTCAATGGCACGGACAACACCTTTTGCATTTTCATGATGTCATTTTCCATTGTGGTTTCGTGGATCTCTACGTTATCTGACAGGTTCGAAGATGCACCGATCAGCTCATCCGCAGTTTGTGAATGGTTGTGTATGACCAGATAGACTGCGGCGTTATCTCCCTGGGCAGTTGCCCGTACCCAAGGCTCGTGGACTTCGATATCTCCCGGGGCACTGCACGCGCTGAGCAGGAGCATCAAAGCTCCAAAAAGTAATAGAAATCGTTTCATATTTCTTTCCTTTATTTGATGGATTTTAGAAACTAAATTTTAAGATAAAACCCTTATTGCAACATTAACTCTGTACATCTAGTTTGAATGGTATGTTCTTCCGCGCCACGAAACTCCCTGCCCTGATAATACCTTCCACGCAGACGTGAACATCATCGCCCCAAACACCGCCGCGCCAAGTGGAGTGGTGAATGCATACCAGGGGGAGATTTCCATGTTCGTTGCCACTTTTGCACGGATGAAGATCAAATATCCCCACAGTAACAAAGACTCAACCACGACTACTACTGCCATCCATTCGCCACCGTTCAAGTACCAATTAATTCCAAGCAGGGGCCACACAGGTAGGAATAATGAAGTCACCATTGCAAGGAACGCTCCAAAGACTCCCAATGCCATCAGCGAGGGCTGGTCTCGCAAACCGAGATAGATGTTCTTTGTCCAGCCTTCCCACATCTCTGGCAGGGATGTGTACATGTGTGTCTTTGCCACCTTCATCCCGTCGGCAACGATCAGGCGATAGCCATTCCATTTGACCTGCTCCGAAATGGCTTTATCTTCCACGATCTGGTCTTTGACGCTTTCGTGTCCGCCGATGGTGTCGTAGATGGAACGTTTGATCATAATAAATTGTCCATTGGCGATGGCATCTTTTGTGCTTGGGTCATTGACTTTGCGCGGCGAGAATCCCACTGAGAGTGCGGTCATTACGAGCGGCAATACTGTCTTTTCCCAAAACGAACCAAGGATTTGGAAGGTCATAATGGTGAACATATCTGCCTGGGTTTCGATGGCTTTGTTGTAGCAGGAGGAAAGAGTCTCTGGCGAAAGGAAAGTGTCAGCGTCAATGAAACAAAGCCATTCGCCATGGGCAGAGGCTGATGCTTGGTATAAGGCATAGGGTTTACCAGCCCAGCCTGCGGGTAGGTCCGAGCCGCTGATGGGGCGGAGGCGAGAGTCGTGGGAGGCGATGTCCGCTAACAGTTGTGGAGTCAGGTCAGTTGAGCGGTCATCCAAAACAATAATTTCAAAGTTGGGATAATCTTGATTCAGAACCGCTTCCACGCATCTGCGGATATTGCGCTCTTCATTGCGTGCAGGGATGCAAACCGAAATGAGCGGCGGGTTGGGTGGGGGAGGCGTTGGCTCGACAACGATATCGAGATGATATTGATTATGAAGCCAGTAAATGATGACCAGACCGCCAATGAAAAATGCGGTTGATAGAAGAAAATAAGTCATAGGTTAGCTGACGCGAATTGCAGATCCCCGCTCGGTTTTTTCCACCTCAATGCGATTTGGGAATGCATCTTTGAGTTCATCCAGATGCGTGATGACAAGTATCTTCGCAAAATCATGCTTCACGAGATTGATCGCTTCGATGAGACGTTGACGCCCCTGAATATCCTGCGAGCCGAAACCTTCGTCGATGATGAGCGTTTGCAGGCGGGCGCCTTTGCGTTGTGCAAGGATCTCTGAAAGAGCCAGCCGAATCGCAAAGTTGACGCGAAAGGCTTCGCCGCCCGAGTACATTTCGTAACTGCGGATGCCTGCCGAGTCGCTGATTTGAATGTCGAGCGTTTCTTTCAGGTCATCGCGCTTCTTGTTTTTGTATTCGGCTTGGGTCACAAAGCGAATGGACATCTGCCCATCGGACAATCGATCCAGCAAATCGTTCGCCTTTTCTTCGATCTGCGGCAACGCTTGCTCGATTAACAATGCAGGGACACCGTCCTTGCCAAAGGCGCGTTCCAGTGTTTTGTGACGTGCGATCTGCTTCTGAAATTCTTCGCGTTCCTTCTCGAAACCTGCCTTGCGGGCGCGTTGGGTGGAAAGAATATCCACGCGTTGTTGTGCGCCGCCCAGCTCACTGCGGACTTTGTTCTCTTCTTCCCGAATGCGGAAGAGTTCACGCTCGGCATCTTCGAGATTGGGAGAATTTTCTTCTGCTTCTTTCAAAGCAGAAGCCGCCGCCTCGTATTCTTTTTGACCCTCTTCTACTTCTTCTTTCCTCTTTCTTATTTCATCTTCCAGATTGGCGATCTCGCCTTCGATCTGCTTGCTCACTTCTTTTGCCGATTTCAAGTTGCTGAAGTCTTCATCCACACTTCGTAACTTATTTTCTTTTTTGCGCGCTTCATCATGCGCCGACGCGTCGTAGCCAAGTTTGGCGAGTTCTTTATCAAGTTTGGCGAGAGCCTTTTGTTCATCACTGGCGTATTTGCCGCTTTCTAAAAGCTTGTCCACTTCCTTCAAACGTTTTTTGCCAGACGCATCCCAGTCTTTAGCGAGCGCTTGTAATCTGTCCATGCGTTCGGTGAGTTGGGAAACTTCGCTGGCATATTTCACCCGTTCATTTTCGGCGGCGTTTAATTTCGTAATGTGTGATTCGTAATCCGTAATTTGTTTGGTGATGGACTTCGCTTCATCCGTATTGGCTCGATACGTGTCGCCCTTTTCTTTGCCTTCCGCTTCCAATTGCTTGAGCGTGGACTTGCGATGCTTCTCGCTCAGCTCCTGACCGCACAATGGGCAGGTCGCGCCGTCCGCAGACTTTAACGCTTCGATCCGCTCTTTGAGTTGATTCATCTCAACTTTCAGACTCTCATTCTCAACCTTCATCGCGGCTTGACGTTCACGCGCTTCGTTGCGTTGTGCTTCCAGTTCCAAGCGTTCGGCGATTTTGGCTTCTGTTTCCTCTAAAAGCTTTTGCGCCTTTGCAATTTCATTCTTCACATCACTGTTCACTGATAACTGATTACTGATTTCCTCTTCCTCTGCTATCAGTGCACGCTTCTCTTCCTCCAGGCGCACCTTCTCTACCGCGATCTTCTCCAATAACGGAGAACGTTCCTTTTCGTGTTCGCGGAATTGCGAAGCTGTCTTCTCCCACTCTTCCAATTCCTTGCGAACCTTTTGCCATTCCTTGTGTGCGGACTCAATGTCAGCGGCGCGATTGACGAGATCGGCATAAGAGGCGCGATCCGCTTCTTTCGCAGCGAGACGAGTTTCAAGTCCAGAAAGAGCCGTGCGTGAGCGTTGAAGTCCGTTAGATAGAGTGGATGTCAACTTGCGCTGCTCATCCAATAACGCCGCGCCTTTCTTGATGTTTGCGAGTATGGACTCTTTCGCTTCGCGCGCCGCCGAAAGCTGATCCAGCGTTCTTTGAATTTCTTCCAGCCGATTCTTTCTTGCATCCTCTTCCGAAAGCTCTGCGTCGATCTCCGCCACGCGTCCATCGATTTCATCCACTTCGCGTTCGATGGCTTTTCTTTTATCCGCAGTCTTGTTCTTGTATTCCTCCCAGGCTTCGAGACCAAGGATGTTGCTTAACATTTCCTTGCGCTTGGTCGCGTTTTGCTGGGTGAACTGATCTGCTCTGCCCTGCAAAAAGAAGGACGCGTTGACAAAGGTCTCGTAATCGAGCCTTAGCGTTTGCTCAATGCGTGCTTGTGTATCGCGCGTGGTCTTCTCGGTGAGTGGTCGCCAAATCCCCTCTCCTTCGGGGAGAGGGTGAATCTCTACTTCTTTTCCAGGATCAAGGATTTGAAATTCAAGCACCGTGCTTTTATTGCGCGGCAATGTTCGTTGCACACGATAGGTATTGCCCTCATGTTTAAATGTGAGCGTCACCTCTGCGGCTTTGACGTCGCCATGCAGGTTGATGATGTCACTGCTTTTGCCGCGTGCTTCGCCAAACAGACTCCACGTGATGGCATCCAGCAGGGATGATTTTCCCGCGCCGTTCTGCCCTGAGATGCAGGCGAGGTCGAAGGTGTTGAAGTCGAGTTCGACTGCATCGCGATAAGATAGAAAGCCTGAAATGCGAAGATAAATTGGGATCATAATATGCTTGGGTTTCCTGTTGGTTCAATGGATTATAATCTACCCATCATGTTTAAATCGTCGAACCCACAAGCACGTCTCCGCCTCACATTGATCGCCATCACACTGGCAACGATTCCGTGCTATTGCATTGGGTTGATCGCCATGACGCTTGCTCCCGATTCCGCTTTTGTTACAGAAACTCCCACCTTGACTGCAACAAGCACACTTCAAATTATGACCGACACTCCGGGGTTGGTTACAGCGACACCATCCATTACACCCAGCATTACCCCCTCACCAACATTTACTCCTACCTATACACTTACCCCCACATGGACAGCTTCTCCTACGGCGAGTGATACGCCCACTAGCACATCAACCACTGAGCCGTCGCTTACTCCAAGTTCAACGTTTACGTCAACTGCTACATTGACTCCATCATCGACATTTACCCCGGTAACGCCTTCCATCACTCCAAGTCCAACCATTACAGCTTTCCCAAGCGCACCTTCTCCCTAATATGACCGAAACATCCACCTTCCTAAAATCATTGATATCCGTTTCTGGCTTATCAGGTCACGAAACACCTGTCGCTAAACTCATCGAAGAAAAATGGCGGACACTTGTTGACGAAACCAGCATCAGCCGCGTCGGCTCCCTGCACGGACTGAAAAAGGGTACAGGAAAGTCACCGCGTCCATCTATTATGATCGCCACACATATGGATTCCATCGGTATGATGGTTTCCAGGATCGACGATGGTTTTCTTCATATTGCACCTGTTGGCGGGATCGATATACGCGTGCTCCCCGGAGCGCTGGTGACTGTCCATGCGAGTAGTGGGGAGGAGTTGCCCGCGGTCATTGCAATGCCGCCCGCGAGATTTTTACCAGAGTCCGAGGGCGATGGGGTTGTTGCGATTAAGAATTTATTGGTTGATACCGGGTTGACGCAACGTGAGGTGGAGAAAAAAATTCGAGTTGGGGATTTGGTCTCGTTTGCGAACGAGCCGATTGAATTGGCGGGCGAAATCCTATCCGGTCACACGCTGGATAACCGTGCATCTGTCACTGCGCTGACGGTTTGCCTGGAAGAGTTGCAGAACAAATCCCACTTATGGGATGTTTGGGCAGTGGCGACCGTTCAAGAAGAAGTCAGTTATTTAGGCGCCTATAGCTCAGCATTTGCGTTACGTCCGCAAATCGCGATAGCCGTAGATGGCACATTCGCCAAAGGACCGGGTGCAAATGACTGGCAAACCCACCCTTTGGGAAAAGGCGTGGGGCTGTGTATTGGTCCCAATATGCACCCGTTCATGCACACAAAGCTCAAAGAGCTTGCCGATAAACTTGAGATCCCGTGGTTCCTGGATGTAACACCCGCCGATTCTGGGACAGATGCCTATGCCATACAAACAACCATGGAAGGAATCCCCACGGCTCTTGTGGAGTTCCCGATCCGTTATATGCATACTCCTGTTGAATCGGTTTCCATAAAGGATATCCAACGTGCGGGGCGTTTGCTGGCTGAATTTATCGCTTCATTGGAAGCTGATTTTGTTGATACGATTGTTTGGGAATAATTTATGCCCTCTTTTGGAAATACTCAACTTAAATTACTAGAAAAACTTTGCAATGCCATTGGCGTATCGGGCGATGAAGAAGAAGTCCGCAAGATCGTCCTCGAGGAGATCAAACCCTACGTTGATGAAGTTCGAGTGGACGCGATGGGCAGTGTATTGGCGACCAAATTCGGGCGTGGAGCGAAGCGTGTGCGGGTGATGGTCGATGCCCATATGGATGAAGTCGGCTTTTTTATTGTTGCCGATGATGGCGAAGGAATTTATCGCTTTGAAACCGTCGGCGGTATTGATCCACGTAACCTGGTTGGGAAACAGGTGTTCGTTGGCAGGGAACGAATCAACGGTGTGATCGGTGGTAAGCCCGTGCATTTGATGGACGCAGATGAGCGCAAACACAAGGTTCCATTGGATGCATTGCGGATCGATGTGGGCATTGGCGGCAAGGCAAATGTCGGCGACCGTGCAAGTTTTGCAACGAAGTTTCGCCGCGTGGGTCCTTCGATCATGGCGAAGTCTATTGATGACCGCATCGGTGTGGCGACTTTGATCGAGTTGCTGAAACATGCGCCACCTAATATTGATCTGTGCGCGGCATTCTCTGTGCAGGAAGAGATCGGTCTGCGCGGCGCAAAAGTGGCGGCACAATATTTCAAGCCTGATATGGCAATTGCGATTGACTCAACACCCGCGCGCGACCTGCCTCTACATGACGGTAGTGAGAATACGTTCTATAATACAAAACTTGGACTGGGTCCCGCCATTTATATTGCGGACGGCTCGACTCTTCATGACCCTCGGCTTGTTCGCTTTCTAAGTGAAATTGGCGACGCTGAAAATATTCCCTACCAATTCCGCCAACCCGGCGGAGGTGGCACAGATTCGGGCGCGATCCAACGTTCGCTGGCAGGCATACCGACAGTTTCGGTTTCTGTCCCGCATCGGTATACCCATTCTCCTGTCAGCATTTCGCGTGTCGATGATTGGAAGAACACGATCCAATTGCTTCATGCCGCGCTGAAGAAGATCACTCCACTACTTATCAAAGGTCGTTAACTCTCTTGTTTAACTTTTTACGTATCTACTTGTATACTAATCGTTTTGTAGGTGTCTTATGAATGGATTAATTGCTCTCGTAGGCTCTGGCGAATACCTCCCTGTGATGAATGAAGTGGATCGTTATTTGCTCGATAGCCTCAACTTGAATGGACGCAAACCACGCGTCGTGTGTCTGCCTACCGCCGCAGGGCAGGAAGGGGATGCCAGCGTCAACCGCTGGTCGAGCATGGGTGTTGACCACTTCACAAAGCTCGGAGCGGAAGTCAATGCGCTTCCCATTATTGACCGCGATTCGGCAAATGACCCGCAATGGGAGCCGTTCCTCGAAAACGCTGACTTGATCTATTTCTCCGGCGGCGACCCTGGCTATTTGCACTACACCATGGACGGAAGCCGCGCATGGAGCGCCGCCCAACGCGCCTGGGAGCGCGGTTCCATTTACGCAGGCTGTTCCGCAGGCGCGATGATCCTTGCCAGACAAATGCCTCGCTTCCGCCTGGCGATGACCCAGGAAGGATTTGGTATCGTGCCGGCAACGTTCATCATGCCTCATTTCGACGCCATGCCCATCGTGTTCAAGCCGCTTGTCACTGCTTTGAGGGGCAAACTCAAGGAAGGTGAGCGCATGATCGGCGTAGACGAAGATACCGCCCTGATCGGTAAGCTTGGCGACGAATGGAAAGTAATGGGACAAGCCAAAGCGCATGTCTTCACTCGTAAAGAAGAAAAATCGTATGCGAATGGTCAAACACTAAGGTTTGATTGAAGCTATCGGTGGTTGAGTAGCCCGAGCGTTTGTTGTGAGGGCGTACACCTGCACCCACCGCAGGTGCGGTGTCGAAACCACTACTAAACAAAGAAAATCTTGTTACAAGAAACCTCTTGAAACCTTTGTTTCGATACGGCGGACGAGCACTGCCTACTCAACCAACGAAGTATTCCAGGAAACTACATGAAAAAACTTCTCAAACAACTCACCGAAACCTTCGCCCCCTCTGGCTATGAAGAGAACGTCCGCAAGCTGGTACAGGCGGAAGTCAAGCCGTTGGCTGACGAAATAAAAGTGGACGCGCTTGGTAGTCTCATTGTCCGTAAAAAGCCTGCCAAGATAACAAAAGATACAAAGAAAATAATGATCGCCGCGCACATGGACGAGATCGGACTTATCGTCAATCACGTGGACGATAATGGCTTTGTTCGTTTTTCCCCGCTCGGAACCATTCTCAGACGCTATGTCCTCGGTGGGCGCGTCCGTTTCTTGAATGGCGTGCAGGGCGTGATCGGATATGATAATCTCAGCAATATCAACGAACTTCCCACACTCGATAAGGTTTTTATTGATGTTGGCGCAACCAGTCGAAAAGATTGCCCGGTAAAGATCGGTGATGTCGCTGCCTTCGACCGTCCGTTTGCAGAGATCGGAAATCGTCTCGTTGCTAAATCCATGGATGACCGCGTCGGCGTGTTGGTTGCCATCGAAACACTACGCGCGCTCAAGTCCACACCGCATGATGTCTACTTTGTCTTCACCACACAGGAGGAAACTCATTCAAAAGGTGCGGCAACCTCTGCCTATGGAATTGACCCCGATATTGGCATCGCTGTGGATGTTACGCCAACCGGTGATACGCCTCACGGACTCAAAATGGAAATGGCATTGGGCAAAGGTCCCTGCGTCAAAATTCAGGATGTCGGCATGATCGCCGACCCTCGCATTGTGCAATGGATGATCCGCACCGCTGAGAAAAACAAGATCCCCTACCAGCGTGAAGTTCTTCTCATTGGTAGTACCGATGCACACGCCATTCAACTCACACGTGCCGGCGTGCCTTCCGGGTGTCTCTCCATTCCCGTCCGTTATGTTCACTCACCATCAGAAATGGTGGATACTTCCGACGTGCAGAACACGATCAAACTTTTGACCGCCCTCCTCCGCACGCAGATCGACCTTGGATGATGAATTACAAACTACGATTTGCAACCTGCATACTACTTATCTTCCTTACTGGATGCTCGTCCCTCGCCCCGCTTCTCTCCACGCCCACGCCTGCTCCGGTTTTACAAGCATCAGCCACACCTCAGCCCGAATCGACCTCCACCGCGCCGCCTTCAGCTCGATCCCAAGCCCTGCGCATCTGGCTCCCCCCGCGCTTTGACCCGGATGCCGATACACCTTCGGCAAAATTACTCAAACAACGGCTGGCAGATTTTGAGACCGAACATCCCGGGGTCACGATCGAAGTTCGCATCAAAGCGGAGGACGGGAATAACGATCTTCTTCACTCATTATCCCTCACTAGCGCCGCCGCTCCCTCTATCTCGCCTGATCTGATTGCCTTATCCTATTCGGATATGCGAGTCTGCCGCGCAAATGGGACTTATCCATCCGATAGATGGGTTAACAAACATCTTGCAGGACCCCGATTGGTATGCCTTTGCTCGTGACCTGGCACATGTTCAAAACTCGGAATTTGGTCTGCCTTTCGTAGCAGATGCACTGGTAATTGTTTATCGCCCGGCTGTATTTAAAGAGCCGCCGTCAACCTGGAGTTCCATTTTTGAGTCTGGGAATCAAATGGTGTTTTCCGCGTTGGACCCGAAATCCTATTTCCCCTTATCCCTGTATTTGTCACAGAACGACCAGCTTGTGGATGCCCAGGGAGTCCTGACACTGGACGAAGGGACTCTCACGCGGGTCCTGTCCTTCTATAAACAGGCAATTGACTCTGGTGCCATTTTGCCTGCGGTAAAGGATTTTCAAACAGACCAGCAGTCCATGCCGATATTTTATAGTGGTGAGGCAGGTGCGGCGGTGATATGGATTTCGAGTGATCTGGGTCCCCAAAGCGGGCAATATCTTTCCTTGTTTGGAATGGATGATACGCCATACACGCTCGCCGATGGCTGGGTTTGGTCTCTGGCAACCCCCGATTCTGAGAAACAGCTCCTGGCTGTCGAACTTGCAACCTACCTTGTGGATAGCAGTTACATGTCGTCGTGGACAAGTGCGTTCGGGTATTTGCCCACCCGTCCCCAGGCACTGGATGGATGGACGGGTGAAGAGTTGAAAGCCTCCATTAACCAGGTTGTTCAGTATGCACACCCTGTCCCTTCGGATGATACGTTGGCGAAAGTAGGTCCACTCATGCAACAGGCACTGGTCCGCATCTTTAATGGCGAACAGCCTGAGGCTGTAGCAGGAAGCGTGATCGAGGGTCTGAAATAAATGTTGGTAGCGATATAAAAAAATCCGGCTTCCGAAAATTTTCGGAAGCCGGATTTTTTTATCCTTATTTGCTTTCTTCTTCGTCTTCGGTTTTCTTCGGCATACCCGCCATCAGGAGAGCGATGCCGCCGCCGAGAGCGAAAGCTCCCGCCGAGCCAGGGCTGGAATAGTGGGTAAGTGCCGCGAGTAAGGCAAAATATCCAAGTGCAAGTGCGATCTTTACCTGCCACTCGCCCAACTTGTAGTTATCAAGGACGAACCGGATGATACCAAATCCGATAACAAGGAATCCTAGAAATCTTACAATGAATCCCAGAATGCCGAGGATCTCTTCAAATACTTGTAGACCTGCCATATTTTTCTCCTTTGTAAATCTAATTGTTTATGCCCATGCCCATAACATCCATGAGCTTATCATGACAAGCCCTATTATAAACCTTGCGCCGAATGCCCAGCCCCAGCCAACCATATAAGCCTTGGTGGATTCCCATGCTTCGTTTCGGTTCTTGAGCCTGTGTAGTTCCGCAAGGAACAATCCAAGCGGTGCGGCTAACAGACCGGTTAGTGGTGTAAGGAAGATACTGGCAATGATGCCAGCCGCAAATGCGATCAATATGGAACTCCACGGGATAAACTTGTCTCGCATCTTTGCCGTGATAATGATGTTATCTACAACATTCCCGCCAATCATGAGTATCGTAATGACTGCAAATGCAAACCAGTGCCAGCCTGTCATTCTGTGCGCTGCGTATTGTAAAAGTGCGTAGACCAAAGTTGCCAGCCACATCACTGTCAGACCAGGGAATACGGGCACGATCAACCCGACCAGCCCTATAAGCAGAGCAAAGAGCGTCAGCGTGTCAACGATGACAAGCCATGCAAGTTGAAGGGAGGAAAGAGGATCGGGTGGCATATGTGTCTGCACATGATGAGACTTCGGAAGTCTCGAAGACTTCCGAAGTCTATTTCTGTCATTAGGGTTTGATTACATCCACTCCGCCCATCCATGGACGAAGCACTTCGGGGATGACGATGGAGCCGTCGGCTTGTTGGTTGTTTTCCATCACCGCGATCATCGTGCGGGGAAGTCCGAGACCCGATCCGTTCAACGTGTGGACAAAGCGAGCCTTGCCTCCATCCGCAGGGCGATATTTTATATTCGCACGTCGAGCCTGAAAGTCGCGATCATTTGAGATGGATGAAACTTCCAGCCATTCGTTGCATCCCGCAGCCCAGACTTCGAGGTCATATGTCATCGTGGCGCCAAAACCGATATCGGCTGTGCAGAGTTGTTTTACTCGATAGGTTAAGCCCAATGCGGTGCAGGTTGCTTCGGCATCTTCACGCATCTTTTCGACCAAGGCGTCTGACTCTTCTGGTTTGGCATAGGTGTACATCTCGACCTTGTCGAACTGATGTCCACGTTTAATGCCGCGCACGTCGCGTCCCGCGCTCATTTTCTCGCGGCGGAAACAGGGCGTGTAGGCGGTGTACTTCAAAGGCAGTTGTGCATCATCAAGGATCTCGCCCATGTGCATACCGGTTAACGGCACTTCGGCGGTTGGCACCAAATACAATTCTTCTTCGTGGTCTTTATACAAGTTATCGGCGAATTTAGGAAGTTGCCCCGCACCGAACACCGTGTCATATTTCACCATGAAGGGGAGATATTTTTCCATATAACCCTGCCGAATATGCAGGTCGAGCATGAAGGCAATTAGGGCGCGTTGCAGGCGTGCGCCGGGTCCGCTCAAAACGTAGAAGCGCGAACCGGTAATTTTTGTGCCGCGTTCAAAGTCTATGATGCCGAGCGCGGGACCCAAATCCCAGTGGGCTTTTGGTTCAAAATCAAATTTGGGGAGTTCTCCGACCGTGCGAAGGACAATGTTCTCATCTTCGGATGTGCCTATCGGCGTGCGTTCATCCGGGATGTTGGGCAGGGCACTGGTCAAGGAAGTTAGTTCTGCATCGACGTCTGCCACTTCCTTATCGAGCGCGGCGATCCTGTCACCGACCTCGCGCATCGCGGCGATCTTTGTCTCGCGCTCCTTCGCATCCTTCATCTTGCTGATCTCTTTGGATACTGTGTTGCGCTCAGCCTTTAACTTCTCTACTTCCGTGAGCAGTGTCCGGCGTTGTTCGTCCAGCTTGAGGATGCTGTCTACGGGAGAGACATCCATCTGGCGGTTCTTGAGCGATGTGCGCACAAGTTCTGGGTTTTCACGGATCAAATTCAGGTCTAACATGTTGCACCTCCAATGTGCAGAAATAAAATACGCCCCCGGTCCATTTGCAGGACGAGGGGGCGTCTCGTGGTGCCACCTGCTTTTGCAGTATTGCTACTGCCTTGGAGTGCGCTGTAACGGGCGCTCGCGTCTTCCTTACAATAATCACTCAATGTGATGTATTCCTGCGGAAGCGACTTGGTGAAGTGGATTTCGCTATCTGCCCGACCATCTCGCACTTGCCGATGGCTCTCTGAACGGTTGAATAGGTACTTATCTTCACGCTGTCTAATTGGGCGTGATTATACACTTCCAGTGAAGGGTGTCAAGTTTGGATGCGGGTGAAAAGATTCGGGGGGATAAAAAACTATTAAGGAGAATCAGGCCTGCGTTAAGTAGGATGCGTTGCTTTTTATCCCATAAATTAATGATTAACTTTGTGGTATATTTTGAGCAGGAGCAATCACTATGAACGAGCGAATCCTGATCATTGAAGATGACCAGCAGATTTTGAAACTGCTACAGCGCGGTCTGGCTTACGAAGGCTACACCGTCGACACTGCAACCGATGGGCGCATGGGTTTGATCCTGGCACGTGACCATACTCCCGACCTTGTGATTCTGGATTGGATGTTGCCTGGCATGGATGGATTGGAAGTTTGCCATCGCCTGCGCACAGGTGGCTCGATACCGATCCTGATGTTGACTGCAAAGGATACCGTGCAGGATCGCATCCAGGGTCTGGACGCGGGCGCAGATGATTACATGGTCAAGCCATTTAACCTGGATGAATTGCTTGCACGTGTGCGCGCTTTGTTGCGCCGTACACAGCCTGAGCGCATTCCCGTTTTGAAATTTGCCGATCTTTCATTGGATACGGGGTCACGACAAGCTTCACGAGGCACCCGCTCGATCTCGTTGACCGCAAAAGAATACGAGTTGCTTGAGTTGTTCCTTCGTCATCCGAAACAAGTGTTGACGCGCGAAGTGATCTTTGACCGTGTGTGGGGATATGATTTTGGCGGTGAGAGCAATGTGTTGGAAGTATATATCCGTTATCTGCGACAGAAACTGGAGAGTGATGGAGAAATCCGCCTCATTCATACTGTGCGTGGCGTTGGGTATGTTATGCGTGAAAACCCTTGATCTTGAACCGCACCAATAAGGTGCTTTGCGATAAATTCATCAATCTAAAATCATAAATCGTAATGTCTCTTCGCTTACGCCTGACCCTTCTGTATTCCTTGCTGATGGGAGGGATTCTACTTATTTTTGGCGCGGCGGCTTATCTTTTGGTTAATAACGTTTTGCTCAGCCAGGTGGATGACAGGCTGGAAATGACCGCCTATGAATTCATCAAAGTGGTGGAGGTGAATTCTCTTGGGGAGATCCAGTTCGGTTCTTTTCCTGTAAATATGGACACGAATGTCCATGTGCAGGTGTGGGGGTTGGATGACAAGTTGCAGGCAAGCTTCAGTTTAATCGGAAACAGTGAAACAGCTTTTGACCCGGGAAACAAGCGGACAGGTCACCCGGGTTATCGAGAAACCACGATCAATGGCGTGCCCTTACGGGTTTTGAGTGTGCCGCTTATCCATAACGGTGATCGTATTGCCGTCATGCAGGTGGCGACCGAATTGAAAACGATTGAATCCGCGCGTACGTATCTGTTATATGTTTTTCTCGTGTTGTGGTTCTATGGGGTCATTATCGCGGGGTTTGCCTCCTGGTTCACGCTGAGGCAGACGCTTGACCCGCTGAAGTCCATTGTGGAGACGGCTGAGCATATCAATCGTGCAGATGATCTTTCCCGCCGCATCCCTTTGCAGGGTTTGGAGGAGGATGAGATTGGGAGTTTGGTGGGAACGTTCAATCAGACACTTGAAAGGCTGGAAGTGTTGTTTACATCCCAGCAGCGTTTCCTTGCAGATGTCAGCCATGAGTTGCGCACTCCGCTTACAGTCATCAAGGGGAATGTTGATCTGATACGACACATGAAGCAATTCGATGCCGAGTTGCTTACCAGCATCGATCAGGAGGCGGGACGCCTGACGAGGTTGGTTGGTGGTCTGTTGATGCTTGCGCAGGCTGAGATCTGGGAAATTGCCTCTCAATCTTAAGCCGGTTGAAATGGATACTCTCATTACGGAAGTTTTTCAGGAGATGCGCATCATTGCCGGAAATAAAGTGCATGTCCATTTGAACGAGATCGACCAGATGATGGTCAATGGGGACCGCGATCGCTTGAAACAGGTATTGATCAACCTTGTTGCGAATGCGATCCAGTACACGCCCCAGGGCGGTGATGTGTTCCTTAGCCTCGCAAAAGTGGGAGATCAGGCACGCATCGTTTGCCGGGACACCGGTCCTGGCATCCCGTCCGATGACCTGCCCTTTATCTTCGAGCGTTTTTATCGCGCCGAAAAATCGCGCACACGTGGAAAATCAACGGGATTTGGGCTGGGGCTTTCGATCACACAGTGGATCGTTCAGCACCACGGAGGGCATATCGAAGTGGATTTAAAAGAAGAGCAGGGGACCACGTTCGCGATCTGGCTACCATTATTGAATAACTTGTAATTGGGGAATTTTCAAGGAAGTCCTAGTCGCCGCGCGGCTTGAGCGCAAAGGCTTGCTCCATATTTGACATACCATTCCTCGACATGCTTGCTCTGCGATAGCCCCGCGCGAGCATCTTCGTACATCGGTGCTCCATATTGGACGTATCGTTTTGTTTGAGCAGACCACGTCCATTCGCCGCGGGCGATGACGCCGATGCCTCCGTTGTAGCCAGCCAACGCGAGACGGGCGTTCCCTTGTGATGTTTGAAGTGAACGCGAAAGGTATTCCAGTCCGCGTAAGGCATTGGTCTCTGGATTGTATGGAGTTTCCCCAAAGTAAAAATGAAAAGGCATGACCTGGAAGAGACCCATTGCACCTGCACTGGATGTGGCGCGTGGGTCCCCACAGGATTCGATCTGCATGACAACCGCGACCAGGTTTGGGTCAAGGGATGAAGCGTTTGCCCACCGGATGATGTCACTCGACCAGTGTTGAACTTCCCGCGTGAAGATGGGGGAGAGGCTGGTGGATGATGTCACCATATTTGCTGATTGGGCAGAAGTGGAAATAGGTGCGTTGAATGAAAGCGCGGTCAACAAACAAGTGATAAGTGCAACAGCGAAAATAGGCAGGGAAAAAAGAGACAAACAGCCGCTACCTTGTTGTTGCTGGTCGGCGGCTGTTTGCCAATCGTTTTGGCTGATAGTGCGAGCACGGGGCATGTGTGGGTTCCTCAAATTTGATATAGGGACCCGAGCTCGAAAATGAGTTCGGTTATTTTGTTTTGTGTGTATGCCGCCGATGATGGCGGCTATAGCCTAGGCGTCGTATGAGCGATCGTTATTGTTCTGTCCATTGAAGGACAGGTTGTGATAAGTGGGTTCTGGGCGTGTGAAGGATGTTTGTTGCGCGGGCTTCGGCGCGGGACGGTATGTGTTTTGTTGTGCGGCTACAGGACGATTGATACTTGAAGCCGGACGCAAGGTTGCTGTGCTGACAGGCCGGTAAGTCTGCTGTTGTGCGGGGCGTGGTGAATTTGTGTAAGCGCGGCGTTCATCAGTTGTGAAGAGACGATCTCCCGCAATGGAGAATGTGCCAATTAGCAGAACGCGGATTAACAGGATCATAGAGGCTACAAAAATGGGGACAACCTTTGTCATTGTAGTGGCACTGAGCACCGCGTCTCCGCTTGCGCTGGTGTAACTCACGATGGCAACCGAAACACCCCACCACGTCAGTGATGCGTTCATCGCGGCGGCGAGAAGCCATGCACCGAACAAATACCAAACCTCGGCGGGTTCATCGCGTCCCTGTTCAGGGGTGAAGATACGGGCGATTCCGGCAAAGTCAATGCCACAGAAGGCGATTGCCAAAATACTCGCCCAGCGCATGCCTGCAAAGGTCAAATTGCCGAGCACGTCGAGCAGTGCAAATTGTGTGGTGCTGAAGTTGAAGATTTCGAATGCCAGTAAGGCACCGATGATCATTCCGCCCCAGGTGGCGCCGCGCTTCATTTTCTTTCCACGGGTCATATCGCGGAACAAAGCCGCAAGTCCATTTCCAGTATTTCTACGATAAGCAGTCATTTCGACCTCCTTGCCGAATGGGTGACATCTGACAATGATTTTAGAACATGCGTTCTAGTTTGTCAAGGTTTTATGAAAGAACTCGGAAGTCTCAAAGACTTCCGAGTTCCACAGATTGCTCAAGTTACCACCCCTGAAATGAGTATTATTTTCCGAAATGCGCCCTCATTGGCTTGAAATAGAAATCCTCCCAGCCTTGCTTGTATGAGTCGACCTGATCTTCGGGCATATTTGAGTGGGTGAGCGTGACCTTTGTTCCATCCGTGGTTTCTTCGAGTAAAACTTCCAGATGAGAATCAGGCGCGTTGTCTGGGAATTCAGATGTCCGCCAGGCTTGAACGATGCGTTGATCCGGCGTCAGTTCGAGAGTCGTGCCGAAGATATATCCATCCCACGCTGAAAATTCTCCGCCCACTTTACCGTTCACTTTTGCCGGGCTTCCAGTGAGGGCAGAATGTCCATCACTGCTCAACCATGCCTTATAGATTTCAGATGGCTTTGCGGTGAAGGTCTCAGAAAGCACAAATCCGTTTTTCATTAGGCAACCTGCCGCCGTTCGCTTGTGCTCATTGCGCGCGCGATCTGCGCGGCGAGACGGGCGTTGTTCAACAATAAGGACAGGTTTGCGCGCATGGATTTGCCATTGGTCAGCTCGTTGATTCGTTTGAAGAGGAAGGGAGTTAAATCCTTTCCGTGGATTTCCTGATCGTGCGCCTCTTTATTTGCCTGTTCGATAAACGGCTCCATCTCGGACTTTGGAATTGCCTCTGCTTCAGGAACCGGATTTGCCACTAGGACCGCGCTCTGCAATCCCGCGTCCCAATGTGCTTTTGCGAAATCGACGATGTCTTGTGGATTGTCGAGATTCTCTGTAACGTTTAAGCCGCTTTTGCGTGAATAGAATGCAGGGAAATCATCCGTGCCATAGCCGACGACTGGCACGCTCATCGTTTCGAGATATTCAAGTGTGGCAGGCAGATCAAGTATCGCCTTCGCTCCTGCACATACAACGATCATCGGTATGGTTGCCAATGCCTGTAAGTCTGCTGATATATCGAATGATGACTCACGATGCACGCCGCCGATCCCACCTGTGGCAAAGACCTTGATGTTTGCATGTTTACAAGCCAGCATTGTCCCTGCGACGGTGGTACCGCCGTTGCCTCCGTTGGTGATCACGGATGCAAAGTCTCGAGGTCCCACCTTATAAGGATCTTTCTCATTAGCGAGCCTTTCGAGTTGTGCGTCGTTCATTCCGATATGCAAGTGACCATCCAGGAAGCCGATAGTGGCTGGCATCGCCCCCTCCTCACGAACAGTACGTTCCATATCCAGCGCCAGTTGCAGGTTTTGCGGACGCGGCAGTCCATGTGTTAGAACTGTCGATTCAAGCGCTACGATTGCTTTCCCCATGTTGTTTCCCTCTCTAACTTCGGTTGAAATGATTAGTAGATTGTTGTCCATTCAGTGTTTATATTTTATCCATATAAAATTTGATGTGTCGTTATCGTCCTACCCAATGCTTGAAATTCAGCTGATCATCTATGTAGCTTATGGCATCGGTAATATTTTGCGGAACTGTCTCTTTCTTTTCCCTGATAAAATCGGCGGTTTCCTTGAACTGTTTTCGATATTCCAATAAAAGGGACTGGATGGTTTCCTTTTGGTCGGGGTCACTGTAATATTCAGCCTCTTTACGCTTTTTTTCTTCATTCAGGATACGTGATATTTTTATAAACTTCAACACTTCTTCCGAACTGTCTTCCAATTCATCCTCGCCAATCATAATATCATCGTCGTCATCAAAGTCAAAGCCATCTTCTTTTGCATCTTTCTGATGATTCGGCTTGGTATCCTGCTTCTTGCTTGCTTTCTTTGAATGTTTGAAACCTCCAGTAATTTCGTCGTACACGGCGAGTGGCACGGTATCGATCAACATCACCATCTTTTCTATGCGTGCAGCTTCCTCTGCTTTCTTCATCGCTCCGGGACTGTCGTTGCTGAGATTTTCCTGGCTGATCTTCCACGCTTCCAGGTGCTTTTCAGGGACAACTTCAATAGGCGACTTCCATGTGCCAACACCGATCCAATGAAGCTCCACACCCTTGTTGCGGGATTTGTTGGTGAACTCCTGGGTAAATTGTGTGAACAGGTTTGATATCTTGTAACGCGGTTGAAACTCGGGCGGCTTTTTGTCGTCCTTTTCTTTGGGCTTCTCTTCATCCACCTGCGCTAAATTCCGTATTTGTTCGGCAATCCCCTCTTCGCGCTGTTTTATTTTCTCCAGTTCAGGCATACCGGTACTTGCCAGATACACAGACAGGTTATGCTTATTCATAAACCCGCTCAACTCACTGCGGATCAAGTCGATCATATTATGCGTCCATTCAAATTCATACGCTGAAGGATTGGGTTGCCCGGGGGTTACCTTTGATGTCGCTTTATATACAGTCTGCTCGATGGCTTTTGCATCAAATGGATATGGGGTATCCACGGATGGCTTCGCATTTTCGCCGCGATACACGCTGAACATTAACCTCACGTCGGTTGCGGTGATGGGCATCCCGTCGCGGCTTCGGCTTTTTACAGATTGTGAACGCGGATCCTGGTCGCGCAGGTCAACATAATGATCACGTATGTCAATTGCTTGTCGGAAGCGCTCAAACCCATCTAACGTGGCTTTGCCGCCCGGCTCTTTCCCGGTGGGACCGATCACATGCGGTGTACCATCCGGTTTTTCGAACAAGGCAACCGAGTCCAAATCCACAACCACCCTTCCGGGACCGCCAATCAAAAATGTAGGCGTTTCTCGATGTTCCTCTGAAATCTCTCCCTGACTTACGCGGATGGTCTTGCCGTTGCCGGAGAGTGCTACCTCCCATATAAAACTGCGGGCAACAACTATTTCCTGAAGTTCAAAAACATCGGCAAGATAGATGGCTGCGGATTGTAGGGCAATGAAGAATGGGGCAAGGAATATGGGTAAATACTGAAACACATGCGGGTTGGTAAATGCCTGAAACACAAAAAGGAAGAAGTTGCTAAATGGATCGCCGATATAGCTTGCAGCGTATGTTGGATTAAAGAGATAGAGGAAAATCTCCTGAATATGCTGTGCCCACAGGATCAATGGGTAATATCGTAAAGTAATCAAAAAGCCGCCGACAAGGAAGAGCATTGCTAAATACTGCATACGGCGTGCAGCTCTTTCCGGCCGCAAGTCGAACAACCTGTCCAGGAGCGCGTTGCGCAATCGGCTGAACAACTCTTTGAAAAGGCGTTGTTCTTTCTGTAGAGCGGATTCGGTAACGGGGGCAACAGGTGTATTCATCATGATCCGTTTGCCTCGATCCAACGGATAATATCTTCCAACTCCTGTTGCTCATCGTTCATACGTTTGCGTAGTTGGTCATCCTGGATGATGATCGACTTTGTACGTATGAGAAGTGTTTTGAGCGTTTCTCTTGGACCAACAGGTTTCTTTCGGACAAGATCGCTACTAAGCAGGTCGGCATATTGCCGCATTGCCTTTTCCTGCCCGATTTTTTCCATGATATTGCGTTTTCGTTCGATCTGACTTTTTTCTGCGTTGGCATTGCCAAACCAGGAGGCTGACCACTTTTTCCTGATGGTTTCTTCGATCTCAGGTTCAAGACGTATGGTGTGGATGCCGATATTCTTAATTTCAAGCCCACGGTTTTCAAGCAATTTGTATTCAGGGCTTGGAATTTTACCCTCGCCCCGTTTTCCATGATCGTCAAGGATGTCGACCTCTGCGTTTTTTAGCCGCGCATTGACCATTTCGTTGATTACTTGCAGGGCGGTCTTCTTTTCCGGTTCCTGTTTTTGGTTGGTCCCGAGTGCGAAGGGCGGGAGCGTCAAAGGCTTTTTTGCTTCCTTTTTATTTCTCTCCAGCCATTTGATCGCCTTGTCCATCAACAGGTTGAGCTCCCGGATCATGGCGGTGAGACTGTCTTGAAAATTAGTACGCTTTGAACTTACCTGCAAAGGCTGACTAAGCGGATCGATCTCTTCCTCTGTAGGTTGTGGAGGTTCAGGAACGAGAGGCGGAACCAATTGATCAGGTTTAAACAACTCATCGAGAGTGAACTTTGAAACATATTCGCGCCAGACATCCACTGCGAGAGAAGCGGGCAATTCGTTCCATGCCACGCGCCGGCGCGGCGAATCAGATAGTGCGTTTGGGTTGATTCCCTCCCCAAGAATTGCCTTGCGGATGGCTTCCTTATCCTTTAACTCGTTTTCCCGATCTTTTTTCGTGATGCCTGTTCTATAGCCAAAACGAGAGCCAGTTTGCCCTTCCTTGGGAAATCCGGTTCGAATGCGAAATGAGACGGAGATATTAGGGATGACTTCGATGCCATCACGCGTCCACGCACTGACTTGTTTGCGACGATCCTGGACCTGCTTCCATTCCTCCTCATCTTGGTCTTCATCAAGATCATCGAATGGGCTGTCAGACTCTTTCGGACCAACTGTTTGCGATTGTATATGCAGGTCAACTGTTCCCGCTATGAATTCGCCACTTCTAATAAAATGTACACCCGGACCAAACGTTTGCTTTATGGCAACGGGGGTTCGCGTGACAGCTGCGCTGGCGGAATCGAGCCAAAGCACACCCGGTCCATTTTTCTCGGTTTCCCCCGGGCGTTCCCTGATCTTTCCATTCTCGATGAATATGGCAGGACCATGTCCGCCGAGCAGGTAGGTAATCAGGCGTTCAAAAATATTTTGTCGATCTTGAAATGTACGCACCGGCAATACAAATTGCGCGAAAAACGCCATCCACAGTACAAGCAATAGCGGAAAAAGGCAGAATAGGTCAACAAGAATATCTATCTCGCTGGCAATAACTCCACCCATGCGAGCAATCTGCCACCCATATACAATCAACAATACCGCCAGCCATCCGACGATATACAACCACTTTTTTCTGAAGGGGGAAGTGTCGTCCATGTCCCTTGATTGTATAACAAAATCCTCCAAATCGCCAACGAGTATGCTCAGGTACAATTGAGATATGTTTCGAGTTGAATTTCACTGTCACACCATTTTTTCGAAGGATTCCCTGACGCGCCCGCGCGATCTGGTGGAGACTTGTCGCCGCAAGGGAATTGACCGAGTTATTATCACTGACCATAACTCGATTGCGGGTGCGCAGGCGGCTCAGGTTCTGGACCCGGAACTGGTCATTGTGGGCGAGGAGATTATGACTACCCGAGGGGAAATCCTGGCCGCGTTCGTACAGGATGAAATTCCCGCAGGCTTATCTCCACAGGAGACAATTCACCGTTTAAAGGAACAAGGAGCGTTTATCAGTGTTTCGCATCCGTTCGATAAGTTGCGTTCGGGGGGGTGGAAGGAGGACGATCTGCTTGAAATCCTTCCGCTGGTGGATGCGATTGAGGTGTTCAATTCGTGTTGCATGAATCCCAGTTCAACGTTGAAGCGAAAGCATTTGCGGAGAAACATAATATCGCAGGGACAGTCGGTTCAGACGCGCACGCGGCGTTCGAGTTGGGGAGAAGCCTCCTTTTGTTGGAGCAGTTCGAAGGTCCAGAAGAGATGCGGAAGGTCATCCGAAGCGGCAAGCTAATGACGAAGTGGTCACCGCCATGGTTTCATTTAACATCCCGTTATGCGTCCATTTACAAGGAATTATTTAAGTCTTGACATGACTTTTCAGGCGTGATAACCTTGCGTGCATCGTGCCCGGATCGCCTATGAAAGCGCAGAGGCGACGGGCATAAATTTTTTAAGCAGGAGAAGTAAGATGGCAGATCGTTATGTTGGTACAGTGAAGTGGTTCAATGCCACCAAGGGCTATGGTTTTATCGGTCGTGAGGATGGCGAGGATGTGTTCGTTCACTTCAGCGCGATTCAGTCCGATGGATACCGAAAATTGGAAGCCGAGCAGAAAGTGGAGTTTTCCGTTGAGGATGGTCCCAAAGGTCTGCAAGCCGCCAACGTGGTGCCCGTCTCGTAAAACTCATATAGTTTTGCGAACCCAAACAGAGTTACCTGTAAGGTAACTCTGTTTTTTTGTTTGTAGTGGGATAGATATACTCACATAAATGGCTTGTATCGTTTATACTTCGACGAAATCTGATTTATGACAAAAAGGATTGTCAAAGGAGAAAATCATGGATTATTATTTCTTGTTTCTTCGTATCGTTCACATATTAGGCGGTGTCTTTTGGGTCGGCGGTTCATTGATGATGACCTTTTTTATCGGTCCTACCGCGGGCGCTACAGCAGAGGCGGGACAAAAATTTGTCGCTCACCTTATGAATAATTTGAAGTTCAGCCAAAGGATGTCAGCGGCGGCTGGATTAACCGTCCTTGCCGGTGTTTTGTTATATTTGCGCGACGCGGGCAGCTCTTCACATTGGGCGAGCACCAGTGCTGGGCAGGGTTTTGGAATTGGGGCGGTCTTTGGGCTTATCGGTTTTGTGTATGGCATCTTGGTTGGACGAACCATGAAAGCCATGGCGCAACTCGGCGCGCAGTTCCAAGGTAAACCTTCGGATGAACAAATGGGACAAATGCAGGCGCTGCGAAAAAAGCAGATGACTTATTCGAATATCTCAGTAACAACGTTGATTATTGCCGTGATCTTGATGTCCATTTCGCATTATTTGATTTTCTAATAATAAGGTGAAGGTCAATGAAAACAGAAAATAAATGCAGTTAACTGATGTTGAGTAAAATGTCCTGCGGGTCTTCCCAGTTGTTGCAGGGAACAATCTGCAGGACAAGTATATAATAGGGTGAATTTTAAGCCAAATCTATGATGAAATACTTGAAAATACTTTTTAGTTTGTGGAGTGCACAAGGATTTATTGTATTGTGTTGGCTCCTGTTTATTCCCGCCAGCACAGAACGTGCTGTTGCGTTTGGCTTTTCGTCCGCTCGGTTGGCTTTGCTTTTTATTGCCTTTCTCATAACCGGAAGTTCCATTTTTCTGCTATCCAGAAGCTATAAGAAAGTATCTGCTCAAAGTAAGTTTAATTTAGACCAGCATCCCGCTTTTTGGGATGTGTTGTATCCTTCTTGCATTTTTTACATCTCTTGCCGCACCTTTGTTTATCATTACGCTAAGCTCTCTGAAGGGAAATCCACTCTATCCTGTTTATGCGGTACGGTTGCTTCCATTATTTGCATGGTTCGGAGTTTCCAGTTTAGAGCTGGCGCTATTGGTGGCATGGCATCGGTACAGGGATGCTGTCAAAATCATTGGTCCATTTCGGCCGTTATGGAAAAAAATATTTTTCCTGTTCCTTGCTTTAGCTTTGATTGGAGTATTGGCAGCCCTTACCAAAATTGGTTTTACACCTGATAAGAACCTGGGTTCTCCAGCGACTCCATTCCTTGAATGGCAAATTCTGCTCGTCTTAAGTATCATCTCTGTCTTTGCTTTTCTTCCGCGCATTAATTTGGTTCTGGATGACAAATGGATTGCCATCGGTATTTATGTTTTTACAGTCATACTTTGGCTCAGTCAGCCCATTAACCCCGGTTACACTGCCACGTCTCCGCGTGCGCCTGTGTTTGAAATCTTTCCGTTTTCAGATGCTCTTATCTATGCACAATCGGCGCAATCCGCTTTGATTGGCAATGGCTTTTTATGGCCCGAGGTCCCTGCACGTCCATTTTATATAGGCTTTCTAACCTGGCTTCATTTACTTGGCGGTCAAAACTATAACAATGTCATTGTTTTACAGACTTTAGTGCTCGCTGCATTTCCTGCTGTTCTTTACCTCATTGGCAAAGAGTTTGGCGGACGTCCACTGGGTTTGGGTATATCATTATTGGCAATTTTCCGGGATATAAATGCAAATGGGATTACGCTTATTGCCGGTAATCTTACATATTCCAAATTGTTGCTGTCAGAACTTCCGGCGGCGCTTCTTATAAGTCTGGTTGCGCTGCTGTCCATCCGTTGGATGCGTCTGACAAAACAGACTTTGTGGCGTCCATTTTTGATTGGCGGAATCCTTGGGGTGGCTGCGCTGATTCGAACACAAAGCATCATTCTTCTTGCCGTCATTATTCCCCTCGCCTTTTTTGTTATTTCGAACCGGAAGCAATGGCTGACTCGGTTCGACTTTCCTTGTTTTGGGCGTTGCAATAACTTTTACCCCGTGGCTGATACGAAATTACATAGCTACAGGCGGATTTGTTATCGATAACCCCTTGTCGCAGACGGTAACCATGGCACGCCGCTGGAGCGGGTATACCGGTGAAGAAATATTGTCTCGCATTCCCGGAGAAAGCGATGCGCAATACTCCAGTCGCGCAACAAAGACCGCTATTGAAGCCTTCAAGACAAACTACACCTTCATTTTCCAAACTGCCGCAAATCACCTTGTCAATAACGAGATCACCAGTCTGCTTGCTTTTCCCGCCCGTGATGAAATTTTGTCTCCTGCTGAACTTATTTTTCCGCAACATGAGTTTTGGAGGACACCGTTATCGAAAAACCAACTTCTACCTTTTGCTTTTTATCTACTCCTATTCTCTGTTGGAACTATAGTTGCTTGGCAACGCTATCGCCTGGTTGGCTTGCTGCCACTTGCCCTGCATCTTACTTATAACTTGTGGACAAGTTTATTCTTCAGTTCAGGGCAACGCTTCGTTTTTCCACTGGACTGGGGTGTATATCTGTATCAGTTTTTTGGTTTGCTGGTACTGGGATCGGTATTTCTTTCGTTTGTTTCAAAGGCGCGAAATAATGTTTCGGACTGGATCCGAACATTATTTACCCCTGACCCGGTAGCTCACGAATTTGACGTTCTCTCCCGACGTCGCTTCATCTCAAGCTTGGTTTTGATTCTCTTTCTTGGAGCGTTTCTGCCTGTCACTGAATTCTATCTTCCCGCAAAGATATCCACCTAAAACACAGGAAGAAATCATAAGACAGATTGGGCTGCCAAAGGAAAATGGAGAAATAGCTGTATATGGGCGCGCCATATATCCGCGCTACTACGACGCAGGGGATGGCGAACCAGGGACGGCAAAACTGGGTTATGGGAAATCCGAAGAAGCGCGTTTGGTATTCTTCCTGATCGGACCTCAAAGTATGCTGGTGATCTTTGACCTGAAGGATGCCCCTGGTTTCTTTCCTCACGCTTCCGATGTGTTTATGATCGGCACACAGAGGGATGGTTACTTTTCTCCGCGGGTTGTAAAGGTCGTAAAAGACGGGCGTTCAGAGATCTATGTAAATAAATAGGGAAATCACTCCATCCAAACGGTTCGATCTTCAAATGAAGGACGCGGTTCATGTTGCGCCGTGAATTCAGGATAGCCGACATATATAAACCCAACAATATGCTGGTCTGCTGAAAAGCCCAAGAACTCTTTTACCTTTGGGTCACGCGCCCATTCACCAGTGCGCCATTTTGCGCCGAGACCCAATGCCTGAGCGGCGAGCAAAATATTCATACATGCCGCGGAAACCGCGCTGATATTCTCGATCTCGAGAACTTTTTCTTCGCTGGGCTTATCCGCACCGACCGCGATCAGGACGGGGGATCGGAGAGGCAAGCCTCGGGTTTTGTCAAAGGCTTCTTGCGGGAAATCAGGATGTCGGTCCTGTTGTGAAGCGGCAAATACATCCCCAAGTTTTTTCCTGGCATCACCGGTCAATACAACGAACCGCCATGGTCGCACCTTGTAATGATTGGGAGCTTGCACAGCCGCGTCCAATAATTTTTCTATTGTTTCGCGCGGCAACGGATCTTGTTTCACTTTTCCTTGTGAATGTCTATTATGTATAGTTTCAAATATTTCCATGTTTCCTCCGGTATATTGATACAATTACACCACAACATCTTACGGAGCCGCCATGAAGATCTTCTATTCCGAAACGCATCGCCAGCATGATCCCGCTTTTGAATTGTTTGATGGGGGCTTGCGTGTGCCGTATCTTGAAAACCCCGATCGCATGGATAGGATATTGAGCGCCTTACGCCAGGTCGATTGGACAGAGATCATCGAACCGGATGACTTTGGACTCGACCCGATCCACGCGGTGCATGATAGGGAGTATGTGGATTTTCTCGCCTCTGCCTGGACCGAGTGGCTGGCTACTGATCCCAAAGATTCATCCACGCTGTTACCTGCCACTTTTGCCCTGCGGCGTCAGCCTCAAAAGCCGAAATCATTGTTAGGGCGCGCCGGATATTACATGATGGACTTGAGTGCCTGCATTGTGGAAGGTACCTATAAAGCTGCACTATCTTCCGCCAATTGCGCATTGAGCGCGGCGCAGGCTGTTGCAAACGGAGAACGTTCCGCATTCGGATTATGCCGCCCACCCGGGCATCATGCAGGTAAGGATTATGCCGGTGGATATTGTTTCATCAACAATGCTTCCGTTGCGGCGAACTGGTTGTCCTCGAAAGGACACGTTGCCGTACTCGATATTGATTATCACTGTGGCAACGGTACACAGGATATTTTCTATGACCGTGACGATGTGTTTACCGTTTCCATCCATGCTGACCCGGACTACGAATATCCTTATTTCATTGGTCACGCTGATGAGCGTGGCAGGGGTAGGGGATTTGGCTTTCATCACAACTTTCCATTACAAAAAGACACGGATGATGCTGGGTATCTGGCAGTGCTTGAGAATGCCCTACGCTTCATTCGTGAATTCAAGCCTGCCTATTTGGTAATCTCGGCAGGCATGGATATTTACGCGGACGACCCATTGGGTACGATTAAGAGTAAGTACGAAAGGGATCGGAGAAATTGGCAAACGTATTGCTTCCCTTGGTCTCCCGACGACGATCATTATGGAAGGCGGTTATGCCAATGACGCGCTTGGTAAAAATATCCTTGCCTTGCTTGGAGAATTTAAATGAAAAAATATCTTATTCTTTTATCCTTGGTATTGTGTCTCACATCCTGTAATTTGTTATCCCCCGAAGCGCAAGCGACTGCAACATCCGCCGCGCTGACTTCCACAGCAGATTCGTGGACGAAGACCCCAACTCCCACATTGACATTTACCCCTACAGACACGCTTACGCCAACATTTACCCTCACGCCCACAGAAACACTGACGCCAACGTTGACTCTTACACCGTCCATTACGCCGACGCCAACGTACGCGTTTCCGTCTGTCACTGTCAACAAACAAGCACATTGCAGGTATGGTCCCTCAGTGGCGTATCTCCACGCGGCGGATTTGTATCCTGGAGACGTTGGGACTGTCCGCGGGCGATTTGTCTACAGTAAATGGCTCTACGTCAAATTCGATAAATTGAATTATTACTGCTGGGTTGCCCCGTCTGTTGTGGATGTGGTGGGGGATATTTCAAAAATAAAGTTCACGGAACTTAACTTACAGTCCATTGGATCGAACCAATATGGACCTCCTGGAAATGTACATGCGGTACGTGACGGAAATAAGGTCACGGTTAGTTGGGGTCAGGTGGAAATGACTAGTGATAAAGATCGCGGTTATTTGTGGGAACTGTTCGTTTGTCAAAAGGGAGCTTATATTTGGTGGACAAATTCCTACCCTGAGCAATATAAAACCAGCTTCACGGTCCGGGATGATGCGGGCTGTTCGCAACCTTCCTCCGGAAAATTATATACTGTCGAAAAACATGGTTTTTCCGAGCCTGTAACTATTCCCTGGCCCGCTCCATAAGGTGAAAATTGTCGGGGTTTTGAAAAGTGTGCATACATCGTCGCGCCTGTTCGGGTGTTAAACTATTGCGACACTCTCCGTTATCGAGGAATTTATGTATAAGCGTACAAAAGTATTATTCATCCTGGTCTCGACTCTTCTTTTGGTCGGCATTTTAACGAACTGTGCTTCCATGTCGCAAATGAGCGGTTCGGGGACGATCACGGTTGCCGTAGTAGAGTCAAACCCTGGCACTGATGGAAATCCAGCCCCGCAATCCGTCTATGCTGGCGTGAAATTGGCTGTGGATCAGTTTGGGAGAAATGGTGCAAACGTCCAGGTAGATTTGTACGATGATAATAATGACCCTGCCGAAGCCGTGAAGATTGCAGAGAAGATCGCCGAAAGCAACGCTGTTGCCATCATTGGACATTCATCCATAGAAACATCGGACGCGGCAGGAACAATATATGATAAACATCAAATCCCGGTTATCAATGTAATCCCTGTACCTGAGCACCTCACAGAAGATCATCCGTATCATTTCAACGTTACCTATACGGCTGAATCTGAAGCGGCATACCTGGCAAGTTATCTTATCAAAATAAACAATAAGGTTACTGCTGGGATCATTCATACCGACGATGAACAGAACGAGAAGAACCAGGAAGAATTCCGTAATATGTTTGCAAAGTATGGCGGTGTGGTGAGCTTCAGGGAGACCGTAACGCTCGGCGAACCTTTGCAGACAGATCAACCAACGCAAGATGGCGAACTTCAAACGAGTGTGCCTGCAACCCAATTGACCGATGCTGTAGTACAACAACTCAACGAGATCGTCGCACGGATCGCAGCCATTCCAGATGTAAACAAACCCAGCTTTTTATTCATCACTGCAAGTGACGAGATAACAACCAAATTGCAGGAATTGCTCAGTGCAAAAGGGGTGTCGATTCCCATTAAGAAGACTGAAATTTTGCAGGATGACGTTATTGCGGGCATGATTAGCAGGAAGACCGCCAGCATCATATCCACAAGTGACACCTATGGACAGACACTGGCAAGCCAATTCAGAAATACCTTTCAAGGTTTGGGCGGGGAGATCGTCCTTGAAGAAAATATCACCAGCCAGAATCCGCTTCCACAACAACTCGAAGGTATCGTCTCGGACATTATTTCCGGGAGTAACCCGGGAACGATCTTTATTGCCACCGATGATAGAACCGCGGCCGACCTTGTCATATTGATGAAACAAAAGGGAGTGTCCTATCCCATTGTGGGTGCGAGCAATTTAAGTACCCCCAATTTCCTGACAAAGATCAAGGAACAGGATGAAGAGAAAACATTCCCTGGGTATTATACGAATGGCATTCTGACAACGCGCGCCATTATCTTCGACAGTGCCAATCGCTACGCCAATCAATTCCTTGACGATTATCAAAAGGCATACAAAAGCAACTCCATTGGGAGTGTCAGTCAACCGGGTGACAAGGTGATCGCTGGATATGATGCAATGCTTGTACTTGCCAATGCCGCCCACAACTCGGATGTGAACGGCTCCGATGCTCAGGTGTCTAACCGGCAGAAAATTTACAAAGCCCTGTTGAACATGGACAAAGCGGAAAACAGCGTACAGGGGATTATTGCTCCGATTTTCTTTGAGCCATCTCGTAACATTACGCGCGCCGCTCATTTTGGTGTTTATCAAAATGGCGAGCTCGTCTCTGCAAACATACAATTCGAACCCATCTCTACTCCCAGCGAGATCAAAGACCTTCAGAATCAGATCAATAAGGGGCGGATCATGACCGTCAACGGCGGTTATGTTTATAAGGCAAATGTCGTCTATGCAGGCGTGGATATTCTCAGCATCGAAGAGATCGATATAAAGACATCCACATACAATGTGGACTTTTATCTCTGGTTCCGTTATCGCCCCAACGATCAGGATGCGGACTTTAAGCCCGACGATTTTATATTCACAAACGCAAGTGGTGATGTGAATTCCACGCTGATACGCGATGAAACAAATTCTGGATGGAACAGTTCTCAAAACCTATCGTGTGAGTGGCACCTTTAAAAACCAGTTCAGTTTTTATGATTATCCCTTCGAACATCAGAATCTGATTGTTGAATTCCGTAACCAGAATGCGACGACCTCCTTCATTCAATATGTCGTGGACCGTCCTGGCATGCGCTATGAGAGTGAGATCACAAGCTTCTGGGAAACTTCCGTGATAATGGCGCGTTCAATTCCATTTTTGGATGGAAGGCGCAAGGGAGTACATGTGGCGCAGGATATTTTCCCAACCTACTCAACGCTTGGAAATCCACAAAACTTTGGAAAGACCGTTGCAACGAATTATTCGCTGATCAATGTCAATGTGGATATTCAGCGTGATGCGCTTCAATACATCGTAAAAAGCCTGCTTCCGTTATTGATTACCTTGATCCTCGCCTATATCACTTTTTTCCTCCCGTTGGGGCACTCGGAAAGGCTGGCTGTCGGTTCGACGGCGCTTCTTACGACCGCCTTCTTCCATTTGACTCTTGCGGATGCACTTCCTGCAGATCGGTTATACAGTGGCGATGGAGTATCTCTTCTACGCGTCCTATGTGATGTCGGCGTTTATCGTTTTATTGGAAACATTGAGTATTCGGCTTGAGAAACAGGGTGAGGATGCAAAGAAAAAAGCGGATAAAGAAAAATTCCGTGTACAACGTGAAAAGCTGAACATGCTGGGGCGGGTGGTGTATCCCTCCATCCTGCTGGCTGGCTTTGGTGGGCGCATTCTTCGTCTATAACGGGAACATTCATCTCGGTCCGAAAGAGGCGGAAGCGAAACAATTGACAGATCTGGCTGTCGCGTCAGTCAACAGGTGGCTGTGTCTCCACCACCGTCGATCAGAGCGCATCGGGCAATGTCGTCAAATTAGACGTCCTGAGCACATGGCGGCCCGAAGATACCCAGCAGATCCAAAGCCTTTGGATGCGTTTCAGGAGTATGCAAAAGCCGAACGGGAAAAACATTGTCATCGAACAAAGACCAGTTGTCAGTGTGAATTACAATTCGATCCTGGATATTTTGTTGAACCGTGTGGATGGACCTGATCTGTTCTACGTGCGCCCATTCACGGTGGATGGGAATATTGCCAGACATTTATTGCAATTGAACAATGTTGTTGCCGATCGAGGATAATTACGATGAAACGAAGATCGTTCCCTGGACAAACAGGTCGGGCGATTATTACGCGGTGCCGTATGTGGGCGTGGCGCAGGGCGTGTATTACAACAAGGATTTTTTCAGCGCCCATCCTGATATCCCATCGCCGGAAACATGGAAGTCATGGGAAGATTTTATGACGAACATGCAAAAGATCAAGGATACCGGCAAGATACCCATTGCCAATTCCTTGAACCAGAGTGAAGACAGTGAAATGTTTATGGGTCTCGCGGCGAACTTCCTGGGTGGACCGGATGGACGCGCAAGTTTCATGCGCACCGACGGCACAAGCCTCTGTTATAACAACCAGAGAGTGTCAATATATTCAAAGCCATTCAAGACCTAAAACCCTATTTACCTCCCAATGCGGGGACGATCAACTCGCAGACCAGCAAGGAGTTGTTCTTCAATCAGGAAGCGGTATTGTTATTTGGAGGCTCCTGGGATCTGCAAGACTATTTCCAATTCGGCGCAATTCAACTGGGATGTGTTCGCGGTGCCCGCGCCAAGAGGCTCAAAGACCTATGTGATCTTCCAGCCTGATGTGGGAATTGGTGTCAACCGCGAATCTCTTCATTCGGAAGAGGCGTTGATGTTCGCCAACTGGTTACTTTCGAAGCAGGCAGTGGATTTGACCGCGCAAAAACTGGCTGGTTTTTACCCCTTGAATAAAACGGAAGCCAGTCAAGCCAGCGGAACGAATGATGCCAAGTTCCTAAAACTGGTTAATAGTTATGATGCTGATATTCGCTGGATGTATACCGAAATATCGAATGGGACTCCCAGCGCGTTGGAGATCGTCCGAAAAGATTTGCATGACATGATTGCCACCGATCTGACGCCACAGGAAGCCGCGCAGAATTTGCAGAATGGTCTTGGTGAATGGTACGAACCGGCACAGAGTTGTAAATAAAGATCCGAACAAACAAAAACTCGGAGCGTAAATGGCTCCGAGTTTTTTGTTTAGATGACACCTGTTTATTTTTTCCTTGCGAGTTCACGGGCAATCTGATTCAACAATGTAAGCAGGGTTTCCAAGTTTTCAGGTGACGATACCTCACCCGTGGTTACGGTGTGTGTCCATTGTTTTGTTTCAACCGTAATCTCATATGTGAAACCATCAGGGACGGTGTTCTTATTACCAAAACTTTCCGGCAGTTCGTTGAACGCCATATTGTCCAGCAAGTCTGCGAGGGTGTGTGCCTGCCCACTGGGCAAATCATCCAGCTTGAAGTCAGCGGCAAGGCGGATTCCTGCGAAGCCGCCAGTTCGTTCGAATTTGATCCGTTCAATATCCATAAGATGAACTCTTAGTTCGTGGGGGCGGCACCGATGGCGCGAAGCAGGGATGCGAGGCATCCGCTATTGCTCGGAGGAGGAGGCGTTCCGCCTCCACCGGTTCCTGTCGCATCGATACCAACTTCTGACCAGCCTTTTTGGACTGCTTGTTGTTCGAGGCTTCCTGCGCCGAAGAGATCGGCGGCTGTCTGATAGGTGAGGTTGGCGCAATCCTGGAAGTTTGAGGTGGCTTTTAATTTATCTCGAAGGGTGATATACCATATTTGCCCGGCTTTTTCCCAGGCGTAGCCGCCAATTTCGGTTGCAACCACATAAAAGGCGTGATTGGTAATGCCAGAGTTGATATGCACTCCGCCGTTATCACTGGCGGTATTGACATAATCTGCCATGGTGGCAGGTTGTGGATCCTTGCCCAAAATGGGATCATCATAAGCAGTGCCGGGTGCTTTCATTGAGCGTAAAGCAACTCCGTTCACGCTGGGAGCCAACAATCCCTGACCGATCAACCAATCCGCCGCATCGGCTGTCTGGTTCATTGAAAATTGCTTGACCAACGAACCAAACACATCGGACATCGATTCGTTTAATGCCCCGGATTGCTGTGAATAATTCAAGCCTGCCTCAAATTGTGTGACGCCATGGGTCAGTTCGTGACCGATCACATCAATCGCAATCGTAAAGCGATTGAATAGATCACCATCACCGTCGCCGTATACCATTTGTTGACCATCCCAAAAGGCGTTGTCATAATTTTTCTGATAATGCACTGTGGAATCGATACGCATCCCGTTGTTATCAATCGAATTTCTGTTGTATATATTTTTGTAGAGGTCATAGGTTGCACCAGCGCCGTCATAGGCCTCATTGACTGCCACATCGGAAGATGGGGGATCGCCTTCTTTGCGTACGATTGTACCGGGCAGGGATGAACCATGTTTTGCATCGTAGACAATGCGTTCCTTGCCAGTGACCGCGGTAAAGCGCATTACTGCGCCTGAAAAATCAGTTAACGCGCGGCGATTACCGCGCATTTGCTCGGAGGTTTTGAGTGTGTCAATAGCCAGGTTCCTCTGTCCTTTCGAGCCGTTCTTGGCGATCTCATGAAGCACATACGGTGGAACAATACAATTGATTGGGTGACGGTGATAGTGCATATGAAAATCCTTTTCTAGGCGAATGGATGATTAAGAGTTATGTCAGTATACGTCTTTTCATTTTGGTTTTCAATAGGACGCTTCAGCTGTATTTCAAACGCTAATACAATCTTAATCATCTGTAAGTCGTAACGACGATCGTGTTTTTTGTTTTCCCGCCCGTGTATGATTTATCGTTGGAGGCAGATATACACATCCGTCTTGCGTTCTATATTGCGTAGTACAATGAGCGGAGATTAGGGTTTGAAAATTTTGTTTTAACTGTTATGGGGAATTCAGATAGTTGCCTGGAAACGAAATCGCGACAACTCCCTATGTGTATCAATTTGTAAAAATGCCACCCTGAGGAGGTTCTTATGGCAATCAATAAAACGATCTTCGAGGAAGAATGGAAGGTGATTCGCAGCCAGTCCACGGCGCGGTGGGAATTGATGACTGAGCACGACCTGGTCAAAGTGGATAAAGCAGAGGTCAAGTTTGACAAGTTCGTCACGATGTTACAGGTTAAATATGGGCTTACCCGTCAACAGGCGCGGGATGAGGTAAATAGGCTCTGGGCAGAGAATGAAGCAAAGAACAAAATCCTAAACGCGTAAATAGCCGTCTCGTTTCCTTTTTAAGCCAGCAAGTCCAAAGCGGGAAGCGAGACGGAGAGAGTAAATGTATATGAGCCGCTTTGGAAAGAAGTGGCTCTTTGATTTTCTCCAATGCAATAGCTACCGCGTACTTGCAAAATGAGTTGAAAAGGTGGACAATAATAACAGCCTGACAACCACGTATACGGAGACAGGAATATATGTCTGCAAAATTACCTCTCAAAAAGAATCGCCGAGTATCCTTTGTGTTGACACTCTTTATTGTGTTGCTCGTCTTTGTTAGTGCGCCTCTGCCTGCCGCGGCGGACTCGGGATATTCAGGCTTCGTTTCAGATAGCGCCATCTTAAGTCTATACCCCAATATAGAAACAATGGGGGTTGTTGTAAGTGGACCTGGCTTGCCTCAGACCGCGCAACTGATGTACCGCTTAAGTAGTGAATCCGTTTGGCGTACGGGACATCCGCTAGTGCGTATTGATGATGGTCGGCTTGTGGGGAGTTTATTCGAATTGTTGCCGTTCACATCATATACAGTAAAAGTGGTTTTTGGATCTGAAGAAGTCACTTCATCTTCATCCACCCAGTCTGCAGAACTTCAATTTACGCCAACTGCAGTGATCCATGTAAACGCCAATGCGTCGGCAGGCGGCGATGGTTCGGTCACTTCACCGTATCGGACCATACAGGAAGGGGTAAATCATGCAAGCCCCGGCACACAAGTGTTGGTTGCGGATGGCGTTTATCATGAGGCGGTCACGTTTCCAGCTTCGGGAGATTTCAATAAGTGGATTCAGGTCAAGGCGGAGGGGGGAGGCGCAATTCTGGATGGCTCGAATAATCTCACCGGGAAAATATGGACATCTGCTTCGAAGTCACATGTATGGTTCACGAAGATCGGATCTGCCATTGAATACCTGGCGCGCGATGGAAAACGATTTTACAAATACGACGATCTCTCCGGTTTGAACCAGAGTTCGCGGTCATGGCAAGGTAACGATGACGGAAGGGTGGTACTTTGAGAAAAGCACCTCAAAACTTTATGTGCGCAGTTCGAGCGATCCCTCCGGTTATAGCTGGCAAGTGCCTGTGCTAAATCATGCTTTCGATGTGGATGGCCGGGATTGGATATGGATCGAAGGATTTGAAATGCGGTTTTATGGTACGACGACCAACGGCTGTGGCGTATGTACTCTAAATGCATCGCACGTTGTGATCCGTAAGAACAAGATCCATAATTTGCAATTGGGGATCTTTATAAACTGGAATGGAGGCGAGTCCGACGGGAACGACACTCGCATCGAATCTAACGAAATATTTGATCCGCCAGTAAACGAGTGGCCCTGGCTGGCAGTTAAGAGCAGTACCATGGAAAACACAGGTATTGTGCTCAGGGGTCACATCGGTGCGATCGTGCGCGACAACAAAGTCCATAATTATTTCAATGGTATTTACACTGGTTCATCTGGCGCTTTGGAAAATCCTGGGGTTGCTTTCGATGCCGATATTTACAACAACCAAGTTTATGACATCAGTGATGATGGGTTTGAACCTGAAGGCACGTGTATCAATCAACGTTTCCGTAACAATACCGTTGATAGAACGTTGATCGGTATTTCCCTGGCTCCGATCACGCAGGGTCCCACATGGGTGTTGAGATCGGCGTTCACAAACTATACGAGCAGTTCCATTAAATGGGCTTCGAAGCCTGATGGCATTGTGTTCTTTTATCACAATACGAGTTGGACGAATGCAACCAATCTGAATGCAATGAGCATGATCACGCCGATCAAAAACACGGTCATGCGTAATAATATTTTCCAGGGTAATCGATATGCATTTGAAGAACCTTTCACGGGTTCAACGGGAAACGACTGGAACTATGACAACTGGTACACGACGCGTGCGGAGGCATCCTCGCTTTAAATGGGAGAACAAAAACTACAACAACATCAAAGACTCTGTGTTCAAAGACGGGACTTGAATGCAATGGATATGAAGACCCTCCCGGGTTGGCCAAGCCCAGCAGTGGCGATTTTACATTGCTGTCGTCGAGTCCAAATATAGACCGGGGAGTTCTTATTCCCGGCATTAACGATAATTTCAAAGGTACAGCGCCGGATATTGGAGCTTACGAATTTGCTGGCGATCCTTTTCCTAAAGTTTTATCGATAGAGCGGGTTGATTTAAATCCCACTTTTGCAACTGTAATTCATTTCAAATTGAACTTCTCCACAAGCGTGAGCGGTGTGGATGTAAGCGACTTTTCTCTCGTCAGTACGGGGGATGTCGCCGGCGCGACAGTGAGCGCTGTAAGCGGCTCTGGGACAACCTATACGGTTACTGCCACTACGGGCACAGGTGACGGTTCCCTGCGCCTCGATCTTTTAGATGATGACAGCATTATGGATGCCAGGGGGCATCTTCTTGGCGGCGCGGGCAAGGGGAATGGTGACTTTAATAGTGGAGAGGGATATACGATCAAAAGAATACCCTCCACAACTCACAGTGAAATATTCAAGTCTATAGGCGGGCAGGATGGCTGGGTGCTGGAATTTGGTGAAAATACGGTGGCAGGAGGAAAATACAATCGGTCTTCTTCCACGATGGCTGTTGGGGACGATGCCGGGGACCGACAGTATCGAACCTTTCTCTCCTTTAATACCATCAGCATTCCCGATAATGCTATTATCGTTTTGGCGGAAGTAAAAATTAAAAAACAAGGATATGTTGGTACCGACCCTTTCATTACTCACGGTGTCCTTTTGTTGGAGATAAACAATGGCGCCTTTGGTAGAAGTATTTTGCTCGAGCCAATTGATTTTTCTTCTCCGGCGGGTGTGGGTTCCTCCATTGAACAGATGGCTTTGTACGGTTCCGGATGGACTTCAACTTTGCTATCAAGTAATAACCTGAAGTTCATCAACAAATATGGTGTGACACAATTTCGTATCCGTTTTAGCAAGGATGATAACGATGACCGGAGCGCGGATTACTTAAAGTTCTTTTCAGGCGATTCGTCAGACGCCAATCGTCCACAGTTGATTGTCACATATTACGTGCCATAGACAAACTCTTGCTAAACAAGCGGCTGGGCTTTTAAAAGCTCGGTCGCTTTTATTTTATAGCAAGGTTAAAATGGTACAATTTTCCTAATTCGCTCACACTGAGGAGATGCATCATTATGGCTACTGTTATAGGTCCCGATGTTAGTTTTTATCAGGACAACCCCGGAACTTCCCGTCAGATAGACTTCACTAAGATGAAGGAAAGTGCCGGATACGTCATTATTCGTGCCGGACAAAATCTATGGATCGATTTCAGACTTCGGGTACAACTGGTCCAGCGCCAAGGCGGCTGGTCTACCCCGCGGCTCTTATTGGTTCTATGACAGCCGCGCAGAACCGAATCAACAAGCCGAGTTGTGGTATTCGCAAGTCGGTAACGATCTTGGGGAATTACCGTTATTTGCGGATCTGGAGGAAAACTATGGAGGGCAATATAAAGGTTGGAAAAATTGGTATATATTTATCACACGGCTGAAGGCATTAATCGGTAACAGGCAGGAGATTGGAATATACACCGGCTATTATTACTGGCTTGAAAACGCACCCAGCAAACAAACAGCGCCCGTTGAGCTTGAATATTTCCACCAGTATCCACTATGGATCGCACATTACGGGGTGACAACCCCCAGTGTGCCCGCTCCATGGAGTTCGGATGAATGGACATTCTGGCAATATACCGATAAGGGTGATGGCGGTTTATATGGCGTTGAGAGTTCTCAATATTGACTTGAATTATTTCCATGGGGATTTGGCGACATTAAAAGCACGTTTCAAATTGGACGGTACAACTCCCGGTGGTGGAGGAACATCAAACACTTGGTATAAAGTGACCGCTGCTGCGTTGTATGTGCGTGAGGGACCCAGCACGAAGGAAAAGACTGTAGGTACGTTATATCGTAATGATGTCGTGGAGGGAATTGAAGTCTCTACAGATGGCGCATGGATAAAGATCAAACGACCCTCTGATGGACTGACAGGTTGGTCGTCGAGATCGTATTTGATCATTACCATCCCGCCTTCCACACCGCCAACTGAGCCGCCCACAGAACCCCCATCAACAACCAAATGGTACAAGGTGAACGCTTCTGCGTTGAATGTGCGCGAAGGTCCCAGCACGAGTTACAAATCATTGGGTACACTGAAGCGATATGAAGTTGTGGAAGAACTGGATGTCTCTTCGGATGGCGCATGGATAAAGATCAAACGATACTCCGATGGCTTGATCGGCTGGTCCTCGAAAACGTATTTGGTTCTTACCACTGCGCCTTCTCCACTGCCAACCGATCCGCCACCGACTGAACCTCCTCCAACAACAACCAAATGGTATAAAGTAAATGCCTTTTCGTTGAATGTACGCGAAGGTCCCAGTACGAGTTACAAATCGCTGGGCACGGTGAAGCGTGATGAAGTTGTAGAAGAGCTGGATGTTTCTTCGGATGGTGGCTGGGTAAAGATCAAACGATACTCCGATGGCTTGATCGGTTGGTCCTCGAAATCGTATTTGATCCTTACCACTGCGCCTTCTCCACTGCCAACTGATCCGCCGCCGACCGAACCTCCTCCAACCACTACCACATGGTATGTGGTGAACGCTTCTGCGTTGAACGTACGCGAAGGTCCCAGCACAAGTTATAAATCGCTGGGCACGGTGAAACGTAATGAAGTTGTAGAAGAACTGGATGTCTCTGCCGATGGTGTATGGGCACAAATTAAACGATACTCTGATGGTTTGGTAGGTTGGTCATCGAAAGCGTATCTAGTTGTGACCACTGCACCCTCGCCGCTGCCGACTGATCCGCCATCAACTGACCCTCCTCCGACGACCGGCGATCCGCCTCCTGATGGTAATGGTGGAAGCGACCCGGCAGAGACATGGTATCGTGTGACTGCGACTTCACTGAACGTGCGTGAACAGCCATCCACAAGTGCGCAGGTAACTGGCTCGGTAAAGATCAATCAAGTTGTGATGGCTCTCGAAGTTTCAACTGACGGAAGTTGGATCAGGATCAAGCGTCCCTATGATGGTCTGACCGGTTGGTCATCCAAAGATTATCTGGTTGCCACCTCGGCACCGAATCCTGCAGATGACCCGGTCAAGAACTGGTACAAAGTCACTGCCACAACCATGTATGTACGCGAAGGACCCTCTGCCGATGACAAGTCGCTTGGCTATGTTCAAAAGGATGATATTGTCAGGCTGTTGGATTCTTCGTCTGATGGAAGCTGGGCGAAAATACTGCGCCTCGATGGATTGGAAGGCTGGGCTTCCAGCCAATACCTGCTTCACTTGGATGAAGCCCCCGGCGAGATCAGGCAGAATTTATTCACAGGCGTTACCTATACTCGTAAAGAGACTTCAAGTCCCCGCAAGATCGTTTCACACATCTTAGCCATCGACTTGAATGCCCCAGACGTTGGATTCCTGGTGACACCTCCACTGCGCGAGAAACTTCCAGAACTATGCACGCAAAAGACATCGCAGTTTCTGGCGAAGAATAATTTACAGATCGCCATCAACGGAGACGGTTTCTATTATCTGGATGCGAAGGATTATCCTCCCCAGAATTATTGTTCAGATGGAGGCGACCCCGTCCGGCTGATCGGATACGCGGCGTCCCGCGGTAAGGAATATGCGGAAAAAGCGCCCGGAAAACCGATCCTGTTCATCAATAGAAATAACGAGATCACATTCGATAAACCAAAAGGCGCTGTCTATAATGCTCTTACGGGTGACCGTATGCTGGTCGATAAGAACGAGAAGATTACCGGGCTGGATACAAGTACGTTCGATCCCCGTACAGCCATTGGCATGAACCAGAACGGACGCTGGGTCTATATTGTGGTTGTGGATGGTCGTGAGTTTAGCGAAGGCGTCAACTTTGATGAGCTGGCTGATATGATGCTTTCAGTCGGCGCTTATACCGCAGTGGCTCTGGATGGCGGCGGTTCTTCCACCCTGGTGATCGAAGGTCCCAACGGACAACCTCATGCGTTGAACACGTTGATCGATGAAAACGTCCCTGGGCAGGAACGTCTGGTAGCCAATCATTTGGGGTTGTTTGTCAAAAAGTAATTCCATAAATGGATAGAAGGAAAAGCGAGCCTGAAATTTCAGGCTCGCTTTTTTTTGCGATTGTTTTACTCCGGCGTTACCCCAACCCTGGCAGAATCAATATCCTTGTAAATTGGAATGACCTCTGTAATACCCGTTAACTCAAGTACATCTGCAACCGCGTTTTGCGGGTTGAGCAAAACCATCTTCCCGCCATGCGCGGCTACAGATTTGGCTGCATTGACCAGCATGGGAATCCCAACGGAGGAGATGTAACTTACCTTTGTCAAGTCTACGATCACACGGACGTGATCTCCTTCGCAGGCACGCACAAACTGGACCTCGATGCTGTATGTCCCATTCATATCCAACGTGCCACTCAATTGGATCAAGCGTATTCCATTTTCAAGTTCAGATTGTCGAAGTTCCATATCTAACCTGCTCCTCCATCCTCATATTTGATTGCGCGAGAATACCATACATTTATCCATGATTTTCTAGCTCGCTATTTTGTTCTCAATACGCCGATCAGGGACCAGCCACATAACGGCAACGATCACGTAAAACGCCATGGCGATCCAGGCAGATACAAACGCAAGTGGAATGGCGGCAGTATAAATGTAAAGCGACCAGCGCTCTTTGGTATTGTTGCTGACCGCAGCGGCAAGTACCGAATCCTTATCGTGATGCTTCATGAGTGCCAGCACCATAATATAGTATGCCAGCGCTGAGAACCATAGGACTGTTCCGTATAATGCGACCGGGACCGTGGAAAAATGGTTTTCACCCATCCAGCCCGTTACAAAAGGAATTAACGACAGCCAGAAAAGAAGATGCATATTCGCCCATAAGATCGAACCACTAACTCTCTCCACAACCTGCCAAAGATGATGATGATTGTTCCAGTAAATGGCGAGAAAGATAAAGCTCAACACATAACTCAAAAACTTGGGTATCAACGGACTTAGTGCCGAAAGATCACTCTCATGAGGCGGAACCAATTCGAGCACCATGATCGTAATGATGATGGCGAGTACGCCATCGCTAAACGCTTCGAGCCTTCCTTTGCTCATTAAAGCTCTCCTCTTGAGTAGATAACTGTAATGGGGAGTTCAAGAAATTTCCCGTATTGCTGTATTGCATCCGTAATAGCAAGACTTTCTGCCTTTGTTGGTTTTGAAAAAGTTGTTAATTCGATAATGACTTCGTTTTTCTTCAGTGTGCGTTTCCAAGTGCCTGTGACCTGTCCATCGACCACAAGAGTATTTTGAAAGAGGACATTTCCTCGAGAGTCCAATATTTTATCGTGAGAGGAGTTATAGATTTGGCTTCGGTCTGTGTAGCTTACGATATATTCATCATAATTGGGCAATAAATATGCAGTTGTTGTTTTCTCTATTTGCGGCGGCTTTATTTCGGTAAACCAATACTTCTGACCCTCGATCTCCTCACACCGTAACTTTGATTTCACCATTTCGATGCCGCTTCTAGCATCAGCCGTCGTCAATCCAGACCACCACACGAAATCCTGCAAGGTTGCGGGACCACGGGTTGAAAAATAACGCTTTACAAGTTCAGCCAACGCTTCTTCATGGCTTATTGTCTTGACCTGCGGGACTCGTTCTTCTAATAGGGCGTAGGTGAACTGTTTTCCCTTGCGCGGTCCACTGCAAATCACACCATCCAATTCGGCGGACATCATGAAATAAGCGAGTCGCTGACCTTCTGCAAAAGTAATGCCTGCCTTCCCGAATGCGGAGCCAAGTTCTGTACGGGTTAGATATCTGTTTCCCTGTAGCGCTTTTTCCAGCACCTTATAGCTTTTCTTGATGATGGTTTTGTCCAATTCCAATTGACGATATATGGACGCGCTTGCCGCATGGACGCGTGGTGCGGTTAGTTTGAGTAGCCAGCGGATATCCTCGGGCGTAACAAAATGCCAGGTGGGACGAAGCAGGTGTGTGCGTAGGATGGAGCCGTCTGCAAATGTCTGGTCGAGCGCTGAATCGGTGGAGTCCTTTAGGCGTTGTCCCAAAGCCCATTTTGCTCCCGCGTAATCCTGTGCCTGTAAGGCGCCTAATTGTGAGACCGCGTCGTTTGCGTCTTTGAATATTGTTTTTGAAAGACCCTGGTTGCGAAGCCGCTGATGAGCAATATCCGAGTTGTTCATGATGGCGGAGTATATCGTAATTCATCCAATACCAAAACTAAAATCTCCTGCCACAGGACAAGAGATTTGTGATGAAGTTTCGATTCGTAGAATCAATTCGTCGTCTATGAATTCTCCGAGTGCATCTTTTTGATCTTTTCCCTCCAGGGCGCTAACTGATCGGCAAATGTACCAATCCATGCTTTGATGTCACCGTCTTTGGGAGTGTCAGGAACCTTGTATTCAAATAAATGAACCATTCCTGGAAAATCGTATTTTTCCTTTTCAACCGGTTTCTCGGAGCTTTGAACGATTTGCTTTGCGAGTTTCTCACCCTTTGCGTCGAACGCCAGCCAGAAATCTGCATATTCGGCATCTACTGAAAACGGACTCGCAATTTTTGCCGCATATTTTTTCGGCGTTCCGTTGTGTACCATTGCCCTGCATGCGTTGATGAATTCATCCCTGCAGGTGTTATTGGTGGAGACCGGTTTTATGGTCAGGTAGGTCATGGTCAATATCGTGGATGCCGCGACCACGATCTCGCCAGCTCGGGAACTCCGTTCGCTGATAATAGCGATAGTCATTATTGGGTGCATGTTAATCTTTCTTTCTCTGAATTGATGAAACGTGTAGCTTGTTTCGCGACTCCCCTTTGTCAGTTGATATTGTATCACTTGCTGTGGGATTTCAATGTTTTATCAAACGACGTTGATAATAAATGACCTCAACGAGCAGGGTGAACTGAATCAGGGTTGTCATGATCGTTGAAAACTGCTCAAAATAGAAAAGGAGCATATTTACGGTCGATAATGATAAGAGCAATGCGATATAGGCAAGCCTGACTCCTGCCTTTGTGCGTTTGGATATCAGGAATCCTGCTGAGATTATGAATAGTCCGCCTACGATCACTTCAAGAATCAAACGAATACCAAACCATAGCGGTGAAGTCGCGGCATCAATGTGTCGTCCCGAATATAGACTTTGGAGAAAAATATCAAATGCAGGCGGCAGCCATTTTGCAAACAAAACCTGAATGGGATTCTTCAACGTCAGTAGTCCGATGCCAAGAAGCCCTACGATGAGGGAGACGCGCAAAAACGTATCAGACAACAAATGAACAGTTGCCTTTCTTGTCAGATGGTCAATCCATTGGTTGGGCTTGGTCTGCGCTGGTGGAATGGGAGGCGCATCTTCCTGAACAAAGTCCAAAAGAGCCTGCGCCAGTTCAGCATGTTTTTTCGAGTTGGAGTTGTTGATGATCTCCTCCAGACGTTCCTTGAGCGAACCGTGCTCTTCTGGTTTGACAGGTCCAACCAACATATCTTGAAATTGGTCAATAGCCTGATGAAGTCTGGCATCGGGAATTTCATCGGCAACATGGCGAATATTAAGTAATAGCAAAATAGTCAACAGGAAAAAGGCATAAATAATGGGAGCCGCCGCCGGATAGAAATAATCATTGCTGTTGTGTGATGAACTTGCCAACTTCATCAATAAAAAGCCCGACACCCACGCCTGCCAGAAACCCGGTTACGGTATATACCCCGCGATTGGCAATGATCAATGGAAGCAAAGCTGCGATAAAAAGCAACAAACCTCCCCAAAGTGCATGAGCAATATGCAGGTCGCCACCGCCAATCTGCGGGTAGCCAGTCAGGGAGAGAAAGAGCCGGGTCAGGCTGACGGATGCTGCGAAACTGAGTAGTACTACAGATAAATATCGCTCTGCAGAGTCACGCCTAATCAATCGGAAAAGAGTCATGGATCACCTTTTAGCTTTATGTCGGTCAACAGATTGCCATTATAGCCAATTTGTTGAAAGCATTGATCACGCCATAAGCTTCGATCCATATCCCTGCAAACAAAAATCTCCCGAGGGGATCGGGAGATTTAGGAGAAACTGCCAACTGTGATTAATATTATTCTATGCGCGTCAGCACAACTACGGGGATGGTGCGTGTCGTCTTCTTCTGATATTCGGCAAACCCCGGCATGACCGCCGCCATTTGATCGTAGAGACGAGTCCGCTCGGGTTCTTCAGCGACAGTTGCTTCTGCTTCGAATTTTTCTGTACCTACCTCCACAGTGACGGTTGGATTGGCGACGATGTTGTAATACCAGTCAGGGTTGTCTGGAGCGCCGCCCTTGGACGCAATGATCACATATCGATCTCCGTCTCTGGTATGCGCCACCGGGGTGACGTGTTCTTTGCCGCTCTTTGCTCCGATCGTATGCAAGAGGAGCACGGTTCGACCTCGACCTGTGACTTCCCCGCCGTTGGCTCGAAACTCGTTAATGACCTTTTGATTATATTCACTTGGCATATATAAACCTCATAAAAGTGGATTTACTTTTATGACGAAATATGCAAGGTGATTTTTACGGATGATAGTGTTGGAGAAATATCAGATTTATTTGAAATTGATCCCATCAGACACTTTAGGAAGGAAAATGACAATAAAAACAACCACGGCGATATAGATGAGGTAACTTACCAGCGGAAACGGATTCGCTGCCAGAATGGCAATGAGGTACAGCCCATTGACCACTGCATAGACCGGCGTATGCGCTCGTAAGTACATTTTGCTGAACTCTTCGACCGCCAGATGCGGATGACGCCAAACGTAAAGGATCATGATATATCCAACCGCATTGCAGGTGATCAAAGTGATGCCATAAATAATGATCGGTCCCGCCTGAAAGGGATAACGTCCCAGCAGGGAGGTAGGGAAGGGGATAAAGCTCACGCACAACAAAAGCAGGATGTTCAGCCAGAGGAAACTGCGATCTGTTTTCTTGATCACATGCATGGAATTGTGGTGCGTGACCCAATACACCCCGATAATAATGAAGCTCATCACGTAAGCGAGAATACGTGGAACCAGCGAATTCAACGTCACCCAAAATTGACTGTAGTCCACTTCGGGGAAACGAATATCCAGGATCAACAAAGTGATCACAATCGCAAACACACCATCGCTAAAGGCTTCAAGTCGGGATTTTTCCATAATGTGGCTGATTATACGGGGAAATTATTGCTCTTTGTACAGACCTGACATGTCTCCGCTAAACCGTGGTTCACCAGAATCTTTGTCCACGCAAGGATCGAGGATGACAACCATGTGGATGAGATATGTCAGGTGTTATTCACTCGAATCGATAAACAAAAAATCTCCTGATTGAGGTCGGGAGATTTTTTGTGGTCAAAATTGCGTTTTTTGGGGTTCAAGATGGATTGCGATGTAACCAGAGCCACAGCGCCACGATAGTTATGAAACCGATCGTAAGCAGGACGATGCCTGTGGTCATAACCAAACTCCCCGTGGGACTGGTCTGCGTTGACTTCGGGCTGTAGAAGGCTGTGACCCCTGCCGGTACCTGTCTCACCAAGCGTCGAAGGCGGATTCAGGCGTTGAACAATAATGCCGCCGACCACAGTGAGTAGTATCGCAGTAAGCAATACAATGGAAATGATGTTGAACATTTTTGTGTTACGTTTTTCGATAATCATGATCAGTTCTCCATGGACCGCAATAACGCAGGAGGATACCTGCCGCCTGCCTTTCGCCTCTTGGCGATAGGTTAGACATGAGCGAACCATAAACTCATCATACAATAAAGTCTTCCCAGCCACATCCATCTGTCAGGGAGTTATTGTCTCCGCCACTTGGGGGAGATATTGTAAGGTTAAACCTAAAACAATAATCTCCCATCATATAAGAATATAAGAGATTTGCATGAGTCTGTCAAAGTAGGTGGCTAATGGTCATATACTATATGCCTAAAGAATTGGAGCATAAACATGGATAAACAATGGACAGTACAAAACATTCCCGATCAACAAGGACGGGTAGTCATCGTCACTGGCGGAAATAGTGGCATTGGATATGAAGCCGCCTTGGCGTTGGCAGGTAAAAATGCGCAAGTCATTCTGACGGCACGCAGTCTGGACAAAGGGGAAGCGGCAGCACGCAGCATCCGTGAGAAATATCCGCGGGCAGAAGTTGCAGTCATGGAACTCGATCTGGCAGATTTGAAGAGTGTGCGAAATTTCGCTCAGGCATTTCTGGCAAAATATAAGCGTTTGGATATTCTCATTAATAATGCCGGTGTGATGGCGTTACCCCAACGCAAAACTGTGGACGGGTTTGAGATGCAATTTGGCACCAATCACCTGGGACATTTTGCGCTCACGGGTTTGTTGTTGCCCATCTTGAAGACGACTCCGAATGCGCGCATTGTAACCGTCAGCAGTGGCGCACATGTTAGGGGTGACATTCACTTCGATGATCTGCAATGGGAAAAGAAATATGCCCCTTGGGGCGCGTATGCCCAAAGCAAGCTGGCAAATTTATTGTTTGCTTATGAACTGCAACGCCAGCTTTCTGCAACAGGTAGTTCCCTCATCAGTGTGGGATGTCATCCCGGCTATGCCGCTACCAACTCTACAAGCGGCGGGTCCGCAAATGGAGGGCTCTGCCATCAAACTTTGGATGATGAAGATTGCCAATGCGATTTTCGCACAGGGACAGGATATGGGCGCATTGCCCACGTTGTATGCCGCAGTTGCCGCCGGATGTCAACGGCTGTGACTATATCGGTCCGCAAGGCGGGATGCGCGGCTATCCTGCCAAGGTGATGTCCAATGACAAATCCTATGATGAAGCGCTGGCAAAGCAACTCTGGAAAGTCTCTGAAGAATTAACCGGTGTGGTGTACGAGTTTTAACCATTGGTGATTTAAGCTTAAACAAAATCCCTCGTCGCAAGACGAGGGATTTTGTTTTCAAATGACTTTGGAGAACAGTGTGATCACGATGGTAAACACACTATCGCTGAAGGCTTCCAGTCGTGATTTTTCCATAATGCGGATTATACGGTAATCGGCAAACAAAATCGCCCTTATTCTTAGAAACAGGATGTGATGAGGTTAAGAACTCCACTGATAGAAATCTTTCGCCACAGCTAGAGATCTTCTATCTAAACATGATTAGTTGTCCTCCAACTTATGCAGTTCTGCCTCCACTCCCTGTTCTTAGATTAACGTCCTTAGTTATTTCTAGGACTTTTTCAAAATCCATAATAGCCTTGTCATTTTGTTCGAGCTTTTCATAAGCCACCCCTCGATTATTATAAGCACGGTCATAATTTGGAATTTAATTGAATGACTTTTGAGTAGTCTCTAATAGCAGATTTGAAATCACTTTTTTGGAAGTAATTATTTCCACGTTCGAAGTATGCTTCGGAATCGTTTGGATCGTTTCTATAACATGTGTAAAATCAAGAATGGCATTTTCGTAGTCCCCAATCCTGCTATAGGCAATACCGCGATTGAAGAAAGGGCTTGACAAGCTTGGGTCTAATTGAATAGCCTTAGTATATTCAGTGATAGCTTGTTCATAATTGCCTTGATTTTGATAGTTTTCACCGCGTGTTGAATAATATAGTGCGTGGCCAGGTGTTGCAATATTAAAAATGCGTTTGAGATATAACCACGGCTACAGCGACAATAATTAATATTGCCCATCCTGTCAACTCACTAAAAAGCCCTTAAACCAGTGTATATATTGAATGTGTAGTTAGTATTTTTATCTACATCATCCTTCATTTGGCTCCGTATGTACACGACATATCCTATATTAACCACGAGACCGAACAAACGTCCGGTATTATCTGGTAGTAAGAAAAGCAGCGATATTGCCACAATGCTTCCAAGGATATGGGCTAGCGCCTTCCTATTCATTCCCATTCTTATCCAATTAATGGAAGCGAGTGTAACTCCACTTGGAAATCCAATGAAAAAAGTTAAGTAGCTAATTACCCTTGGCGTCCATAATTTAATTGTCGGTAATGGCTGTGATATGGGCGCATTTTCCAAACTGTCAATTGTTTGCAAGAGTCAGTCATTTCCAAACACCTCCTTATGAAATGAAATTAATGACTTTGATGTTGAGCTAAATTGATACTATTGTCAATTTTATTATAGAAAATTTTCTGAGAATACAACACCTAATTTGCAGAATCAGGACTCCTGTTCTCTCTTTAAACACCTTATAATAACTATACCTAATCCAAAATCTGAAATTGAAAATCTCATGACCCAACTCATCGAATGTATCCCCAACTTTTCCGAAGCGCGGCGACCCGAAGTGATCGACCAGATCGTCGCCGCCATAACGTCTGTCGAAGGCGCGCGCCTGCTCGATCGCTCCTCCGACCTCGACCACAACCGCACGGTGCTCACCTTTGCAGGCGAGCCGTTCGTTGTGGAGGAAGCCGCCTTCCGCGCCATCAAGACCGCCGCCGAATTGATCGATCTTGATAACCATACCGGCGCGCATCCACGCATCGGCGCGACGGATGTGGTGCCCTTCGTCCCGTTGAGCAACGCGTCCATGCAGGATTGCGTAGAGATCGCCAAAAGGGTCGGTCAACGCGTGGGAGACGAACTCGAGCCTCCCCGTCTATTTGTATGAAGCGGCGGCAACTCGTCCCGAACGCGCAAATCTTGAAAACATCCGCAAAGGTCAATATGAAGGGCTTAAGTCCGAGATCGAATCCGACCCTGAACGCAAGCCAGATTATGGTCCCAGCAAACTTCCAAAAGCGGGCGCAACCGTCATTGGTGCGCGGGAGCCGCTCATTGCTTTCAACATTTATCTCACCACCGACAATGTAGACGTCGCCAAAAAAGTTGCCAAAGCCGTGCGCCAATCTTCGGGCGGGCTTCGTTATGTCAAAGGCTTGGGCTTGCTCGTCGATGGACGTGCGCAAGTCTCGATGAACCTCACCAACTTCCACGCAACGCCCATTGCCCGCGTCGTTGAATTCATTCGACGTGAAGCATGGCGATATGGCGTGGGCATTCATCATAGCGAACTTGTTGGATTGATCCCGCAGGAAGCTTTGGCAGATGCAGCGGTGTGGTACACCCAATTGGATGAATTCTCCCCCGAACAGATTCTCGAATCCAGGCTTTATTCTTCACCCGCCGCTCGACGCTTCGAACTCAGCCGGTAACTGCCCATCCTTCATCGAAGTTTTATCCACGCCCGATCCCACTCCCGGAGGCGGCTCTGCCGCGGCGTATGCGGGAGCAATGGGCGCCGCGCTGGTGTCGATGGTTTCAGGTCTCACCCTTGGCAAAAAGAAATACGCCAGTGTCGAAGCCGGAATGCAAGCGATACGAGTCGTCGCTGAAAATCTCCGCAAAGAATTAGACTCAACTGGTGGATGACGACGCCTCTGTCGTTTGAAGTCTTGATGGGCACATTCAGATTACCCAAGGAAACAGGAGAAGAAAAGACAAAGCGCAACGCCGCCATCATTCAAGCGACGCTCAACGCCGCGCATATCCCATTGCATGTAGCAGAAGATGTTCTCAAAGTAATGGAACTTGCCCTCAAATGTGCCAAAAGCGCAAATATCAACGCCATCAGCGATGCGATGTCCGGTTTTGCCATGTCCCGCGCCGCGCTGACTGCGGCGGGCTATAACGTGCGCATCAACATCAACTCGCTTGAAGACAAGTCCGCAGGGGAGAAGATGTTACTCGAACTGGCTGAATTGGAAAAGGAAGCGGATAAACTTGAGACAGAAATTCGGTTAGTGATGAATGAGCGGGGAGGGATTTAATAACAAGTATGCCTCGGTGGTTGAGTAGCCGCTGGTAGTCGAGTAGTTGCGAAACAACGTATCGAGTCCCAGCGGCGTATCGAAACCACCAATTAAATGTACACTTGTTATTGCTGGTTTCGATACGTTCCTCGCTGTCACTCGGAACTACTCAACCAGCGAGTAAACTTATTTCCATGAAGTTGTTATCAAATCTTCTCATGCTGTTATTTCTCACATCCTGCGCGCCAGCGATGCAACCTGTCGCGGCGGATGTTTTACCTACTCTGACATCAACCCCAATCGTGCTAACCCAGACTCCTGAGCCAACTGCTACATCTATTACCCTGCCTTCCCCAACAGCAACACAGCCGAGTACGTGTGATCCATTCTCCGTTGACTATTGCATCACCGATGGTCACTTTATTTTTCAGCGTCCCATCAAATCACCCGCGAATGATTTGATAGACCCAACCTATCGTTATGGCTCAACGCAAAACAATACGCGTGATCCGCATCATGGCGTGGATATGGAGAATCCAATTGGAACTCCGGTCTATTCTCCGGCAGACGGACAGGTCGTCTTCGCTGGTCCAGATAAGGAAGCGATCTATAGTCCGTGGGTAAATTTCTACGGGAAGGTTATCGTTATCAAACATGCTGACGATTTATTCACTTTATATGGACATTTGTCAAAGATCGTTGTTGAAGCAGGGCAAGATGTGAAAGTGGGAGATAAGATTGGTGAAGTGGGGAAGGAGGGGGTGGCGATTGGCAGTCATCTCCACTTCGAGGTCCGCCGCGGCGGCGATGGGAATGATTACTTCTCCACGCTCAACCCCGAGCTTTGGATGAGCTCCCAAATCAGACAAAAGTGGAAATCCATTTGGTGCTTTAGCAGTTTCCATCGTTGACGAAAACCATCAGTTCATTAAATACACGGAATTCACCGCCAGATATTATCTCAGCCAAGCTGGTCCGAAGATCAAGTCGTATTATCTGGTAACCTATCCACTCAATATGGCGAATGAAAGTGAGAATGCCGCCTTGGGTGATCTGGCTCCCGGTTATTACTATATTGCTTTGAAAGTAAATGATCACGTTTATCAACGCTGGGTTGAAGTAAAATCGGGCAAACTTACAGAGACTGTTTTTGTTGTGAAATAGGTTAGCTCAAGCTGTCGTCCTCGGCGGCGGGGACGCCGCCGAGAGCAAACTATATTATTTTGGAGAAAACTATGGGACTCAAACCTGATCACTGGATACGCAAGATGGCACACGAACACCGCATGATCGAACCATTTGAAGATAAACAGGTTAGACAGGGCGTAATCTCTTATGGCGTTTCGTCGTATGGATATGATGTCCGCGTGGCGGATGAATTTAAGATATTTACCAATGTCTTCTCAGCTACAGTCGACCCAAAGAATTTCGATACCAAATCCATGGTGGATTATATTGGCGACGTGTGTATCGTTCCACCCAATTCATTTGCACTGGCGCGCACCGTTGAATACTTCCGTATCCCGCGCAAAGTGTTGACGGTCTGTTTGGGCAAGTCCACGTATGCGCGTTGTGGCATCATCGTCAATGTCACGCCCTTTGAACCGGAATGGGAAGGTTTTGTCACCTTGGAAATCTCGAACACCACGCCTCTGCCTGCAAAGATCTACGCCAACGAAGGCTTGGCACAAGTCCTATTCTTTGAAGCGGACGAAGAATGCGAAATCTCTTATGCGGATAAGAAGGGAAAGTATCAGAAACAACAGTCCATTGTTCTGCCTAAGTTATAATTCATAACGCAACGGGGAGGTTGCGATGAAATCACGATTTACCCTCTCTGAAGAAAACCTTGTTCATTTGGTCGCTTTGCTAACCGCCGCGATGGGCGTGATCAACGTCCTTTCGGCGGTTACGCCTTCTTTGCGATCCCGTCTCCAATTGTTGGAACAATATTCACCTTTTAGTATTTCAACAGGCGGGCATCTTACATCTGCGCTGGCGGGTTTTGCATTGCTCCTGCTTTCTGTCAGTTTGTGGCGCAGAAAGCAATTAGGTTGGATATTAACATTCGCCATTCTGTTGATCTCCATTCCGACCCATCTACTCAAAGGGCTTGACTATGAAGAAGCGACTCTTGCCGCTCTGTTAGCTGGCGCGTTGTTCTATTTACGCCCCTACTTCCATGCCCGGTCTGATCCACCTTCCATAAGACAGGGATTGCAGACATTGCTTGCTGCTTTCGCCTTTACGGTTTTTTATGGTGTGTTGGGCTTTTACCTGCTGGACAGTCATTTCAAGATCAGCTTCGGTCTGTGGACAGCCATCCGTCAAACCATTGTGATGTTTACCGAATTTTATGACCCAGGATTGCAATCCCTGCCGGTTACAAGGTTTGGACGCTTCTTCGCTGATTCAATATATATAGTCGGCGGAGTAACGATAAGTTATGCGTTGCTCATGTTGTTGCGCCCGGTTTTGAATCGTCAGCCTGCAACTGAAGATGAACGTTCACACGCCTGGGAGATTGCGCGTGCACATGGTCGTACATCGCTAGTCCGTTATGCCCTTCTCGACGATAAAAAATTCTTCTTTAGTTCCGGCAGTTCTTTCATCTCTTATGTGGTTGAAAATCGTGTAGCATTGACTCTGGGTGGTCCGATTGGACCGGTTGAAGATATTTCATCCGCAGTAAAAGAGTTTCGATCTCTTTGCGCAACTAACGATTGGTTGCCTGCGTTCTATCTGGTTTCTCCGGATGTTGATATGTATAAACCTGACGGCTTCGACATGCTGACGCTGGGTCAGGAAGCCATTGTGGATTTGTCCACTTTTACATTGGATGGTAGCGAGAACAAGACCCTGAGAAACAGCTACAACAAGATGGTTCGCTTTGGTTATCATTATGATGTTGTACAGCCTCCGTATTCCGCGCGCATGTTGCGGGAACTCGACACGATCAGCAATGAGTGGCTTTCAAGCCGCGGCGCCTCAGAGATGCGGTTTTCACTTGGGTGGTTTGACGAGGCATATTTGAACACCTGCCCGATATTGATTGTCCGTGATCGGGAAGGGTTTATCGAAGCCTTTGCCAACGTCGTGACCGAGTTTCAGGCTAAAGAAGTTGCGGTTGACCTAATGCGGCATCGTGGACAGGTTGAATCGGGTTTGATGGATTTCCTGTTTGTATCCCTCTTTCAGTGGGCAAAGGAAAACGGATATGCCACTTTCAATTTGGGATTGAGTGCCCTCTCTGGAGTGGGGGAGCATTCCGATGATCCCACCATTGAACGGGCACTTAATTACATTTATCGCAACGTGTCGCGTTTGTATAATTTTCGTGGACTGCACACTTTTAAGGAGAAATTCCACCCGATATGGTCACCACGTTATTTGGTATATCCCAATTCCGCCAGCTTGCCCGCCATTAGTATTTCGATCCTGAACGCTAACTTGGGTGGTAGTTTGCTGGGTAATCTTGTACGTAGAAATAAATGACCATAGCCTTTGCAGAATCAAAAAAGCCGATGAAATTTTCATCGGCTTTTTTGATCATTGATTATGAATGTTCTACATTGTATTCCTTTACATCGTCCATAGCTTTCTTTACATTCACCATTGGCAAAACGATCAAACCTGCGATGAAGTAGAAGATCAGCGCGAGGATGCCGTAACGCAAACTGCCACCGATTTGATTTGCAAGACCAAAGATTAGAGGACCCGTCCATGATGTGCCGCGTTCACTGACTTCGTAAAAGGAATAATATTCTGCTTCCTTTCCGTCAGGGATCATCTGCGCAAAGAGACTGCGACTAATGGCTTGTGATCCGCCAAGGACAATGGCAATGAATATTCCGAGAATGAAGAACTGGGTTACGCGCGATTCGCCTTGTAGCCCACCGTAGGCATAGATGACCACGCCTGCCCAAATCACAAGGCTGACAATAATGGACTGTTTTGCACCGATCCATTTTGCGAGTTTACCCCAAAACAATGCTCCACCAAACGCAACGAATTGGATCATCAGGATGATAGCAATTAGCGTGTCTTGAGGCACCTCAAGTCCGCCACGGATGAGGGGGGCGGCGGCAAACGTGGATGAAACCGCGATCACAGTTTGAATGCCGTCGTTATAAAGGAAGTAAGCAAGAAGGTATTTGAGCGTCTCGGGGAAATTTCTGATCTCTCGAAAAGTCTTTCCCAACTGCTTGAATCCGATGCTGATATATGATTTCATCTTTGGGTAATGGGCGTGCCGCGTGTCTTGGCCGCACACGTGCCCAAGTAAAGAAAGAGAATCCCATCCACCAAATGCCCGCGGACGCCAGATTAATGCGGACAGCTAAAGGACTGGGCACACCAATGTCCTCGCTAAATATGAAAAACGCCAGATTGAGCGCGAGGAGGAGACCGCCGCCAAGATATCCCATAGCCCAACCATAGGATGAAACGCGGTCCCGTTCTTCTTCGCTGGCAATGTCAGGAAGATAGGCGTTATAGAAAACGATTGCTGCTCCAAATGTAAGATTGGCTATAATAAATAAGACACCGCCCAGCCACCATAAATCTCCAGTTACGAAGAACATCAATATAGTTGCAATAGCGCCAATCGTGGCAAATATTTGCATCATTTGTTTGCGTAAATGAGAATAATCCGCAATGGCGCCAAGAATGGGAAGAAAGAGAACCTGGAGCCCAACCGAAAATGAAACACAATAGGGGAGGAAAGAGTCGGGCGCAACTGGTATGCCCATGAAGCGTGCCAGTCCATCAGAATATGCCTCTGCGGATGTTGCCGCAAGACCTGCTATATACGGACCAAGGAATACCGTTCCTATCGTTGTGCTGAAGGCTGAGTTTGCCCAATCGTACATTGCCCACCCGAAAATCTCTCGCTTGTTGTTGATCATTGCCTGCGGTGCTGTCGTCGCCATTATGCCTCCAGAGGATGTTTTTGCGATTCTACCAGTCAAAACCCCGTGTAACCTTTATAAGTTGCGAAACGTCTGGAATGTGATAGAATCTTGGAAACAAACAGTGGGGACGAAGTTGAAAACTAAAGTCGAAAATCCCTTGCGTATATATTAGCCTTCATATATAATTGTCGTTTGCTATCCCGCCAAACCAAAAGCGGGATGTATTCGTGTGTATACCGGCTTCCTGTAATATCTTCTACATTTGAATTGCATCTGTTACCTGGCGAGAACTAAATGTGGAGATTGGATCCGGCTTTTCGTAACGGCGCACATACCCAAGGTCAGGAGTGAACCGAATGTCTTCTTCTTTACCACGCAAGAGTTATGCGCGTATTCCCGTCAACATCAAACTTCCCAATCTAATCGAAGTCCAGCTTGATTCTTTCGAGCGTCTCAAGCGCGATGGACTGGGCGACCTCTTCCACGAGGTATCGCCAATCGAATCTTATAACAAGGGGATGAAGTTATATTTCCCCAGCCGCGGATCTGAGTCGAAACAATGGGGACTGAAATATTGGTTTGGTGAGCCCAAACACAATATTGAAGAATGTGTCGAGCGTGACCTCACTTATGCCAGCCCGCTTTATGTTTCAGTGTTGCTGGCGGGTCCCGATGTTCCCGAGCCTATCAAACAGGATATTTTCCTCGGCGACTTCCCTGAGATGACTGACAAAGGGACCTTCATTATTAATGGGACGGAGCGTGTCGTAGTCTCGCAGTTGATCCGTTCCCCAGGCGTTTACTTTGAAGCCCCCACGGATCGCGCGACGGGACGCCTGCTCGCCATGTCCAAGCTGATCCCAGACCGTGGCGCGTGGATGGAGTTCGAAACCCGCAAGTCTGATTACATTATCTTGAAGTTCAATCGTAAACGTACAGTTCCGATCACGGTATTTCTGCGCGCACTAGCCGCAGTGGACGATGGTATAAAAGATTCACTGCTTAAGACTGGTTCTGATGAAGAATTATTGTCCCTGTTCAAGGACGTAGATAACAACCCGGAACGTATGTTTATTGCATCCACCCTGAAACAGGAACCTGAGTGGGAGCTTACCGGTGGTCAGACCATCGCAGAAGCCGCTTTGATCGAGTTCTTCCGCAAGATGCGTCCGGGTGATCCCGCTACGCTTGAAAATGCTCGTCAATTTCTGGAAGAGCAGTTGTTCGATCAAAGGCATTATGATCTTGAACGTGTGGGTCGTTACAAACTGAACCAGAAACTTGATTTGAATATTCCCATTCCACATCGCACAGTGACCAAAGGTGATGTGGTTCGTTTGATTCGCCGTATGATCCAGATCAATAATGCAGTTGAAAAACCCGACGATATCGATCATTTGGGAAATCGCCGCGTCAAAACAGTGGGTGAGCTGATCCAGAACAAGTTGCGAATCGGTCTTCGACGTATGGAGCGCGTCATCAAAGAGCGCATGTCTATTCGTGACCAGGAGCAATTGTCTCCTGTGACATTGGTTAATATTCGTCCAGTAGTGGCGGCGTTACGCGAATTTTTCGGTTCGTCACAGCTTTCGCAGTTTATGGATCAAACCAACCCGTTGGCTGAACTGCGTCACAAGCGTACCTTGTCTGCGTTAGGTCCGGGTGGTTTAAGCGTGAGCGCGCTGGCTTCGATGTGCGTGATGTGCATCACTCGCATTATGGACGTATTTGTCCTATTGAAACACCAGAAGGTCCAAACATCGGTTTGATCGGTCGTTTGGCTTCCTTTGCCCGTGTAAATGAATATGGCTTTATTGAGACTCCTTATCGGAAGGTCTTCAGAAATATGGAGGCTGATGATGAGCGTCTTGAGGGGCGTATGCTCCGAGAAAATGTTGTCGATCCAAAATCCGAGGAAGTGCTATATAAGGCTGGCGAACGTATCGACTCCAAAATGGTAAAAAAGATTGCCAAGATCGGAACCCCGGTTGCCATCAAGCCTTACGTTTCAGATCAGTATGATTACCTTTCTGCTGATGCTGAAGATAAATACGTTATTGCTCAGGCGAATGCACCTTTAACAGACGACAAGGAATTTGTACGGGATCGAGTGTCATCCCGTTATCATTCTAGCTTCATATTTTCCACGCCAGAGTCGGCGGATTATATGGATGTCGCTCCGCATCAAGTTGTTGGTATCAGTGCAGCGTTGATTCCGTTCCTTGAGCATGATGATGCGAACCGTGCGTTGATGGGTTCGAACATGATGGCGCAAGCCGTTCCGCTTATTCGCCCTGAGATCCCGCTGGTATCCACAGGCATGGAGTATCATGCTGCACTCGATTCGGGTCAGGTTGTGGTGGCTGAGGCAAACGGTGAAGTCACTTCTGTTACAGGGAGTTCAATTACCGTTAAAGGAACGAGGCGGTATCCGTACATATCAATTGCGTAAATATCAACGTTCGAATCAAAGCACTTGTATCGATCAGCGTCCCGCTGTGGTTAAGGGACAAGTTATCAAGAAGGGCGATATCATTGCTAACTCGTCATCGACCGAGAGTGGGCAATTGGCATTGGGGCAGAATTGTGTGGTTGCTTTCCTCTCTTGGGAAGGTGGTAACTTTGAAGATGCCATCTTGATTTCTGAGCGATTGGTTCAGGAGGATCGTTTTACTTCTGTCCATATCGAGAAATATGAAGTAGAAGCTCGTGATACCAAATTGGGTCCTGAGGAAATCACGCGCGATATTCCGAATGTGGGCGATGATGCGATCAAGGACCTTGATGAAAATGGCATCATTCGTATTGGCGCAGAAGTGGGTCCCAACGATATCCTTGTTGGAAAGATCACGCCAAAAGGTGAAAAAGAACTTACGCCTGAAGAACGTCTCTTGCGTGCCATTTTTGGTGAGAAATCACGTGATGTAAAAGATACATCCCTGCGTATGCCTCACGGCGAACGCGGCAAGGTGGTGGACGTCAAAGTCTTCACGCGCGAAGAGAACTCAGACCTCTCGGCTGGTGTGGATATGATGGTCCGCGTGTCTGTTGCTCAGCGTCGTAAGTTGACTGCCGGTGACAAGATGGCTGGACGTCATGGTAATAAGGGCGTCGTTTCGAAAGTTGTACCTGTCGAAGATATGCCATTCCTTGAAGATGGGACGCCCGTTGACCTGATCCTAAATCCGCTTGGTGTGCCTGGTCGTATGAATATTGGTCAGGTTTTGGAAGTCCATTTGGGTTGGGCATCCAAACGTCTCGGATATCGGGCAATTACTCCAGTATTTGACGGTGCATCTGAAGAAGAGATTGAAGCTGAACTCGCTCGTGCATGGATTATGGATCAGGCATGGAAAAAGTCGGCTGTGAGCGCTTGGGAATGGATTAAACAACAAGAATATGATCCCGAATCTATTCAGGATGATGATGAGGTTCGACGCTTATATCTTGAAGAGTGGTTGGGCGAGCGTGAATATGATCCCTATGATCTAAATGACATGGATTATGCGCGCCAATCAACAGCTTCTGAATGGCTCCGTGATCATGAATATGATCCTGACACCATCTTCTATCCTGATGATATTGATCCTCGTGGTCGTGAGGAATATGATAAAGCGGCCATAAATGCCTGCTTAAGATTATGGATTGGAAGCAGAGGGCAGGGAGGCAGGATCGCCGAAGCCAGATTACTTGAGGTTGCTCAAGAAGTTACCAGTGCTACAGGCGAACCTATACCAACCCTTGGTAAACAAACCTTGCGCGATGGTAAAACTGGGGTTCCGTATGACCAACCCGTGACGGTTGGTGTAATGACAGTGTTGAAACTGCATCACCTTGTCGAAGATAAAGTTCATGCACGCTCAACGGGTCCATATAGCTTGGTAACTCAACAGCCCTTAGGCGGTAAGGCTCAATTTGGTGGGCAGCGCTTTGGTGAAATGGAAGTCTGGGCTCTTGAAGCATATGGAGCGGCGTATACGCTGCAAGAGATGCTAACAGTTAAGTCTGATGATGTTCAAGGTCGTGTTAATACCTATGAAGCCATTGTCAAGGGCGAGCCAATTGAAGAGCCGAGCATCCCAGCTTCCTTCCGAGTCTTAGTGAAGGAGTTGCAATCGCTTGGCTTGGCTGTTGAAGCGGTGAACGAAGGCGGTGATGTTGTTAAGTTTGGTAAAGATGAAGAAAAACAACATCCGCCTAAAATGGATACGGGCTTGTTGGGCATTGGAGAAAAGTTTATAGGCAAGCGGTAATCTTGACGCTCTGAATATTGGGTGATAAAATCACCCTCCGTTGCTAACAAAACAAGCGGCTGTTACTCCCGCTGGGCATGGCACCACAAATGAGGCCATCAGAAAGATAAGGATGGCCTCATTTCTTGTGAAAATATATTAAATTATGATGAAATAGGAAACCGGAGGCTGAACGTGCCTACAATTAATCAAATGGTCCGAAAGGGCCGCAAGAATAAAAAAGTAAAAAGTAAAGCTCCTGCATTGCAATATACGTTGAATTCTTTTAAACAACGTCGTGTTCGTCAGGATAAGGGCGCGCCGCAAAAACGCGGTGTATGTACTATCGTACGTACAATGACCCCCAAGAAGCCTAATTCGGCTTTGCGGAAAATTGCACGTGTCCGCTTGACCAATGGCATTGAGGTGACAGCGTATATTCCAGGAGAAGGTCATCAATTACAGGAACACTCCGTTGTCCTTGTACGCGGTGGCCGTGTAAAAGATTTGCCTGGTGTACGTTATCATATTGTGCGTGGATCGCTTGATACCACAGGGGTGGCAAATCGTAAACAAGCCCGTTCGAAATATGGCGCGAAGCGTCCTAAGTAATTATCCCTGATGGAGAAATATAATGCGTAGAGCAAAACCTGAAAAACGGGAAATTCTTCCTGATGTTCGTTATAACAGCGTAAACGTTCAAACCATGGTTCAACATGTGCTTAAACGCGGAAAAAAGAGTTTGGCTGTCAGCTTGATCTATGACGCGATGGACATTATAAAAGAACGTACCGGAAAAGGCGCCATGGATGTTTTTGATTTGGCTCTTAAAAACGTATCTCCGGCCATGGAAGTCCGCCCTCGTCGAGTAGGTGGCGCGACCTATCAAGTTCCTATGGAAGTATCAGCGGACCGCCGCATGACATTGGCGCTCCGCTGGATTTTGTCTGCGGCGCGCGAACGCGCTGGTAAGTCTTTTTCAGACAAGTTGGCTTCTGAATTGATCGACGCGTCGAATGAGACAGGCTCTGCTATTCGTAAGCGAGACGAAACTCATAAGATGGCTGAAGCTAACCGTGCCTTCTCTCATTATAGGGTTTAATAATTAATAGAACCTAGACTAGGAATTTATAAAAGAATGGCACGCGAACATCCACTTGAGAAGTACCGAAATATTGGGATCATTGCCCACATTGACGCCGGTAAAACAACAACTACCGAGCGTATTATGTTCTATACTGGTTTGACGCATCGCATTGGTTCTGTTGACGATGGTACGACTGTCACCGACTGGATGGTGCAAGAACGTGAGCGTGGAATTACAATCGTTTCAGCGGCTGTTTCAGCGGAATGGAAGGGGTACCAAGTTAATATCATTGATACCCCTGGACACATTGATTTTACAGCTGAAGTTCAACGCTCGTTACGTGTGTTGGATGGTGGTGTTGTAGTCTTTGATGCAGTTCAAGGCGTTGAGCCCCAGTCCGAGACTGTTTGGCGACAGGCAGACCGCTATGGAGTCCCGCGCATTTGTTTTGTTAATAAAATGGATCGCGTTGGCGCCTCCTACGAACGAACAGTTGAAACGATTATCGATAGGCTGGGAGCTAACCCGATTCCCATGCAGCTTCCAATTGGATTCGAAGCGACCTTTAAGGGAATTGTTGACCTCATCGATATGAAGGCTGTAATGTGGGAAGACGATCTGGGAAAAGACCCAAAGGTTGTAGAAATCCCTGAGAACTTAAGACAGCAGGCTGAAGAAGCTCGCGCCAAAATGGTTGAGAAAATTGCCGAGCTTGATGATGATTTGACCATGAAGTTTTTGGAACTTCAGGAAATTAGCATTGACGAACTGAAGGCTGCACTTCGAAAAGGGGTTATCGCCAATACCGCAACACCCGTTTTTTGTGGTTCTTCATTAAAGAATAAGGGTGTTCAGATTCTGTTGGATGCCGTTATTGATTATTTGCCGTCCCCTGAAGATGTTCCATCAATTAAGGCAAGTGAGCCTGGTAACCCAGAAAATGAATTTGAGTTGCCCGCGCAGGATGATGCACCTTTAAGTGCACTTGTGTTCAAGATAGTGACTGACCCTTATGTGGGCCGTCTTGCATATGTTCGGATTTATTCTGGCGTGCTCAGTCAGGGTCAAACCGTTCAAAATAGTTCCAAGGGTAAGAAAGAACGCATTGGTCGCCTTATCCGTATGCATGCGGATCATCGTGAAGATGTTACGGAAATACGTTCTGGAGATATTGGAGCTGTGCTGGGCTTTAAGGAAAGTTTTACAGGCGATACTCTTTGTGATAATAAGTCCCTCGTTCTCGAGAGCATTTCCTTCCCTGAACCGGTCATATCCATTGCCATTGAACCAAAGAGTTCGAGTGATCAAGAGAAAATGGGTGAGGCGCTTCGCAAGCTTGCAGAAGAAGATCCGACCTTCCGCGTTAATTCTGACGATACCACCGGTCAAACCATTATCCGTGGTATGGGCGAGCTCCATCTTGATATTATTGTGGATCGACTCTTGCGCGAGTTCAAAGTGCAGGCAAATATTGGTACACCGCGTGTAGCATATCGCGAGTTTATTACCAAGCCGGTAAAGGAAGTTAATTATAAGTACGCGAAACAGTCCGGCGGTAAAGGACAATATGGTCATGTTGTGTTTTCCCTGGAGCCAGGTGATCGCGGAAGCGGAATTGTTTTTGAGAACAAGATCGTAGGCGGTTCAATTCCCAAGGAATATATTAATCCTGATTGAAAAAGGCTTCAGGGAAGCGTCTGAAAATGGTGTGCTCGCAGGTTATCCTGTAGTGGATCTGAAGATCATACTTTTTGACGGCTCTTTTCACGAGGTTGATTTGAGTGAAATGGCATTCAAGCTTGCGGCCTCTATGGGCTTTAAAGAGGGCGTTCAGAAGGGTAATCCTATCTTGCTTGAGCCAATGATGAAGGTGGAAGTAGTTGTCCCAGAAGAATATCTTGGTGATGTTATGGGACAGATCAATAGCCGCCGTGGTTTAATTCAAGGCATGGACGTTCGCCCTGGTAATGCACAAGCTATCCGAGCAATGGTTCCGCTAGCTGAAATGTTCGGGTACGCAACCCAACTTCGTTCTGCTACTCAAGGGCGAGGTGTTTTCAGCATGGAATTTGACCATTATGCGCCTGTTTCCCAAGCAGTTGCGCAGGAAATAATGAAATAATAATTTCTTTTTGTATAGATAATAAGGAGATCACGAATGGCGAAGGCGAAATTTGACAGGAGCAAGCCACATTTGAACGTAGGGACCATGGGACACATCGACCATGGGAAGACGACATTGACAGCGGCGATCACGAAAGTGGCAGGGCTGGGCGGCAAGGGCGAATTCAAAGCCTACGACCAGATCGACAATGCCCCGGAAGAAAAAGCACGCGGCATTACGATCAACATTGCCCACGTGGAATATCAGACGGAAAAACGTCACTATGCCCACGTGGATATGCCCGGACACCGTGACTACATCAAGAACATGATCACCGGTGCGGCACAAGTGGACGGAGCCATCCTGGTGGTGGCAGCGCCCGACGGTCCGATGCCGCAGACTCGTGAACACGTTCTGCTGGCACGCCAGGTGGAAGTGCCAAGCATCGTGGTCTTTCTGAACAAAGTGGATCAGATGAACGATCCAGAACTACTCGAATTGGTCGAACTGGAATTGCGTGAATTGTTGAGCAGTTACGGTTTCCCCGGCGACACAACCCCGATCGTGCGAGGCAGTGCGAAAGAAGCATTGGACAGCACCAGCACCGACCCGAATGCACCCGAATACGAGTGCATAGTGGAGTTGTTGCGAGTGATAGATGAATACATCCCTGACCCGAAACGTGAGACGGACAAGCCGTTCATGATGGCGGTGGAAGATGTGTTCTCGATCAAGGGGCGCGGCACAGTGGTAACTGGACGTGTAGACCGTGGTTCAGCCAAGAAGGGTGACCCGGTAGAGATCGTAGGTCTGCGCGAGACAAGGTCATCGGTCATCACAGGCACGGAAATGTTCCACAAGGAACTGGACGAAGTGGTGGCAGGTGACAACGCAGGCATTCTGTTGCGCGGTATTGAGCGAGAAGATGTTGAGCGTGGACAGGTGTTAGCCAAGCCTGGGAGTGTGACACCGCACAAGAAGTTCTTGGCGCAGGTGTATGTGCTGAGGAAGGAAGAGGGTGGGCGGCACAAGGCATTCTTCACCGGCTATCGACCACAGTTCTACATCCGGACAATGGATGTGACGGGCAACATTACACTTCCTGAGGGAGTGGAGATGGTAATGCCTGGAGACGATGTGAACCTGACTGTCGAACTGATCGTACCTGTGGCATTGGAGCAGGGTTCGAAGTTCGCCATCCGTGAAGGCGGTCTGACCGTCGGCGCTGGTGTCGTTACCAAAATTATTGAATAGGTGATGGAATGACGAAGCAAAAAATCCGCATTCGCCTCAAGGCATACGATCATCGAGTTCTTGATCAGTCCGCAAAGCGGATTGTTGAGACTGCTGAACGAAGTGGTGCACATGTTGTGGGTCCTGTACCCTTGCCAACCCGCACCGAACGGTTTACAATACGGCGCTCGACATTCATAGATAAAGACTCGCATGAACATTTTGAGATTCGGACTCACAATCGCTTGATTGATGTACTTGATCCGGACTCAAAAACGATTGATATGCTGATGCGTCTCAATTTGCCTGCGGGCGTGGATATCGAAATTAAAATTTAGTTGGTCGTCAAACGAGAGTAGAGACCGTATGATTGATCTCTGCTCTCGAATTTCGACAGCGTAAGAACGGTACCTGTGCGGGACAAAAACTAACGCATCCCGCGGGACTGTTTGACTGCGTTGCCCGGAGATGATGCAGCCTAAGCCCAGGCTGACAGTCTCAATACTATTTCTTGCAAGGAGAAAAACAGATTATGTTGAAAGGGCTTATTGGAAAGAAGATCGGCATGACCCAGATCTTCGATGAGCAAGGCGTCGCGTATCCTGTGACGATCATCGAAGCTGGGCCATGTTACGTTACCCAGGTACGCAACCCTGAAAAAGAGGGCTACGCGGCGATACAACTTGGGTTCAGTGAAATTCATCCGAAGAAATTGGCTTCAGGTGAGTTGGGACACCTTAACTCAAATGGTTTGCCGCCAATGAAATTCCTGCGTGAATTTCGCTCTAAAGAAGCTGCAAATGTTGGCGATAAACTAACTGTTGAAGTCTTTGCTGTTGGGGAACGCGTGGATGTGATCGGCACGAGTAAGGGTAAAGGATTTGCTGGTGTGGTCAAGCGCTACCATTTTGCAGGTGGCAAGAAGACACATGGTCAGTCTGATCGTCATCGTGCTCCAGGTTCTCGTGGAGCCGGTACAACACCAGGACGTGTTTATAAGGGAGCCCGCAGTTCAGGTCACATGGGAAATGAGCGTGTAACCGCTCAGGCTTTAAAAATTGTTATGGTGGATGCTGAGCGCAACTTGCTTGGTATTAACGGTGCCGTGCCTGGTGGAAAAGGCGGTCTGGTTCTGATCAAGGAAGCGCGCAAGCAATAGGCGCTGATGAAACGGAGCAAGTAATATTATGAAAGTTGATGTGTTAAACATGGAAGGCGAAAAACTTCGCGAAATGGAATTGCCTGCCGCGATCTTTGAAGCCCCAATTAATATAGATTTGATGCACCAGGCTTATGTCCGCCAAATGGCAAATGCCCGTCTTGGTACGCATGATACCAAGGTGCGAAGTGAAGTTGCTGGTGGTGGCGCAAAGCCTTATAAGCAAAAAGGCACTGGGCGTGCTCGTCAGGGTTCGCGCCGTGCTGCACAATGGGTGGGTGGTGGACGTATTCATACACCACACCCTCGCAGTTATACCCAACGTATGCCTAAGAAGATGCGACAGGCAGCGTTACGTTCTGCCCTTTCAGCAAAAGCCGCCGAAGCGGATGTGGTGGTTGTAGATGATTTGAAATTGGATGGGACAAAGACTCGTCTTATGGTAACCGCTCTTTCCAGTCTTGTTGGTAATGCTACTGCCTTGGTTCTGATGTCAGAGAAAGACATTTCCTACGATATGATCATGCGCTCTGCTGATAATCTTGAAGACGCAAAAGTATTGCTCGCTGGATATTTGAACATTCGTGATTTGTTTAGTTACGATAAAGTGGTATTGCCGGTCAAGACATTAGATGCTCTTGTGGCGCACCTGGGATAAGGAGAAAGATATGAATACAATTTACGACATCCTTCGCCGTCCCCTTGTTACTGAAAAGTCAAGTTATCAATCTGGCAAAATGAACCAATATTCGTTCATTGTTGCGGATACAGCCACGCGTACACAGGTCAAGGACGCGATTGAGACCTTTTATGATGTTAGCGTCACTCGTGTAAATATTATTAATGCCCCTGCCAAGCGCGGCCGTAGCTTGCGAAGCCGTCGCACGTCTATTCGCAAAGCTGGTTTCAAGAAGGCGCTTATTACTTTGGCTGATGGGCAAACACTTCCGATATTTGAAGGGGTGCAGTAATGCCTGTCAAAAAATATAAACCGGTAACACCGGGCACCCGTGGGATGACCGGTTACACATTCGAAGAGATAACTAAATCCACACCTGAGCGTTCCCTGCTTGTGCCTTTACGCAAGAGTGGCGGACGTAATGCTCATGGACGTGTCACGGTTCGTCATCGCGGAGGCGGACATCGCCGCTTCATACGCCTTGTTGATTTCAAACGAGATAAGCACGGTATTCCCGCCAAGGTTGCGGCTATTGAATATGACCCGAACCGCACAGCCCGCCTCGCACTTCTGTTTTATGCAGATGGCGAGAAGCGTTACATTGTCGCACCGTTGGATATCAAAGTCGGCGATACAGTTATGGCTGGCGCGGGAGCCGAGATACGTTCCGGCAACGCCCTTCCGATTTCGAGCATCCCGGTTGGTACTTTGATCCACAACATTGAGATTAACGAAGGACGCGGTGGTCAAATGGTCCGCTCAGCTGGCGGGGCAGCACAATTGCTCGCCAAGGAAGGTGACTTTGCGCAAGTGCGTATGCCTTCGGGTGAAGTTCGCCTTATACGCCAGACTTGTTATGCAACCATTGGTCAGGTCGGAAATCTTGATCACGGTAATGTAAAACTTGGTAAAGCTGGAAGAAAACGACATTTGGGTATTCGCCCAACTGTCCGCGGCTCGGCGATGTCTCCGCGCGACCATCCACACGGTGGTGGTGAAGGACGTCAGCCCATTGGCTTGCCAGGTCCGAAAAGCCCGTGGGGTAAACCCACCTTGGGCTACAAAACACGCCGCAATAAGAAGACCGATCAGTATATTGTTCGTCGCCGCAGTAATAAGAGCCGCTAAAAGGTAAAGGTAAGATATGTCACGATCATTGAAAAAGGGCCCTTTTATTGAGCCCAAATTGTTGAAGAGAGTTGAAGCCATGAATCAGAAGGGAGAGAAGAAAGTGTTGCGCACATGGAGTCGTGCCAGCGTGATCTTCCCCCAGATGGTTGGACACACCATTGCTGTTCATGATGGACGCCGTCACGTCCCGATCTATATTACCGAAAATATGGTCGGTCATCGATTGGGCGAATTCGCCCCGACGCGTACTTTCCGCGGCCACCTGGCTGGCGAGAAAGCAGCATAAGGAGAGATGAATCATGCATGATATTCAGGCGCATTTGCGCTCTCTCTCGATGTCTGCCCAGAAAGTGCGCCTTGTTGTTGATCTTGTACGCGGCAAGGATGCCAATGAAGCGTTGGAAATGTTGCGCTTCGTAAATAAAGCCGCTGCATTACCTGTCCGAAAATTGCTAGCTTCTGCTGTCGCGAATGCGGAGGAAAATTTCGGTGTTAGCCGCGATGATTTGTACGTTGCTAAGATCTTTGCAAATGAAGCAACCACTCGCAAATGGCGTCGTTTCGGTGCGCGAGGTCGTTTCAAGCCGATATTGCGACGGAGTTCGCATGTTACCGTCGTTTTGCGCGAGCGTGGGGCGTAACCAGGAGATATAGGAGATATTATGGGTCGTAAAGTTCATCCGATTGGTATGCGCCTTGGAATCAATCAAGGTTGGCAGGGGCGCTGGTTTGCAGAAGGTTCGCAATACCGTGAGCAGTTGCATCAGGATTTTGCCATTCGTGCATTATTGATGGGAGTTGCTTCCAAAGGTGGTGCGTCGAAAAATACTGCAGTGCGTAAGCTTCGCAAGGATCTGCCGGATACCATCAAGAATCGTAAGGCTGGCATTTCCCGCGTGGAAGTCGAACGATATCCTGGCAAGATCCGTATTGCCATTTTCACCGCCAGACCTGGTGTTTTGATCGGTCGCAAAGGTGAAGGCGTAAAAAAAATTCGTGCTGGTCTTGAAATTACTTATCGGCAAGAAAGTAGATCTTGACATCAAAGAGATCAGCTCCCCAGATACCGATGCAATGTTGGTGGCTTATAACGTTGCCGATCAACTTGAGCGTCGTATCGCCTATCGTCGTGCGATGAAACGAGCGATTCAGCAGGCGATGAAACAGGGCGCTCAAGGTATCAAAATTATGGTGGGCGGCCGTTTGGGTGGAGCAGAAATGTCTCGTGATGTACATGTTGCGAGATGGACGAGTTCCTCTGCAAACCCTGCGCGCAAATGTTGATTTTGCTCTGGCTGAAGCCCATACGACATATGGTCAAATTGGCGTGAAGGTCTGGATCTATAAAGGCGAATCGAAACCTGAAGTTGAAGATAAAGTGGAGGCGACCGAAGGCGTATACGTGAGCGAATAGCCACGGATGCAGGTTGTCTCTTGAGAGGTACTGATTATTATGTTGATGCCAAAACGTGTTAAGTGGCGCAAGCAAATGCGCGGCCGTATGCGGGGTAAAGCCCTGCGCGGTGCAGAGGTAAGTTTCGGTGAATTCGGCTTGCAGGCATTGGAGCCGGGTTGGGTGACTGCGCGGCAGATCGAAGCAGCACGCCGGACCATTGTCCGTGAAATGAAGCGGCGTGGTAAAGTGTGGATTCGTATTTTTCCTGCCAAGCCGTTCACGCATAAGCCGCCTGAAACCCGCATGGGTTCGGGTAAGGGTAATGTTGAGTACTATGTGGCTGTTGTCAAGCCTGGGCGTATCATGTTCGAGGTTGGTGGTTTGGATGCGGCAACCGCGGTCCAGGCGCTTAAGAATGCTCAATATAAGTTCTCGATCAAAACCAAGGTGGTCGCCCGCCTCGAATCAGGAGAACAGGCATGAAGTCGGTTAAACCCAGTGAATTAAGAAGTATGAAATCGGGCGAAATTGAAATAAAGCTGACGGATGCCCGCGAAGAGTTGATGAAGTTGCGTTTCCAGCAGGTGACAGGCCAGTTGACCGATACCAGCCGTCTGCGTGTTTTGAAGCGTGAAGTCGCCCGTATGCAGACCATCCTGAAAGAACAGGCAACGGCTGAAGTTGTAGAAGGTGAAGCATGAACAATCGTCGTCGAATCATTGGTGTGGTCACCAGTAATAAAATGACCAAGACAGTCGTGGTGGAGATCACGCGTAATTTCGTCATCCGCTGTATCGCAAAGTTGTTCACACCAGCAAGCGCGTGAAGGCTCATGATGAGATTGGTTGCCAGATTGGCGATGAGGTTCAGATCGTTGAATCACGTCCACTCTCCCGCGATAAGCGCTGGGTAGTGGAGAATATTGTGAAGCAGGAGATCCGTACCGCAGACACCGGCGTAGCCGATTTGAAGGCGGAGGACTAAGCATGATCCAACACGAATCTCGTTTGAAGGTTGCCGATAATTCCGGTGCACGTGAATTGTTGGTCATCCATGTTTTGGGTGGTTCCACCCGTCGATATGGCAGTATTGGTGATGTGGTAGTCGCTACTATAAAATCCGCCACCCCTCAGGGTGGTGTGAAAAAGAGCGAGAAGGTGCGCGCTGTTATTGTTCGTGTTTCCAAGGAATATCGTCGTGAAGATGGTTCCTATATTCGTTTCGATGATAACGCCGCGGTTCTTCTTGATGCTGATGGTGTAAACCCCAAGGGCACTCGTATTTTTGGTCCTGTTGCCAGGGAGCTTCGTGAAAAAGGTTTCATGAAGATTGTCTCTTTGGCGCCGGAAGTGCTTTAGGGTGAGGAGTATATAGGATGAATGTTAAGATTCGCAAAGGCGATACTGTGGAAGTCATCAGCGGACGTTTGGAAGATAAGGGGAAGCGCGGTGAAGTGATCAATGTTTTATTGGATGTTCGTCGTGTGGTCGTACAGGGTGTTAATGTCCGCACCAAGCACCAGCGTCAGGTGCAGACTTCGGCGGGACGCAATATGAACCCTGGTCGAATCCAATTTGAAGGATCGATCGATATCTCGAACGTAATGCTGGTTTGTCCAAAATGTGGCGAGATCACCCGTGTCGCTGTACAGCGCGATGAGGATGGATCCCATCGTGTTTGTAAAAACTGCCAAGCGTTGGTTGATTAGCCGCGGAGTAATGATCAATGAATATAATGCAAGAACAGTATAACAACGAAGTTATCCCGGCTTTACGCAAGGCGTTTGATATCCAAAACATCATGCAGGTGCCGCGTATTGAAAAAATTGTGATCAATATTGGCATGGGTGAGGCGTTGGATAATCCCAAGTCTCTTGAATCTGCTGTGTCTGATCTGACGATCATTACCGGGCAAAAACCGGTAACAAACAAGGCGCGCAAGAGTATTGCCAATTTCAAACTGCGCGAAGGACGTTTGATCGGAACAAAGGTCACATTGCGCGGTGACCGGATGTGGGCGTTCCTTGATCGTTTAGTGAATACGGCGCTTCCCCGTGTCCGCGATTTTCGCGGTGTTTCCGCCAATGCCTTTGATGGCCGCGGAAATTACACACTGGGTTTGCGTGATCAGTTGATCTTCCCTGAGATCGAGTATGACAAAATTGACAAACTGCGCGGCATGGAGGTCACCATTGTGACAACTGCCAAAACCGATAACCAGGCACGTGTTCTTTTGCAGTTGCTTGGTATGCCGTTCATAAAGAAGGAAGCTTAAATTATGGCGAAGAAGTGTATGCAATATCGTGAATCCCGTCGGCAATATCCGAGTCAGATTTGGAATCGCTGTGTCCGTTGCGGACGTCCGCGCGGGTTTATCCGTCGTTTTGGTTTGTGCCGTATCTGCTTCCGTGAGTTGGCGTTGCAGGGCAAAATCCCGGCGTCGTTAAAGTCTTCATGGTAAAGGGACGGAGGAAATAGCATGTCTATAAATGATCCTATCGCTGATATGCTGACCCGCATCCGCAATGCCGTGATGTCCGGTCATGCTTTGGTGGCAATGCCCAGTTCAAAGATAAAAATTGAGATCGCCAAGATTATGAAAGATGAAGGTTATCTTGAAGGCTTCGAGCTGGTTGAAGGCGAGCAAGTGATCCAGAAGGTGTTACGCCTTAAAATAAAATACGTAGGTGAGCGTCGTGAGCGTCGCCCAGTGATTTCTGGTATTGAACGCGTAAGTAAACCGGGTCGACGTATTTATACAAAGAAACAAAACATTCCCTGGGTGCTTTCTGGAATTGGTGTTGCAATCGTCTCGACACCCAAGGGCGTGATGACCGGTGCTCGTGCCCGTCAATTGGGCGTGGGTGGCGAGATTCTTTGCAAGGTTTGGTAGAAAGGCAGGAGGTAAAAGTGTCTCGCATAGGACGATTACCTGTAGATGTTCCGGGCAGTGTACAAGTTGATGTACAAGGTTCGAAGGTTCATGTAAAAGGTCCCAAGGGTGAACTTAGGCGCACGTTTTCGTCGCTGATTGGTATTGCCCTGGATAATGGTCAGGTTATTGTGACTCGCAAGTCGGATAACCCTGAAGAACGCGCTTTGCATGGCACTACCCGTGCTGTCATTGCGAATATGGTTCATGGAGTTAGCTCTGGTTTTGAAGTGGTGCTTGAGGTAGATGGCGTTGGTTATCGCTCTGAACTTGAAGACAAAAACCTTGTGTTGCATGTTGGTTATTCACACCCTGTAAAAGTGGAACCGCCAGCTGGTATCTCTTTTGAAGTAGACTTGAAGACGCGCCAGATCAAAGTGCTTGGTTTTGATCGTGAAGTAGTCGGACAGACCGCTTCTGAAATTCGTAACGTTCGCCCGCCAGAGCCCTATCATGGCAAAGGTATTCATTATCTTGGCGAAAAGATTCGCCGTAAAGCTGGTAAAGCTGGAAAAGGAGCCAAGTAAACTATGGCTAACAAGTCTCGTGCTATCGCGCGGATGCGTCGTCATGCACGCGTTCGCAAAAATTTGGCGGGAACCGCTGAACGTCCGCGTTTGAACGTGTTTCGCAGTCTAACAGGAATTTATGCCCAGATCATTGATGACCATGCTGGCCATACTCTGGCGTCTGCTTCTACGGTGGATGGTGAATTGAGTGAAAAACTGAAGGGATTGAAAAAATCCGAACAGGCGAAACTTATTGGACAGACGATCGCGGAACGTGCAAAAGGCAAAGGGGTCACTACCGTTGTCTTTGATCGTGGTGGTTATCGTTATATTGGACGCGTCAAAGCACTTGCAGATGGCGCTCGTGAAGGCGGCTTGCAATTTTAGGCTTGAGTGGAGAAAGAAATGGCAGAATACAAAAGAACTGAACAACAGAACTTTGAAGCACAGGACCAGTTTGAAGAACGTGTCATTGAAATTGCCCGCGTTGCGAAAGTTGTGAAGGGTGGTCGCCGCTTTCAATTCCGTGTGACTGTGGTTGTAGGTGATAAAAAAGGCACAATTTCCATGGGCGTTGGCAAGGCGAATGCAGTTCCCGACGCAATGCGTAAGGCTTCTGAGCGCGCTCGCAAGAATATGCGAGTCGTCAACCTTTCTGGTACAACTATTCCTCATGAAGTGTTGGGCAGAGTTGCAGGCGCGAAAGTAATGCTCAAGCCGGCTTCTCCAGGTACTGGAGTTATTGCGGCAGGTGGTGTTCGTGCTGTGTTGGAAGTGGCTGGCGTGCGTGATATCCTGACAAAATCACAGGGAAGCGCCAATGTTCTTAATGTGGTTATGGCTACATTCGATGCGCTCGAACAATTAAAGTCACCTCAGGAAGAAGCCGCTCGTCGCGGTAAAAATGTAAGTGAATTGTTGCCGTTCTGGGAACGGAGGAAGCAACATGCCTAAAAAAGAAATCAGTGGAAAGGTCATCCGTGTAACGCTTGTCCGTAGCCCGATTGGTTATGCCAAGGAACAGAGGGCAACGGCAAAGGCGCTTGGCCTTCGCCATATGCATCAGACAGTTGAGCATACAGATAATCCAGCTTTGCGCGGGATGATCCAGAAAATCATTCACCTGGTCAAGGTTGAAGAGTAGGAAAGAAAGATGAAACTACACGATCTCGTGCCCAATCCGGGCTCCAAAAAGAATAAAAAACGCGTTGGTCGCGGCATCTCTGCTGGTCAGGGTAAAACGGCTGGACGTGGTACAAAAGGCGAAGGTTCGCGCTCAGGTCAAGGCGGAAACCTTTATCGACAAGGCGGAAACCTGCCTTTTTATCGTCGTCTGCCATTTATGCGTGGCCAAGGATTTACTCCTCTCAATCGCGTCGAATACAACGAAGTGAATTTGGATCAATTGACCGAATCTTTCAAGGCCGATGCTGATGTTACTCCTGAAGCTTTGGAAAACGCCCATTTGATTCGTGACCCTCGAAACCCTGTTGTCATTCTTGGACGCGGCGATGTGACAATTCCTTTGAAGGTTCGTGCTCATCGCGTAACGGCTGGTGCTAAAGCCAAGATTGAAAAGGCTGGCGGCACTGTGGAACTGATCGGGTAATCCGATTTAGAGGAACTCAATATGCCTGAAAAGAAACAATCAGCCTGGCGTTTTTTATGGCGTTCTGAAGATATTCGAAAAAAACTGCTCATTACATTGGGGCTGTTAATGCTTTTTCGGCTCGCTGCAAATGTGCCTGCGCCTGGTGTTAATCGCGAAGCATTGGCGGCATTTTTCCAGTCTCAAGGTGGATCAGGAGGCTTTTTAGGTTTTCTGAACCTGCTTTCTGGCGGTACAATTTCCAGATTCTCTGTGTTGTCCATGGGTGTATATCCATATATCACGGCTCAGATTATTCTTCAGTTATTGATACCGATCATACCCTCGTTGCAACGGAAAATGCAGGAAGATCAGCGTGAGGGCCAGCAGTGGATGGAGAAATGGACGTACTATCTTGCTGTACCCATGGCGGCGCTTTCTGCCATTGGTCAAATTAACACTTTTAATGCTCTGGCGCAACAGACAATCATTCCGTTTGGGTTTACACCTGAACTGTGGTTGACCTCGGTTACAACCCTAATGGTGATGACAGCTGGAACCATGTTCGCGATCTGGCTGGGGGAATTGATTTCAGAGTATGGTATTCGTGGTCAGGGATTATCCTTGGTGATTTTTGCAGGTATCGTATCTCAAATCCCCGCAAATCTTTATGCCCTCTGGACTGACCAACTAAATCGTGCCACATTAATCCCTGCGATGCTTATTATCATTGTAGCGACCGTTCTTGCGATTGTATATGTTCAGCAGGGACGACGTAATGTGCCGATTATTTATCCTCAAAAGAGTGCTGTTTTTTATGCAATGCAACGTGGAAAAAATGTTCGCATGCCTCAACCTACTCTGCCATTAATGGTTAATCTTTCCGGTATGATCCCATTGATTTTTGCGAGCGCACTTTTACAGTTCCCTGCCATTCTAGCCGGATTTTTTATGGGTTCAAAAACTGAATGGGTTAAGAACTTTGCCTTCGGGGTGCAGGGATTCTTTAATGCGACAGGTGCAAGTTCGTGGGGTTACTGGTTGATGTATTTCTTCATGGTTGTTGCGTTTACTTATTTCTATACGACTGTTCTTTTTGAACAACAGAATTATGGCGATAATCTAAAGAAATCCGGGGCGCAAATCCCCGGTGTTCATACGGGTGCTGCTACACAAAAATATTTAAGTCGTATTCAAAGCCGCATTACTTTGCCAGGTGCATTGTTATTGGGAATCGTGGCAATTATGCCATTTCTTCTACAGCTTGTACTCCCTGCTGCGGCGGGCTCTTCAGGATTGTTCCTTGTCTCTTCAGCAGGCTTGCTCATTGTCGTAGGTGTTGTTCGTGATGTATTCATGAACATTGAGGCGGAACTCAAGTTGCACGGTTATCAAGAAAAATTACTCGTTAGCTAGGAGCCTCATGGCAACATTTATTGTTTTGCTTGGTCCCCCTGGTGTAGGAAAAGGAACACAGGCAGAGATCTTGTCTGAACAGACGGGTCTGGCACATATTTCGTCGGGCGAATTGTTTCGAGAGAACCTTAAGAATCAAACAGAACTCGGGAAACTTGCTCAAACATTCATGGGCAGGGGAGAACTTGTGCCTGATGATGTGACGATCGCGATGATACGAGATCGCCTCAGTCGTCCGGACTGTAAAGCTGGTGCCATTTTGGACGGCTTTCCCCGTACCCCAGCACAAGCAAACGCACTTGGCGCCATGCTTGAAGAATTCAATGGGCAAGTCGATGCAGTCCCCTTTATTACAGCCGATGATAATGTTTTAGTAGAACGACTTGGTGGACGTTGGACATGCCGTGCCAGTGGACATATTTACAATGAAAAATTCAATCCGCCGAAGGAAACGGGAAAGTGTGATTTCGATGGATCGGAACTTTATCAGCGAGATGACGATAAGGCTGAAACAGTGAAGCATCGCATCCAGGTTTATTTGGATCAAACGTCCCCGTTGATAGCTTATTACCGTGATCTTGGTAAATTGGTTGAGATTGATGGTATGCAAACCATAGAACTGGTGACACAGGCAATGATGGTTGCATTGAAGAAATAATAATTATGAGTTGGTCTCGTCAAATCCACATTAAGAGCCCTGCCGAACTTGAAGCGATGCGTGAAGCAGGTCGTATTAATGCAACTGTACTGGCTACAGTAAAGGCACTTTTAAAACCGGGTGTTTCCACTGCCGACCTCAACGCGGCTGCTGAGGAAGTGTTGCGGAAACATGGATGTATATCGCCATTCAAGGGATATGGACACCCTCCATTTCCCTCATCTATTACGACAAGCATCAACCAGGAACTTGTTCATGGCATACCAAGTAAAAAAAGAAAACTTGAAGCCGGTGACATTGTTTCACTTGATTGCGGAACCGTATTGGATGGCTGGGTGGCAGATTCTGCGCTAACTGCCGGAGTGGGAGAAATCTCGCCCGAATCGCAGAAGTTGCTTGACGTCACGAATGACGCGCTTCACGCAGGTATTGATAAGATGCGTGCTGGCAATCGTACGGGTGATGTCTCTGCGGCAATACAAAATTATGTTGAGAGTCATGGTTTTCATGTGACGCGTGAATACACGGGTCATGGTGTTGGGCGTGAAATGCATGAAGGTCCACAAGTGCCTAATTATGGCAGAGCTGGTACGGGCATGTTGCTTAAGGTAGGCATGACCATTGCCATTGAGCCAATGGTGCTTGTTGGAACGGCTGAGACACGAGTTTTGCCCGACCAGTGGACCGTAGTATCTGCAGATGGATCATTGACAGCGCATTTTGAACACTCCGTCGCTGTCACCGAAGGAGAACCTCTACTCCTGACTGTCCTATGATCTGATGTGATACATATTCTGGACGAAAAAAAGATGAGCGTGTATAATCATAGTCTTGGCTACTTGTAGTAGCGGTAGCCATATTTGCAAGGAGAATTTTTGTTATGAAAGTTTCACCGTCAGTACGGAAACGCTGCGCCAAGTGCAGAATTGTCAGGCGCAAAGGCAGAGTATTTATTATCTGCGAAAATCCAAAGCACAAGCAACGACAGGGATAGTGTGAATTATGGCGAGAATTGAAGGTGTTGATCTGCCCCGCAATAAGCGGGCGGAAATTGGTTTGACCTACCTCTATGGTGTAGGTCCTACGCGCGCACGCGAAATTTTGTCTCATACAAAAGTTAATCCAGATACAAGGATTAAGGATCTTTCTGAGGCTGAAGTTGCTGCAATTCGTGAATATGTTACTAAAAACTACACAGTTGAAGGTGACTTGCGCCGCGAAGTTCAAATGAGCATTAAGCGTCTGATCGAAATCGGATCTTATCGCGGCTTGCGCCATCGTCGTAATTTACCTGTTCGCGGTCAGCGGACGAAAACAAACTCACGCACTCGAAAAGGCATCAAGAAGACCGTTGCCGGTCGCGGACGCCGACGCGGTGCCAAGAAATAAAGGCTGGAGAAAATATGGCTCAAAGTGTACGTTCTACGCGCCGCACAGCTGGCGCAAAAAAGAGCAAGCGTTCATTGTCCTCTGGGCAAGTGCACATTTTTGCTTCCTTTAATAATACGATTGTCACCGTGACCGATACCGAAGGAAATACAGTGGCATGGGGCAGTGCTGGCTCGGCTGGTTTCAAGGGTTCCCGTAAAAGTACACCTTTTGCTGCTCGCCTTGCTGCTGAACAGGCTATTAAAGCGGCTCAGCAACTAGGCATCCAGGAAGTGGAGTTGTTTGTCAAGGGACCCGGTCCTGGACGTGAAAATGCAATTCGCGCCGTCCAGGCTATGGGTTTGAAGGTTCGTTTAATTTCTGATATCACGCCGATCCCGCATAACGGTTGTCGTCCGCCGAAGAAGCGCCGCGTGTAATCAGGTATAGAGGTAAAGTAATCTATGTCGAAACATATTGGTCCGGTTTGTAAACTGTGCCGGCGCGAAGGCGAGAAACTATATCTTAAAGGCGAACGTTGCTTCACTCCGAAGTGTGCGTTCGAGCGAAGAAGCTTTGCGCCTGGTCAACATGGACGCACTGGCAGCCGTGGTAGAAATCGTTCAGGCCGCGAATCAGATTATTTGCGCCAGTTGCGTGCCAAACAACGCGCTCGCCGTGTGTATGGCGTTCTTGAACGTCAATTCCGACGCTACTACGAGGTTGCCCTTCAGCGCCGTGGTTTGACTGGCTTGAATCTTTTGCAAATTCTCGAATCTCGCTTGGATAATGTTGTGTATCGCCTTGGGTATGCTTCCAGCCGGGCACAGGCTCGCTTGATGGTAACCCACGGTCACTTTGTCGTGAATGAGCGTCGTACTGATGTTCCTTCCATGTTATTAAAAGATGGTGATGTTGTGGCAGTCCGCGAAGGATCGCGTGCTCTTGAATACTTCAAGGGACTTGGCGATTTGGCTGATGTACGCACATCCCCGAGTTGGTTGAATCGCGACACCAAGCAGTTATCTGGTGTTGTTCAGCGCCTCCCTGAGCGTGCTGAAATTGATGGCATTCTAAACGAACAACTTATCGTTGAGTATTACTCACGCTAGTTGATCAATTGTGCTCTGGCTGACAGTTGGACTTCCCAGTCAGCCAGAGTTTCTACTGTTATTGTACAGGGAGAGGTGAACCGTGACGGGTATCTCGAACATGGTTATGCCGAAAATCGAGCGTGAAGCAGAGGCTCGAAACTACGGTAAATTTGTTATTAGCCCATTGGAACGCGGGTATGGCGTAACGCTTGGTAATGCATTGCGTCGTGTTCTGCTCTCTTCGTTGGAGGGCTCAGCAGTAACATCCATCCGGATTGCGGACGTGTTACACGAATTCAGTGAAATTCCGGGTGTTCGCGAAGATGTGATTCAGGTGACTTTACAAGTTAAGCAGTTGCGCCTCAAACTTGACGGCGTGGATAGCACCCGTATGCACCTGGAAGTACGCGGTGAAGGGACGGTCACTGCGGCTGATATTATTACATCTGCTGAAGTGGAAATTGTAAATCCTGAGTTATACCTTTTCACGGTGGATAATCCCAAGACCAAGCTTGATCTTGAATTCACCGTTGAGCGTGGACGTGGTTATTCACCGGCAAACGAACGCAGCGGGCATATGCCTATTGGCGAACTTCCGATTGATGCCATTTACAGTCCTGTGAAACGCGTGAACTGGGAAGTGACGTCGGCTCGTGTCGGTCAGAGCACCAACTACGATAAGCTTATTCTTGAGATCTGGACTGACGGTACGATCTCGCCGGAACGTTCTTTGAGCACTGCCGCCAAGATCGTGATCGATCATTTGCGCTACATTGCTGGTGTCACTGAAGAAACCTTGACGGTTGTCGTTGAAAAGGAAGTTAGTGGTAGCCGCCTCACAAGTGAGCTCGCAGATACCCCGGTTGAGGCATTGGACCTGTCTGTACGTGTGTTCAATTCTCTTAAGCGTACGGGTATCACCACGGTCGGCGATGTGCTTGATTTGCTTGAAAAAGGCGAAACAGCGGTAATGTCCATCCGCAATTTTGGTGAAAAGAGTCTCGATGAACTTCGCCAAAAGATGCAGGAAAAGGGCTATATGAAAGAAGATTCGAGTTCAGTGGAGTAATTTGAAATGCGACATCAAATATCTGGTTATCGGTTGGGACGCAGTACAGGTGCACGAGTTGCCCTGCGCCGCAATTTGATAAAACAATTTTTTATACACGAACGAATCAAAACCACTAAGACGAAAGCCGCCGCAATCCGCGGTGATGCCGAGCGTTTGATTACGCTTGCCCGTAATAGTGCACAGGGGAGCGATATTGAGAAGGTGAACGCTCGTCGTCTGGCAATCTCCAGGCTTGGTGATAACCAGGTGATCAAGCGTCTCTTCGATGAGATTGCGCCTCGCTACGCCAATCGTCCAGGCGGCTATACTCGTGTGTTGAAGTTGGGTCCTCGCATGGGTGACTCGGCTGAAATGGTAATTTTGGAATTAGTTGAAGAATAGTGTGTAGTAACGACTTAAGTCGTTATGAAAAATGGCACGTTACAAATTGACTCTTGCCTACGACGGCTCCGGTTTTGTGGGAAGCCAGCGACAGGCAGCAAAATCCAGAACGGTGCAGGGCGAACTTGAGAAAGCCCTTCGCAAAGTGGGATGGACTGGACGCTCGGTACTCATCGCCGGGCGGACAGACACAGGCGTTCACGCCACAGGGCAGGTTGCTTCGGTTGACCTTGATTGGTCTCACACTGACGAAAACCTCCTGCGTGCATTAAACTCGGCTTTGCCCAAGGATATGGCGGTTCGCTCTGTAGAAGCTGTGGATGCAAAGTTCCATCCGCGTTTCGATGCGACATCTCGTTGTTATCGTTACAAAGTGTTCTGCCAGCCATTACGAGACCCGATACGTGAGCGATTTGCGTGGAGGGTGCCAGTGATAAACAGCGAAGCACTTGCAGATGCTGCAAAGCAATTCATTGGAACGCACGATTTCTCTGCCTTCGGTTCCCCGACCTCTCCCAAAGGCACGACCGTGCGGACTGTGATGAAAGCTGAATGGACACAAGCCGCTGAGGACGAATGGCATTTTGAAGTCCAAGCGAATGCCTTCCTCTATCGGATGGTTCGCAGATTGGTATTTGTCCAGGTGGCGGTTGCGCAGGGAAAGGTCTCAGTGGAAGAGATCGCTCGTTCTTTAGCGAAGCAGGCTCGCCCTGATTTGATCAAGTTTCGGCTGAAAAGCGAAGCGCACTTCCATCCGGGCTGGCTCCTGCACATGGGCTGACACTGGTCGAAGTAGAATATAAAAAGTAAGAGTCAATTGTCAATAAGATTACAGAGTATCGCATAATTTGGTAACAATCACTTAAATTATGAGACAACCGATAGAAACGGAGAAGCAGAAAGTGTACAAGTCGTACTATCCGAAAGCAAGTGAGATCGAACGCAAGTGGGTGTTGGTAGATGCCGATGGTAAGAACCTTGGCCGTATTGCCACACGTATTGCGCATGTATTGCTCGGCAAACACAAACCGACTTTCACGCCTGGCGTGGAGATGGGTGATAATGTGGTTGTCATCAACTGTGAGCGCGTGACCGTGACTGGCACAAAAAGCAGCACGAAGATGGAAACCAAAATATATTACAAGCACTCGAATTATCCGGGTGGCTTGAAGTCCATCTCATTGCGTGACCAGTTGCAACAGCACCCTGATCGTGTTATCAAAGATGCTGTGTGGGGCATGTTGCCTCACAACCGCATGGGACGTTCTGTATTGAAGCGTTTGAAGGTCTATGCGGGTCCCAGCCACCCGCATGGCACGAACAATCCCGAACCGCTGGCGTAAGAAAAAGGAAGAATAAATATGGCACAATATTATGAAGCTGTAGGTCGTCGCAAGGAAAGCACCGCGCGTGTTCGCCTGACGGATGGCTCCGGTCAATTCACTGTCAACGAGAAGGACGGTGCTGCATATTTCACCCGCATGGGCGATTTGAATGATATTTTGCGCGCATTCGTTGCCGTTGGTGAGGATGCCGGGAAATACGATGTCAGCGTCAAGGTGATGGGCGGCGGTACCACCGGACAAACCGAAGCTGTGCGCTTGGGTGTTGCTCGTGCGCTGATCATGATCAACGAAGATTGGAAGTCTGCCCTCCGCAAGCGTGGTTTGGTTACCCGCGATCCCCGCGTCAAGGAACGCAAAAAGCCAGGTCTTAAGAAAGCCCGTAAGGCTCCGACCTACACCAAGCGTTAGATTTTCAATAACTACCGCGTTACATGTGACGTAATGCGTAATTCGTAATGCGTGAAAAGCAGATATGAATTACGCATTACGTTTTTAATGGAGACTCCTATGGACTTTTCCCTTGTAAAACAAACATTTGACACGCTTCGCATCCCTCCACCCTCGAGGCTGATCCTGCTCGAAGCGCAGACTTTTTCCTCTGCACATGTTCCTCCTTATCCGCCCGATATGCCTGTCCTGTTGACGGGAATTGATTCCAGCGAACTGGCTTTGCAGGTAAAAACAGTTTTGTTGACAACATATCCCGCCGATCATTTGGTTCAGTGGGTAATTGAAGGAAAGACGAAAGAGGAAAGAATTGATTCGATCAGCAGTGACAATGTTTCTGCCAGTGCCTGTTTATATATTCCGGCGTTGACAGAGTGGATGTCTTTTGAAGCGCTTGCAGAGATCATTGCACATCTCCGGGCGCCGAATGGCTGTCCTTGGGATAGGGAGCAAACTCACGAGTCGTTGAGAAAACATTTGCTGGAAGAATCGTATGAAGCCATCTCTGCCATTGACTCTGGTGATTTCGCGGACATGCGCGAAGAATTTGGTGATCTGTTATTGCAGGTTGTCTTGCAGTCTCAAATTGCGAACGAAGAAGGACAGTTCAATATCAACCAGGTGGCTCAGGGAATTTCATCGAAGCTGGTGAGACGTCATCCTCATGTCTTTGGTGACGTGGAATTGGAAGGTGTGGACGGTGTACTGGTAAACTGGGAAAAGTTGAAGGAAACCGAGCGCAAGGATAAAGGGCAGACCGAGAAAGGTCTGCTGGATGGAATCCCTGCGGCGTTGCCTGCGTTGAGCCAGGCACAAGAGTATCAGGACCGCGCCGCGCGAGTTGGCTTTGACTGGCCCGAGATCGACGGTGTGTTGGACAAGGTAAAAGAGGAAATTGAAGAGATCAAGAAAGCCGAAACAAATTTTGAGCTTGCCTCTGAGATAGGTGACTTATTCTTCGTGTTGGTCAATCTGGCACGCTGGAAGGATGTGGATGCCGAGTCCGCATTGCGGGGGACGAATATAAAATTCAAAAAGCGCTTTGCTTATGTGGATCAAGGGGCGAAGAAACAGGGACGAAATTTATCTGAGTTGACGCTTGGATGAAATGGATGTCTTTTGTGGCAGGAAGCAAAGACGAACAGGGGTAGGCCTCAGTTCCGCATCGGTCGTTGCTTTCTTTCGTACTCTAACTTTTTTTGTAACACGCCGATCGTTATTATGCCCCAGCGGAATCTAATGCTCCGCTAATCAGCCCTAGGTTTATTGTCGTAGGATTTCCAGAGGACATAGATAATCCTGCTATTCCCATGGCTTGCCTAGAAGCGATTTGGACGTCAAGTGTTTGTGAAATAGAGGATAATATGATTTCGACTACCGTGTTTCTTGCAGGACTGCTCGTAATCATCTACTTTTTTGGATAAACTGTCGTAAATGTAATTTTTATCTTTTCCCGCATAATTTTCATTAATAAAGCAATCTGAATATTTCTATAATTGCTATCTGAAAAACTTTTATCCTCTCTGATTTCGAGTATTTGTTTCCATTCAACTTTTAATGTATTTATTATGGGGGCATTATAAAGAGTTATCTCAATTGCGTCAGTGCTTCCTTGGCGCAAATAAAGACTCGATAAAACTGTGGATTTATAAAGCGGAACAGATCGAATGTTCTGTGATATCAAAGTTTTGTGTGTATTAACAATGAAACTGTTGATTGATTCATAAATCAATAATACTTTGAACGTATTCAAGATTGAGAGAAAATATTTCTTCAACATCTGCGTTTTCGCCAAACTGCGTCTATTATCCATTTTCTAATATCATCATGGCCAACCTTTTCGTTCCTTAGTTGTTCTTTTGTTTTCCTAGCAACCTCATTTTTGATATTTATCCAAATATCCGGCCCGATTCGCTTTTTTGTTTCGTCTAAGACTGAGCGTATGTAATCGTTACTGCTTCATCCAGAACATCTTCAACTTTAAGAATTAGCGTATGCGAATCGATATTCGCTGCCTTGAACTCAACTTCTTTCGGGACTGAAGCAGATAGCCACATTGGCAAGACATAATCGAATAACAATGCTGCCAACTTATGGTCTTCATGCAGAGTATTGCCACAACTAGGGTTAGTTTTCATATATTGAGATAAACGGTGTTTATAAGTAGCTACTATTGATTATCAATACATCGGCGCAGGAGCTATACCGATTTTGGGCTATACATAATAACTCTTTGTATAACTATCCTATATGCAGGATTATACATCCGACCTCTACGACGGTGATTTCAGGCTATGAAGCCGTCCAACATCTTGGACATGAAATACTCATCATAATACTGCCCCTCGTGCAACAAAGCATTTGGTTCCGTTCCATAGATTGTGAACCCACATCGCTGATAACAGCGAATGGCTGACGCGTTTGACGCATTGACGCTAAGTTTGATGATGTTCACTTCCTTTGATCTTGCCCATTCGATACATGCTTCAAGAAGGGCTTCGGCGATGCGAAGTCCTCTCCATTCAGGGTGAACAAACACACTATAAACTGTCGCGCTATGTTTTGTTTTGGGAGAGTAACCACGCGCGATTCCTGACATACCTATGAGACGATGTTCCTGTTCGGCAAGGAAGGTGACCTCGTTTGCTGTGTCACGTAATCGGTTTTGCCAGTATTCCAGTGGGTGATTGAGATTCGTCTGATAGTCTGCGCTGAAAGATATGGGACTATCTTGTAAAGCATAAAGCCGCAGGTCGCGGAACTGCGCCACATCTGCCATACTTGCTTCCCGTATCACAACTATCCCGCGTGAGGTATCGATGGATTTGATCATCGGTTGCAGTTGAAGCGACTCAACGCACTATCAAAGAGAGTTTGCCCTGAGCCTTCATCTGGCGTGTATGCTTTCCATGCGAAGACGCGCTCGCCGCACGTCCATGCCGCGGAAGCGCCAAATGGCAGAAGGGGAGAGGCGGTGGTCGTAATCGGGGTGTAGACAACGTTCATGTCGCGGATCAGCTTCACGGTCTGGGTGCCGACGCGGGTGTCCACATTCTTATCCAGAATCAGGTCGAGCAGAAATTGGGGGTCCGCTGTTCCGGGCGATAATTGCCAGATCATTTGTATAAAGAGATTGCCATTGAATGCCGCGATGAGTCCTTGTGAGTAGGTGCTGGGTGATGCAGAATTGTTCTGCGCGCTGACATCAAAGAAAGCCATATCCACGGGATGCCCCACACAGAATTGATATTCGCAGAACAAGCCTTTCAAGTCGAACGGTGTTGCTGTTGGGATTGGCGTGGACACGGGTAGGCGGGTTGGCGCGGGTGCCTGTAGCGCGGCAAGCGTCGCCGCAATGGACGGGTCCAATTGTTCGGTGGGGGTGGCGGGGCGTCCGCAGGCTGATAGAATTATCAAAGATAAGAAGAAAAGGCTATATCGCATCCGTTGATTATACAATCGTTTCGGAACATTCCCGGTAAACCGGACGTCTCTTGATATAAGGAGTAAGAATGAGAAAAATATTTATAAGTTCGATATTGCTGATTTTGGTCCTGACCGCCTGTGCGCCGCAGTCCACGTCAACGTCGCAGCCTCAGACGCCTAACGATACTTCCTATCCAAATCCTTCTTACCCGAATGATTCCTATCCAAATCCTTCCCCAACAAATTCACCTGCGAATTGGACTCCTGCGCAACAAGCCGCGCTCTCGGCTCTTTCTGGGACGTTGAACCTGTCTGTTGATCAAATAACCTTGGTCTCCACTGAAACCGTGACCTGGCCCGATGGCTGTCTTGGTGTACAACGCATGGGCGTGATGTGCACACAATCTCTCGTGTCGGGCTTCAGGATCGTTTTAAAAGCGAATGGCAAGCAATATGACTATCACACCAACCAGGATGGAAGCGTGGTTGTCCTGGCGGGAGGAGAGTTGGTTTCTGCAGGACCAGTGGATAATTCAGTGATCAAGCAACTTGCAAATAACCTTGGATTGAACGAGAAGGATATTACCGTTGTCAGCAGTTCAGATGTTGAATTCCCTGATTCGTGTTTGGGCGTTTCCATGCCGGATATTATGTGTTCCCAGATCGTTACACCGGGCCGTATCATTGTGTTGGAAGTTGATGGTGTTCAGTATGAATATCATACCAACGCGAATGGCAGCCAGACGACGCCTGCTACCCTTGCCCTCACATGGAAGCGCGAAGGCGGCTTTGCTGGTTTCTGCGATAGTTTGACGGTCTTTTTGTCTGGTGAGATATACGGCAACCAATGCAAAACGAGTGACGGCAGGATGAAAACTTTTTCCACTTTGCTCTCCGCAACAGAACAAAAGCAATTCACTGCGTGGATCGCAAAATACGGTCAAGTGGACTTGGATGCGTCTGATCCCAAGGGTGTGGCAGATGGTATGACGGTGTTATTGTCTCTTTATGGGAACGGCGACACCCAACTATCCAAAGACGACAGTTCTGCAATATTCACCTGGGCGCAGGATGTGTTTCAGAAACTGTATCAGTAAAAATCAAGAAGCCTGCGAATTTCGCAGGCTTCTTGATAGCTGTTTGAATATTAGTGACCGCTTCCAGCAGAGGGTGTGCCGTTGAATATCTCGGGGTTGTCAGGACCTTCCACCAGGAGGTAACCTGCCAGTCCACGTTGTAGCCGGGCGAGGGCATGATCTACTAAAATGTAACGTCCAGGAACCTGGAGCTGGAGTTCAACCACAGTTGAGCCTCCAGGTGGAACGAGTGTGGTCTGTACCTCGGTCATGGGTGGAGTAGCTAGTGACCCATAGTTGTATACCCGATCAAACATCTCGCCGATCATGTGGAATGAGGAAGTAAAGTTTGGTCCGCCGACACCAAAGAAAATGCGGATCGTCTCGCCGACATTTGCCTTCAATGGATGGGCGGTCGTTAGTCCACCGACAGCACCATTGAACACAAAGTATTCGGGTCTTTCATTAAGCAGGGCTTGAACGTTTTCAGTCAGGTGCCCGGTCGAACCAAATGCTTCCTTGGTGTAAATTTCACCTTGCATCATATAAAACTCACGGTCTACAGGAGGTAAGCCGCCTTCTGGTTCTACAAGGATCATTCCGTACATTCCATTCGCAATGTGTTCAGCCACCATGGGTGTGGCACAGTGATAGACGAAAAGTCCGGGGATAAGCGCCTTGAAAGTGAAAACTGTTTCTTCTCCAGGTGCTGTGCTTGTGAAAACTGCGCCGCCGCCGGGTCCAGTGACTGCATGGAAGTCAACCGAATGTGCCATGGAACTGTTCGCTGCATTTTTCACATGTACTTCAACTGTATCGCCAACGCGTACACGGAAGAAAGGACCTGGCACCTTCCCATTGAATGTCCAATAATTGTAGGTGGCTCCATCAGCCAATTGACCCGTCATTTCCACAGCTTCAAGATCGATCCGCACGTTCTCAGGACCACGGCTTCCAATGGGACCAGGTAGATCAGTAGGGTCACGCACGATGTCGGTGCCTGTAGTGGCTTCACCATTCATAACCATGGGACCGCCTGCTGGCATGGTATCTCCAGATGCGGCAGGTGCTGGAGTATTAGCGCTGGCAAGCAAGTCGCCTGTGACATTGAATTTTCCTTCCATGCCCGCCTCACGGTGCCCGGGCAGGGTGCAGAAGTAAGCGAACGAACCGCCTTTGTCAACCAGGAATGATACGGTAACGCTTGACCCCTTGCCCGTCACATGATCTGATGTGACATTGAAATCTGGGAAGGAAATATCGTGCTCGGTCCCATCGCCGCTTGTCAGGGTAACCTTGACGGTATCCCCGGTGTGAGCGCTTAAGACCGGGTTCTGAATGCCATCTATTCCGCCTCCCACACCGACGTATGCCATCTTGCCATCCACAAACGCTGTCTTGAGAGAATACTCTTTAATATTGTTTGCGCTTTCGCTTTTTGAAGAATTGCCACATGCCGCAAGCAAAACTCCAACGATCATAAACAAGCTAAAGAGTTTGAATGAGTTTTTCATAACGTGCTCCTTTTAAAATGATTGAATGTTGGAACGTGTTTTTCCAATTCCCCAGTCAGTTTCTGAAGCGGGATCTGATAAGTATCGGCTACATCCTGTAATGTGCAAAATCTTTGCAAGAAACAGCCAATGCACTTCGACTTCATGTCCATAAACACAGCGTATGTATCAGGCCAGTTTTGAAGCACATCTTCAACTGTCATTTTAGACGGGAGATTGGATATCGTTTCCATTTGTCATAAAAATACTCCAAATTGCAAATTCCCTCTTTGCGCTAGCGCAATTTACTTAAAACAAAAAGACACGCGGGATTCGCGTGCCTTCTACGCTTCATTCCAGGCTGATTACTGATCCAGCCCCTCAGAAACTTGTACCAGCCCATGCGGATTTCGGATCACAACCCGCTCCCGGCCTGCTTCCACCAACCCGCGCCTTTCCCACTCTGCCAGCACCCGGCTGACGGTAAAGACCGTTGTCCCTGAAGCCTCTGCCACGTCCTGCCTCGAAAGTGGAAGCTCAATGATCATCTCGTCTCCACTTGAGCGTTCTCCAACTTGCGATGCCAGCCGCAGGACGGTCAATGCAATACGGCGTTCCACGCGTTCGGTCGCCAGTTCACGATAGCGTTCCTGCATCTCCTGAATGTAACTCGTCATCAACTGCATCAAACTAAAATTCAAATACGGGCGATCTTCCAACATCGTATGAAGGAAACTGCTTTCGATGGCGAGTGCTGTACTGGGTTCTAGAGCCTGTGCGGTAGCGGGGTAGGTGGCTCCCGCACGAACTGCTCCCAATGCCCCGAACATCTGCCACTCGTTGATCGTTCGTAAATTGACCTGCTGTCCTGCGGGGTTGGATTGCAATAACTTTGCCCTTCCTGATGTCAAAATATAGAAATACATGGCAGGGTCGCCCTGAAAAAAGAAGAATTCGCCCTCCTCAATTGTCCTTAAAATGGAATTCTCTACGAACAACTTCAGATCATCATCTGTAGCTTCCCTGAAAACACTGACACGTCGCAGGCTGGCAGTATCTATATTCATATCAACAATTCTACTCTGTATATGACAAATCTCATCCAAATAAATGACATTTCTCAGGTTGTCATGGGTTGACACTGATGGGGTTGCGCTGTATTATTGTCATACCCATCCCCCCTGGGGGGGGTAAGACGACAGGCTCAACCTGTGTCTGAATAGTAGAGGCACAATGGATAATCAAAACACATTACGGCGATTGAAGACAGTAGAAGGGCACTTGCGCGGTGTTATCCGCATGGTGGAAGAAGATAAATATTGTATTGACGTGATCCGCCAGATACAGGCAGTGGAAGCCGCGTTGAACAAAGTCAGCGCACAAATTCTTGAGAATCACCTAAATTCGTGTGTAACCACCGCCATTCAGGGAAACAACAAGGCAGAACGTGAACGTGTCTTGAAAGAAATCACCGAAGTATTTGAGATGTCCACCAAGGTTTAATAGTTGATTTGGTGGTTGAGTAGCCACGAAGCGGCGTATCGAAACCACATATTTACAAAAACAAATTTAATTCAAGGAGAAACAAAATGACCACAGTAACTTATACCGTCCCCGCAATTTCCTGCGGACATTGCACCCACACTATCGAGACCGAAGTGGGTGAGCTGCAGGGAGTCCAATCCGTGAAAGCGGATGAAGCCACCAAGAAAGTTGTTATTACTTTCGATACCCCCGCCAGCGAAGAAAGCATCAAGTCATTGCTGGCTGAGATTAACTATCCTGCTGAAGGCTTGATTACGATCTAAAAGTTTTTAACCACAAAGTACACGAAGGTCACTAAGGGGGATGAATGATGAGCGGATAGCTTTTCCTTTGATTTTCCCTTCGACAAGCCCAGGGTAAAGCCTTTGTGTACTTTGTGTCTTTCGTGGTAAAGGATCTTATGTCCTCAACAAAACAACTTACACTCCCTATCACAGGCATGACCTGTGCCAACTGTGTCGCCACTGTTGAACGCAATCTCAAGAAACTGGACGGCGTGCAAACCGCAGTCGTCAACCTTTCATCGGAACGTGCTACGGTTGATTTTGACTCCGCCAAACTTGGTTTATCCGATGTTATTGCGCGTGTCAACCGCGCAGGCTACGGCGTTGCCACAGGTGAAGCTGACCTCATCATCAAGCGCCTCTCGGATGACAATGATGCACGTCGACTTGAAAAAGCCCTCGCAAACCTTGAAGGTGTGCTCGAAGCACAAGTGACCTTCACCACAGAGAAGGCACGTGTTAAATATATTCCGACCATTGTTACACAAGCTGAATTACGCCGCGCCGTTTCTTCCGCTGGATTTGAAGCCGTGGAGCTTGGCGGCGAAGCCGAAGATGCCGAAGCGATGGCGCGCGAACATGAAATTCAAGAACAACGCCGGCTTCTTATCATCGGTTTGATCTTCACGATCCCGTTGTTCGTATTTTCCATGCTTCGTGATTTCAACATTCTTGGGCATTGGGCGCACGACCCGTGGGTAAATTACGCCATGTGGTTGGTGGCTTCGCCTGTTCAGTTCTATGTGGGCTGGCAATATTACGTGGGTGCGTTCAAAGCGCTCCGCAATAAATCCGCCAACATGGATGTTCTTATCGCAATGGGTTCCTCGGTTGCGTACATCTTTTCCATCTTTATTACGGTTGGCGTACTTCCCGGTCATGTCTATTTCGAGACATCGGCTGTGATCATCACATTGATTCGGCTTGGAAAATTTCTGGAAGCCCGCGCTAAGGGACGCACCTCGGAAGCGATCAAAAAGCTGATGGGACTCCGCGCCAAGACAGCCCGCGTCATTCGTGACGGGGTGGAGGCGGAGGTCTCAACCGACTCTGTCCTCGTCGGAGACATGATCCTCGTCAAACCCGGCGAGACCATTCCTGTAGACGGCGTGATCGTCGAAGGACGAAGCTCCATTGACGAATCCATGCTGACGGGTGAGTCGATGCCTGTTGAAAAGAAGCAAGGTGACACGGTTATCGGTGCAACGCTCAATAAACTCGGCATGTTGAAATTCGAGGCGACAAAAGTTGGCAAAGAAACTGCTCTTGCACAGATCATCAAACTCGTCGAAGATGCGCAGGGAAGCAAAGCGCCGATACAAAAACTTGCCGATCAGGTTTCGGCTGTATTTGTGCCAGCAGTTATAACGATAGCCTTGCTCACGTTTGCAGGCTGGTACTTCGTCGGTGCACAAGGTGACTTCACACGTGCATTGATCAATATGGTCGCTGTGTTGGTAATTGCTTGTCCATGTGCGATGGGACTCGCCACGCCGACAGCTGTTATGGTTGGCTCAGGGTAAGGGTGCAGAGTTGGGTGTGCTGTTCAAAAGTAGTGATGCACTGGAGCGCGCGGGAAAGGTCTCAGTTGTTGTTCTTGATAAAACGGGGACGATCACGAAGGGTCAACCTGCCGTCACGGATATAGTGATCAGTAAACAGTCATCAGTGAAGAGTGACGACTTGTTGAGATTAGCCGCGTCAGTAGAAAAAGTCAGTGAACATCCTCTTGGCGAAGCAATTTGGGCGGAGGCAACTGCCCGAGGGTTGGTTTGGGAGAAGTGGCTGGGTTTAAGGCAGAGCCTGGGCATGGCGTGCAGGCTGAAGTCGAGGGAAGAAGCGTTGCCGTAGGCAATATCCGCATGATGGAAGCGCATAACTATTCATTGAATGGACTTGCATCTGAAGTGACTCGTCTGCAATCTGAAGCGAAGACAGCGATGCTGGTTGCTGTTGATGGTAAGGTCGAAGGCGTGATCGCTGTTGCAGATACGATCAAAGATGGCTCGAAGGATGCAATTGAAGAGTTGCATAAGATGGGCTTGAAGGTTGCGATGATCACGGGCGATAACCAAAAGACCGCCGAAGCGATTGCGAAGCAGGTCGGGATCGATCAGGTGTTGGCTGAAGTTTTACCTGAAGGAAAATCTTCAGAAGTCAAGAAGCTTCAATCGTCAATCGTCCATGGTCAATCGTCTATCATTGCCATGGTGGGCGATGGTGTGAACGATGCACCTGCTCTTGCGCAAGCCGACGTTGGCATTGCGATTGGAACTGGAACCGATGTTGCGATGGCTGCGGCTCCTGTGACATTGATGAGCGGTGACCTGCGTGGCGTGGCTCGTGCGATCAATCTTTCACGCAAAACTCTTGGCACGATCAAGCAGAACTTGTTTTGGGCTTTCTTCTATAACATCGTGTTAATTCCCGCCGCCGCACTGGGATATTTGAATCCGATGCTCGCCGCAGGCGCGATGGCGTTCAGCAGTGTGTTTGTAGTGACGAATAGTTTGAGGCTGAAACAAGCGAAAGTTTGATGTTACGCTGCTGTAGCGAGCACAATGGTTGAACGACAAAAAACGCCCTACTTGAGGGCGTTTTTTATTATCTGGTTGATGTCGCTATTTCAATTTGTTCCAATTAGCGAGTGATCGGTTCATGATGTCCACTCTATCGACGTAGACAAACTTTTGCGTTGAAAGAAATTTGCCTCGAGAGACTTGCTTCGTTATACCTTTAATAACTCAATTGACAAAACGACGTTTCCTATGGGAGTGTAATAAACTTTATAAGGGACATCCCATGCCAGAGCTTTAAAAGGATCATCTCTTACTGGGAAAGCTTTGCGACCAATGTAAATAACAGGTTTCCAGATACTCATATGTTTAGGCTTGCCCAACGAGCCGACCTCGGTTTGCACAACGCCAGACTTGACCGGTCTCATAATGAGTTTGTAACTGATCAAACCAAGGATCATGGAAATAATCACAGCCATACTTGAGCACAGAAATGGTTCGTGAAACGGTGACCACACGATAATAAAAATGATGCTTCCCAAACCGGCAGCGAAGAATAGCCCGAATGCTGTAAATCCTTGTGAAGAAAAGCGCTCCTCCTGATATGGACTCAATTTCCCTTGGCGATTGTATTCTAAATCTTTCATATTGAAATCGAAGAACTTCATTAATCTTGCTCGCGCAGCATCTGACTTAATATCTGATTGGAAAGATTTCAGTAGGCAGTATATCCAGCAAAGCGTGCGTGTTCCCACAGTATTTGCAAGAGACTTGTTCGGCTCCGGAAGCCACCTCAAGGCTGGCACCGCAGGATGGACAGGAAAGAGTAATCAGTTTATCCATTTTGAAATTCCATTGACCTGACTTTTTGTTGTATTTTATCTTTCAATGTGTCCTGCTGAAATTTTACTACTGTTACAAATTCCAAAGATATGCTGGATGACCAGTAATCGTCAACAAAGCGGTTTGCCTTTGTTAGGTTGGCAAATTCAACATCTCACTGCAACTGGTATACTCTAGCCATGCCACGTTATTTTTCCCTTTCAGAAGCCAACGAAGCCTTGGAAATCATCCGTCCCGTCATGGACGAGGTCCAGGCGATCCGCCAAAAAATATTAGCCAAGCAACCCGAAGCCTGGCCCGCAATTGAGAAATCTGCGGGAAATGGTGGGAATAAGGCGCTAAGCAGTCTGGTTCAAGATTTCGAGAAACTGGACGCGCTCATCCATCAGATTCAGGATGCGGGTGCGCAAATAAAGGACATCAATATAGGGTTACTGGATTTTTCTGCATTAAGGAACGGACACGAAGTCTATTTATGCTGGCAACATGGGGAAGGGGATATCGCTTTCTGGCACGAAGTGGAAGATGGGTATGCGGGGCGGCAACCGATAGCAAGTTTCTGAATAATCACAGGAGACGGATGAGAAAAGGTATTTTGTATGGGATCGGTGCGTACGTATTGTGGGGGTTGTTTCCGTTGTATTGGAAGCAACTACACCAGGTAGATGCATTGCAGGTAATTGGACATCGCATTAGTTGGTCTTTTATTCTGTTGCTGGTTTATATTCTTGCCACAAGGCAGTGGAAAGACTTTCGTTCTGTGGCTTTCACTCGCAGAACGCTCGGGACCTATTTGATTGCGGGTATCCTGCTCTCCATTAATTGGTTGATCTATGTCTGGGGTGTCAACTCGGGCTTTATCGTTGAGACGAGTCTGGGTTATTTCATCAACCCGTTGTTGAGTGTGTTGCTGGGTGTCGTCTTTTTGCGTGAACGCTTACGACCCTTGCAATGGGTCCCTGTGGGGATCGCTGCAATTGGTGTTGTATATCTAACGTTCGTTTATGGTCGCCTGCCATGGATCGCGTTATCCCTGGCGTTTTCCTTCGGGTTTTATGGCTTTGTAAAGAAGCTATCTCCATTGGGTTCGTTGTATGGACTTACACTGGAAACGGGAATACTTTTTCCTGTCGCGCTGATCTATCTTGCCATTATTGGTTTCAATGGCACAGGCACATTTTTACATGATGGCACTACTGTGGATATGTTCTTGATCGGCGCCGGCGCTGTGACGGTTATCCCGCTTCTCATGTTTGCCTCCGCGGCAAAACAGATTCCCTTGAGCATTGTTGGGATGTTGCAATACATTGCTCCTACTTTGCAGTTCTTGATCGGCGTCCTTGTGTATAAAGAGCCATTTGATCAGGCGCATTTTATAGGCTTTAGCATCGTTTGGGTAGCGCTTATTATCTTTGCAGTGGAAAGTTATTTTGCGAACCGTATGCCACAACCCATCCCTGAATTAGGAGAAGGCTAATGAAAACTCTATTTATCGGCGGCACAGGTGTCATCAGCTCGGCATGTGCCGATCTCGCCATCGACACGCGGACATGAACTATTTATTTTGAATCGTTCTACTTCGAAAAGCTATCCCTTCCCTGAAGGAGCGACCCTGCTCAAAGGCGATATCCACGCTGACGAAGCGCATCTCGCCTCGCTGATAGCTGACCATCATTTCGACGCGGTTGTGGACTACATTGCTTTTACTGTGGAAGACATTGAACGCGACCTGCGCCTCTTCCGTGGTAAAACGGATCAATTCGTTTTTATCAGTTCGGCATCGGCATATCAAAAGCCGGTAAAGAATTATCTCATCACCGAAGAGACGCCGCTCGAGAATCCGTTTTGGGAATATTCGCGTAACAAGATTGCCTGTGAAGATATGTTGATGAAGGCATATCGTGAGGATGGTTTTCCGGTCACGATCATTCGCCCGTCTCATACTTATGGACATTCGCAAATCCCATTTGGGTATTGCACCTGGCGCGATCCGTGGACATCCATTGATCGTATGAAGCGTGGAAAGAAGACCATTGTTCATGGCGATGGTTCGTCGCTGTGGGTGTTGACCTGGAATGCTGACTTTGCCAAAGGGCTGGTTGGTTTGTTGGGGAATCCAAAAGCTGTAGGCGAGGCTTTTCAAATAACGTCGGATCAGGCTCTCAGTTGGGAACAAATCTATCTCGAAGCGTATCAGGCTCTCGGTCTGGAACCGAACGTGATTCACATCCCATCTGATTTTATTGCGCGGTTCGATGAAGAGGCGGTGGGGAGCCTTATTGGTGATAAATCGAATACGGTGGTGTTCGATAATAGTAAGATCAAAAAATTCGTCCCAGATTTCAATTGCGAAGTGGATTGGGCGGAAGGCTTGCGGCGTTCGCTGGCATGGTTTGAAGCGCATCCCGAATTTCAGACAGTGGATAACGATGCGAATATGTTGTGGGACAGGATTATCGCAGCGTATGAAAAGGGTCTACCATAATTCTGTTGTCTAACGATGTTTGCCACCCATTTTATATTACAAAAAATAGACGGTTTCGTTCGTCGATTTGTCGCGAGTGATATACTTCTCGCTCGAACCGGTTGTACGATATGACATTTGATTCTATCCGTCGTTTTTTTCAATCATTATTCAGCGCTAGACGCCTTAGGTTTACAGATAAGGTGCAGGTTGAGTTTTCTGACCGCGTGCAGATAGAATCAGACACCGCGTGAAAGAGATCAGAGATTCCGCAAGGTGTTTCAGATCAGTCCTGTGGCGATTATGATTACCAAGTTGAAGGATGGCAGGCTGATAGAGGCGAATCATGCTTTTTGGAAGATGACCGGGCTTGATCCGCAAACATCCATCGGCTATACAACGGTTGACTTGAAAATATGGAAAAACAAGGAGGCGCGTCGGGAATTTGCACGAAAGATTCTGGAGCAAAAATCATTATCTTACCCGGATGACGATTTTCTTGATGTCAGGGGCGGTAAACGCATGGTCGTGGCATTCCATGAAATCATCGATCAGGGAGACGAGCCGACGATCCTTTCTATGTTTTACGATGAAACGGAGCAAAGGCTGGCACAGCAGGCGCTGGAACGCAGTGAGGCGCGTATGCGGGCTTTTCTCGAAGCTACTCCCGATATCCTTTTTGAGTTCAGCCATGATGGGACGATCATTCAATATATTCCATCCTCCACGGTAAATTTGTTTTTCCCTACCGGGGAAATTTTGGGGAAAAAGATAGATCAGGTCATGCCACAGGACATGGTCGAACAAACCATGTTTGCCATTGAGCGTACACTGGAGTTGGGTCAACTTCATGTGCTGGAATACCGACTACCGATAGAAGGCGAGACGAAAATTTTCGAGGCAAGGGTTGTCAAGAATGATCCGAATTCCGTCATGGTCATGGTGCGGGATATTACTCTCAGGAAATGGGTCGAGTTGGAACGCGAAAAGATGATCGAAGAATTGGAATCGAAGAATGCCGAACTTGAGCGTTTTACCTATATGGTTTCACATGATCTTAAATCCCCGCTCATTACCATAAAAGGATTTCTAGGCTTTCTGAAGGATGATTTACAAATAGGGGATATGGAACGGCTTGAGAAGGATATGCAGCGCATCAGTAGCGCCACAGATAAAATGAATGAATTGCTCGGCGACCTTCTGGAGCTTTCCCGCGTCGGTAGGTTGGTCGATCAATTTGAGGATGTCTCATTCAACGAACTGGTAGCTGAAGTCATCGAGGTATTGCAGGGTCCCATTTTGCAGAGACATATTGAAGTCGTGGTAGAGAGCGATCTGCCAACCGTCCATGTGGATCGCCGACGTATATTTGAAGTAGTTCAAAACCTGGTGGAAAATGCCGCCAAGTTCATGGGCGAACAGCCTGCTCCCAAAATAGAGATTGGTCAGAAGGGTATGCTCGATTCCATGCCGATCTTTTATATTTGCGATAACGGGATCGGTATTGAGTTTGAATTTAGTGAGACGATCTTTGGACTCTTTAATAAATTAAATTCACAAACGGAAGGTACGGGTATCGGCCTCGCACTTGTAAAGCGGATCATTGAATTTCATAAAGGCAGGATTTGGGTGGAATCTGAGCCGGGCAAGGGGGCGACGTTCCGCTTCACGCTTCCCACCCAGCCTAAATCTGCGCGGTGACCGAATGAATCTTGCCTGGCTGAGATCTTCTTTCCCTCGCTTTGAAGGTGAACCTGAGAAAACGCGTCAGGCAATCCTTTTGTACCTGGCATCCGTTGTTTTGTTTTTTGTCCCATTCTTATTAATAATGATCAATATGTTTTTGGGGGATCCTGAAGAAAGCTCGATCAGCATCGTGCTTGCAGGGATTGCCCTATTGCAAATCCCTGTTCAACTCCTTATGTGGAGCGGACGCGTTCGCGCTGCCAGCAGCGTCCTTTTGTTTGTAAGTTGGGCGGCAATGACCTGGATCGCCAGCCAGGTGGCAGGCGTGGGTGATGTGGCGGTTGTTTGCTATTTTTTGATCCTCTTGGGGGCAGGGTACTTGTTGGGTTGGCGCGCGGTCACTTTATTGACCGCATGGACAATTCTCGCGATATGGATACTTGCCATTTACGAATCGACGGGCTTGATTCATCCTGTTCCCGGGAATCCGATCCGCGTTGCCGTTGATCTGTCGGTTATTTTTGTTATTGCATCCCTGGAAATTTATTTTGTAATTACTTCGCTTACTCGATCATTGAAAAGAACGCGCGAAGAACTGCTGGAGCGTCAGCGTGTGGAGAGTATATTGTACGATGAACAGGAGAAATTGAAACTTGCCCTTAGCGCGGCAAAGATGGAAACCTGGAGTTGGAATATCGAAACAGGGACAATCTTATGGTCCGAAGGCGTTGAAGCGATGTTTGGGATGGCGAAGGGTCAGTTTGATGGAAAATACGAAACGTACCAATCCCTGATTCATCCCGATGATCTTTTAAATTTTCAGCAAGTGATTGGCAGGGCACTCTCCGATGACGATTTTGACTATGTGGTCGAACATCGCCTCATCCGCCCGAATGGCGAAATCCGCTGGGTGGAGGGGCGCGGAAAAGTATATCGTGGTCAGGATGGCGCACCCATTCGCATGACCGGTACAGTTGTCGATGTTACGGATCGTAAAGCCCAGGAAGCCGAACGAGAACGCTTGATTAGCGAACTCGCGGTAAAGAATAACGAGTTGGAACAGTTCACCTATACGGTTTCTCATGATCTGAAGGCGCCCATCATTACAATCAAAGGTTTTCTTGGATTCTTGAATGAAGATGCCCGTACGGGAAACGAGGAGCGCTTAAATAAAGATATACTTCGCATCAACGAAGCTGTCGATAAGATGCATCGCCTCTTGAGTGAACTGCTTGAATTATCGCGTATTGGCCGCATGATGAATCCGTCTGAAACCATTCCTTTTGCAGACCTTGTTCATGAAACGGTCGAGACACTTCAAGGACGCCTGGCGGCAACATCAACGCAGTTAAAGATCGCGAACGATTTTCCCGTTGTGCATGGTGATCGGCGAAGACTGCTTGAAGTATTGCAGAACCTGATCGACAACGCGGCTAAATTTTCGAAAAATGGAACTGGGGCTGTCATCGAGATCGGGCATCGCGGCTTTGATGATAAAAATATGCCCGTATTCTTTGTTCAGGATAATGGCATAGGAATCGCCCCTGAATTTCACGAACGTATATTTGGTTTGTTCAATAGGCTTGACCCAACAATGGATGGCACAGGTGTTGGGCTTGCCATTGTCAGGAAGATCATTGAATTTCACGGAGGACGAATTTGGGTGGAAAGCGAAGCGGGGCAGGGGGCAGCCTTCTTCTTCGCACTTCCGGGTGTGGAAAATATAAACTTGAGTCGGGATGATAGTCTGAAAACCATCTGACAAATGTCAAAGCCTGATACCAGCCTGATTAGGTATAATTTGTCTAAATTCCCTGTAAGGAGATTTCAATATGAATTTTGCAATGTGGCGTAAAGCCTTGAATGTGATACCGGAAGTTTCAAAAGCTGAGTGGGATGAATTGGATGTAATCTCAAAGTGGTTGATCTCGACACGTGCCGCGGTTCTTATTATGACGTTTATCTCTGCGGCTCTCGCTGGACTTTTTGCCTGGCGCGACAATTCATTCAGTTTCCTGCCCTGGTTGGCTCTGGCATTGGGACTGATCATGGCGCATGCCAGCAACAATATCTTCAACGATTACACCGATTTCGTGCGCGGTGTAGACAAAGACAACTACTATCGCAATATCTATGGCGCGCAACCCATCGCAAGTGGATTGATGACTAAACGTCAGCATCTTACCTATTTTGCGGTGACTGCCTTGATCGCCCTCGTGTTCGGTCTGTACCTTATTTCATACACACACTTCAATGTCCTTGCATGGATATTGCTTGGGCTTGGTGCATTCTTTCTCTTGTTCTATACATGGCCCCTCAAAGGATTGGCGCTCGGCGAAGTGGCAGTCCTCATCGTATGGGGACCCTTGATGATCGGCGGCGGATACTATGTGCTGACGCAACAATGGAGTTGGAATGTCGTCCTTGCCAGCCTTCCCTACGTGCTGGGTGTAACAACAGTTATCTTTGGCAAACACATCGACAAGCTTGATATGGATGTCAAAAAGGGAATACATACCCTGCCGGTTGTGATCGGTGAGAAAGCCTCGCGCTACGCGGTGCTAACGATGATGGTTATCCCTTATTTCTTGACTGCCTATTTGATCGCCATCAAATTCTTTACACCCATTATGGCAATTGTCATCTTTGCCATTCCGACTTTCCTTCAATACTATCCCGTTTTCCTGAAGCCAAAACCAGATGTCAGACCTGAAGGTCAACCCGGCTGGCCCCTCTACTTCGTGGGTTATGCCTTTTATAACAATCGTAAATTCGGCTCGCTCTTTATGTTTGGCTTGTTGCTCGATGTGCTTATGCGAGTTATTCCGTTCACAGCTAAACTCATCAGTATCTACTGGAGTTAGGAATTGTTGTAAAAAAGGAGCCGTCGTTTTCGACGGCTCCTTTTTGCTTTAGTGTAACAGGCTGGTGGCTGTAACAATGATGGCTATCAAAACGAATTGTGCCATAGGGTAATAACTTGCCCTATCAAATAGTCTGGCGGCATCTCGTCCATCTTTGTTCTTGTTGAGCTGGAAACCTGGTTGCAGAAGAAAGATGTAACCGATGACGAGACTCAAAGCGATATAAGGCAACCCAAGATTGATCGGAGAGACGGTTGGCAAAAACACGCTCGTAAGTACCGTGATTGCCAGCGCTGAAACGACGATGATCCCAGCCTTGTCAACCCCAAAATGGATTGGAATGGTCTTTGCGTTTACGCGTCTGATCCTCGGCTGTGTCGTTCCAATCGGCAGGTACATTTTGACCGCCGATCTCCCAAAAGAAAAGCCAGACGAGCAGAAGTAACAAAGATGTGGCGGATGGGTTGGGGTCTACAACAAAGACGGCGGCTATCGGTCCGCTAGCTTTGACCAGTCCACTCACGATTGTTCGGAAGTAGGTAACTTTTAGGAGAGAAACGTAGACGATTTCCAATATCGAGGCGGCGGTCAGAATGAAAACGATAATGGGATTGAGAAAATAGGAGCCGATTAGGGCTAGAATAAACCAGGTTATCATCCATAACAACCCCTTTTTGTAGGGCAAAATATTTCTAGCCAGCGGGTAACGCATTTCGGAAGCCTCCACTGAATACCCTGCGTTGATTTCACTGACGGAAAATTTTTCCCTGTCCGCGGCGATACCGACCAGGTCATTGAGCGCGTAAATGGCAGTGTATGCGGCGAAGGCGGTAAATATGGACAAGCAAAATGACATGACCAATCGGGGAAATGCCCCAGCCATAATAACGCACAAAAGGCAGGGGTTGCCAGTTCGAGAATACCGTGGGATGTCCTGGATAATGCAAAGAAACGATTCATGAGACCACCTTGGTTTATGAATTTGGTTTGACGAAGTGTGCCATATAATTATTATCTTCCACTTCGGCAACTTTGAAAATACGGGTGAAGGGATTATAGATCAAGCTCGCAAGACGGCGGAATTCAAGTCCGCTTTCGTGTGACCAGCTTTTCAATTCGTTGGGACGAATTAATTTGCTGTAAGTGTGAGTTCCCCTTGGCAGTAAACGCAATATGTATTCGCCGCCGAAGATTACCATTACAAATGCCTTTGGCGTGCGGTTGATCGTTGAAAAAAAGGCATGCCCGCCCGGCTTTAACAATTTTGAACAGGCGGCGATGATCTTTCCCGGTTCAGGGACGTGCTCCAACATTTCCATGCAAGTGATCGCGTCGAATTCTCCTGCATGGTTGGCTGCTGTTTCTTCAATGTTCTCATATCTATATTCGACATCTACACCCTCTTGTCTGGCGTGGATTTTCGCGGCTTCAAGGGAGTCGTTCGATAGGTCGATGCCGGTGGCGTGTGCGCCGCTCTTTGCTAAAGCCTCAGTTAAAATGCCGCCTCCACAGCCGACATCCAAAACTTTGCGCCCGGAGAGATCAAGACCATCGGTGATGAATTTCAATCGTAAAGGGTTGATCGTGTGAAGCGTGCCCATCTCGCCTTTGGGATCCCACCAGATTTGGGCGACCTTGTCGAACTTTTTTATTTCGTCTGTATCAGTATTGATAAATTGGCTCATGGTTTGTTTTCCGTTCGGCGTAGATTTTACATGCAGATTGAATTTCTTCGAATTTAATATCGTTCACGAAAGTACATCCACCCAACCCTTGCGGGAGCGGAACTCTCTGGTATCCGTTCCTGTGATAGGTGCGTTCTTCCAGGGTTTTCCATAACAAGTCTGGTGTTACAAGCCCATCGTTGAGGATAATTCCAAATTTGGTAACAAGTTCGAATATTCTGTTCAATTCCTGTTTCGATAACAGACCCCTGGCAGTGGCAAGAAGTGAAGAGATCAAAATGTCGATGAGGACAGCCTCGCCGTGGAGCAGGTCCGTTTCAGGATGAGTTTCCAGCCCGTAGCTGAAGGTATGACCGAAATCCACTTTGCGCGCCAGTTCATCCTCAAACAGATTAGGCTGAAGCTCCTCGAGCATGCCGCCAACCGATCGGTCCAGGATGGATGCGCTGGTTTCATCCTGAAATTTTGTTTCGATGCTTGAAGTCCCATGCGATTCGAGTAACTCGAATAATTCATAGTCCTTGATCACAGCCAGTTTGATCATCTCGCACATTCCGTTCAGGATGTGTCGTTGGGGAAGGGTTTTCAAAAAGTTCCGATCCAGAAAAACCTTTTTGGGCGGCTCGAAAGCTCCCAGTCGATTTTTGTTATTGTTGAAATTAACGCCTGCTTTGATGCCGATGGATGCGTCCACATAGCCCATTAATGTCGTTGGGATCTTGATATGTGGAATCCCACGGCGGTAACTGCTGGCGACAAAACCTGCAATATCGGTAAGGACCCCGCCGCCGATGGCAATGATCGGTTCGTCCCTGCGATTGATCGGAAATTTATCCAGTTCACGCAGGACCCAGAGATAATTCTCCACCGTTTTATTTTTCTCGCCGGATGGAAAGACCAGCACCCGCGCATCAACTTTATGAAAGTCGAAGTAATCCCTGATCTGTACCGAGAAATATTGTTCAACGTTTGAATCTACGATAACGAATCTGCGGGTGTCCCTCCTCTTGCCGACTGACGCCAGCGCTTCGTTTTCGGGGTTGAAGATGTTCTGGCAATTGACTACTTCATACTCAATGGGTCTTTGGTATGTAACCCGCCAAATATTTGTTCCGTTCGTCATAGTACCTTTCGCCACTCGGATTTTGCGTCTAAAAGTTTTCGCGCCACATCCTGCGCCAGTTTCAGGTCATGGTTTTCGTAATGACCGCATTCCCTGATGTTGGCATAGGGTACCTCTGTGGCAACCAGTATGTCGTTAAGAATGTTTTCGTAGATGCCGCAAATCTTTTCCGCATCCCCTTCGTTGAGCAGGATCAGATAGAACCCGGTCTGGCATCCCATGGGCGCCACGCTGATGAAATTCTGCGGCAGATATTTTTTGAAGCCGAATAGCAAAAAATGCTCAAAGGAGTGAAGCTCTGTCGTAGACAGGTATTCGCTGTTCGGTCGGTTGATGCGTAAGTCCACCGAAAAGACATTGTCGCCGTTTTCGCCAGTGGTCAAGGCGCGCAATTTTACATGCGGAGCCTTTAATTTCTGGTGATCGAGTTCGCCGATCGGTACCGGTTTCCCACCCAAGCTGTTCAAGATTGATCATAGTTGCCTCCTGTGATGTCAGGGATTGACATCCACAAATTTAGAAAGATGTTCGTAACTATCGGCAAGAGCTTGTTCCCATGAAGCTACATGGTGATAAAGCTCCACCGATGCGTATCCCGTAAAGCCGTTGTCGTTCAACGCTTTAAAACTTGCTTCGAAATCAAGCGTCCCCTCGCCAGGTATCTCATGAAAATGGACAATACCCGTCAGAGTGTTTGCCACCATTTTGTCCATCAACAATTTGCCATCTGCGTTTTTTGTGCTCCGCAAATAGATGATGATCGGACGCGCCCTTTCCAATACATCAAAGCTCAAGCCCGGAACTGAAATTAAATATGTGAATACCTCATCATCAAATTTTGTTGCGCCGGCGAATAAACCGTTGTAATCCACGTAGGTAGATAGGTGCATTGATCTTTGCCTTGCCTGCCAGATCGTCCGCTATTTTCTTCTGTTGACTTGCAGGCATTTCGTCGTAAAAGTAAATGGGGTTGTTTGGGTCGAGCAGAAGAAAATCTGCATTCTCGGGAAAGTACACCAAATACGATGCAAAGTTCATGTCGAAATTCAAGGTTTCAGACATTTTGACGATCTTTAAATTATAGCCTTCGCGCGCATCTGAAACGTGCAGGTATCGCGCGTGTGGCGCGGCGAGGGCAAGCGCACCGATATAGTCCTTCTCTCCGCAATAGTTGTGACATAGGTCAAGATGCAGTTTGAATTTTGGAGAGTTGACTTCATCTACAAGTTTCAATCCCTGCTCAAGTGTTTCGATGAACATACCGGGTTCCGGCTCGATTAACAGGGTGATGTCTTCATCGTCATGAATTGCTTTCAGGCATTGATGGATGCTGTCCACCAGTAATTCATTTGGGTCAACGGACGGATTCGCTACATGGTCATCGCGGATAAACCCGCTTCCAAACGTGACGAGATCCACATCCAATTTTCTGGCAACTTCGATTCCCCGCTTCACCAGATTGATGCGGCGTTTTCTTCCGGCGGTTTCGATTGTCATCACAGACGGTTCGTGTGGGCGGGATGGCGTGAAGAAATGCGAAGCCGTTGCCACACAGGCGGGTCGCACGCGCGTCTTCTCGAATTTCTTTTTGATGGCTGCGAGATACTCGTCTGTGATGTTGAACGGGTTGAATTGATCGCGGTGGAAGGAAAGCTCAATGCCTGGATAACCCGCCTGGTCAACAACATCAATCGCATCCAAAAAATCAAGGTTTGTCAAACCAAAAGTGCTGTAGCTCAATTTTGTCATCTTTGTTACTCCAAAAAACGAGACTTGGAAATATACTCTTGCTGTTTTTCGCTCGTATATTTAGTCTCTACTATTTGTTATTGCGACACATTGTATCAGATTTCACAAAATGGAATCAACTTTCGATAACAATATCCTTTACCTCCAGCCATGCGGGTTCCGGATTTTCCAAAACTCCGAACCTGATTTTTCCTTCGGGAGTAAATGCTGCGAATTGATTATCGATCCAGATGACCAGTCCCAGCGGCGGATTCGGACTCACGGCTGACTCAAACACTTGAACATCATCCACTTCGAACAACACCCGCTTCTGACTCCACTTGAGCCTGTATCCATGCCATTGAGTTGGGTCCACCCTTTGACTTTGGACTCCATCAGCTTGCTGATGGAGTTTATGGGAGCGAGCATCCTGACTCCATAATTGAACCGCATCTTCATCAATGACCTTGCCTCATCAATCTCCGCGTCACCTTTCGCGAGAAGGGAAGCGCCAACCCCGCAAGAATCAATAATGGATGAAACCTCGGCGCACGAAATGTTTGTGCGAGAAATCCATTTGCCGCTATTCGCGTGCGAAGTCCCCGAAGGGGGAGCGTGAGTCTTGCGAAGACGAAGCGCTGAGGGTCGCGAAACGATAAATAATTCTCCTCCGATGCCCCGAAGAACCACACCGCGTTCGGCAACGCAGGCAGCTTCCACGGACTCCCTCCGAAGCCAATCGACAAACCAAATGGATGATTCCATAACCCGAATCCCCAGGTTCCAGGGATGGAGTCGCTTGATACACGCGCGGACAGACTAAGGCTGAGTCCGAAGCGATGCGGGAGTTGTCTTCTTGAGAGTAGCGTGTAGTCATCAAGTTGCGCGAGACGATATTGATCCGCTTTTCCAGAAGGGATGGATAAAAGATAATGCGAAGAGTCGCTTGAAATTTCTTCGACGCGCGCGGATGGTGTGAAATGTGGCGTTAAGAGATGCCCTTGTGGTGGTCTCGTGTCAGCCATGATACTCATTATATTCTGTCAGTAAAAATTGGGAGAAACCGGCATTTGTTTCAAGTAATTTCATATATTGCGCATGGGATTCGTCAAATGAGAGCGTTGGAAGTGGTGTCCAAGTTGCTGGTGGAACTGGTGTTTTGGTTGGTGATAATGGAGTGGTTTTGATACTCAATGTAACAGTTTTGATAATTGGTGTTGCTAATGGAGTTGTTACATTGTCCGATGATTCTACAGCCTACTCCAATCCATGTAAAAACAATCAGTACCGTACTTGAAAATATTTTTCGAAATTTCATTGTCCCAACTCCAATCTTTCTCACCGCGTCTTTGACATTCTTTACGTATACTCTCCCACTTTTTCCAATACCTTATACGGATCGAACGTGTCGCGGAGACCGTCGCCAATGTAATTGACAGAGATGATGACTATTTTATCCATCTATTGATGATGGTATTGTTTTGTATTATGACATGTTTTACATATTCCTGATACGGCATTTGAATACTAAATTTCCAGGTAAAATAATTCCATGCGAACCGTATTCTGGGAAGATGGTCAACTCAAGATGATCGACCAGCGTATATTGCCTGGTCGCTTTGAAGTCCTTGCCTATAAAGATCACAAGTCTGTTGCACAAGCCATCACGGATATGGTCGTACGCGGCGCGCCGGCGATTGGAGCCACCGCCGCGTTTGGTCTTGCAATTGCAGGATATGAGTCCACGGCGAAGACAAATGATGCGCTGATGGACGATCTTCGATCTGCGTCTATCATATTGAAAGCCGCGCGCCCTACTGCCGTCAATTTAGGGTGGGCGTTGGAAAGGATTCTCGGAACAGTGGCAAATATCAGCGGGGAAAGAGACGCTGATGATCTTCGTCTAATGGTTTTGGACGAAGCTCAACGCATCGCCGATGAAGACGTGGAGATCAACAAACGCATGGGCAAACACGGCGCGGCGCTGATCAATGACGGTGATACGATTATCCATCACTGCAATACCGGTGCTCTTGCCGCCGTGGATTGGGGGACCGCACTCGGAGTTATCCGCACCGCGCACGAACAGGGTAAAAAGATTCATGTCCTTGTGGATGAGACCCGTCCACGTTTGCAGGGAGCGCGTCTCACCGCATGGGAGTTGGAACAATACGGAATTCCCTATGAGATTATCGCCGATAACACAGCGGGGTATTTTCTCAAAGCTGGTAAAGCACAAAAATGTTTTGTTGGCTCGGACCGCACTGCCGCCAACGGCGATGTGGCGAACAAAATTGGGACCTATATGCTCGCCCTTGCCGCACATGACAATGGCGTTCCATTCTATGCCGTGGTTCCCACCTCAACGATTGACCTTTCCCTCGAACACGGCGATCTGATCCCCATCGAAGAACGCGATCCCGAAGAAGTGCTCGGCTTGGAATTTCATGGTGAGCGCGTTGCACCGAAAAATGCAAAGGCACGCAATATTGCCTTCGATGTGACGCCCAATAGATTGGTGACGGGAATCGTCACAGAGAATGGTGTGGTTTACCCGCCATTTGAAGTCAATTTAAGGAAAGCCGTTACAGGCGAATAAAGTGCGTGGTATAGTTTTAGAATGGAATAGGTCACAGGGAATTCTTAACTACATCAATTAAACTTACCTCTATAAATTAAGGAACCTAATGCTCTTCTTTCAATCCCCTCCGCCCACCCGATTTGACCTTCGCTTTTCCTTCTTTGGAATCCCCGTGCGTGTTCATCCACTTTTTTGGCTAATAGCGCTTATCTTGGGCTCTTCTGGTAGTTTTACCCAGATCATGCTCTGGATTTTAGTTATTTTTATTTCAATCCTGATCCATGAAATGGGTCATGCACTGGCTTTTCGTACTTACGGGCAGGGCTCACAGATCGTCCTTTATGTGGGTGGTGGATTGACCATTCCTGAGACTGTCTCGTGGGGTAGCGGCTATGCAAGTGTTGCGCCATCTCCCATGCAACAAATCATCATCACCCTCGCAGGTCCTTTTGCTGGGTTTCTACTCGCTGCACTTACCGTAGCTGGCGTGATCTTTACGGGTGGGTCGGTTGCAATTGGATTGTTGTTTGGATTCATTCCGATACCCCAACTTACGGCTCTCCCTGTTGGGGGGAATCTGGCAGGACAGTTTATAAGTTTGATGCTGTGGGTAAACATCTTTTGGGGATTGGTCAACCTCCTGCCTGTCTTTCCATTGGATGGTGGTCAGGTAGCGCGCAACATTCTCATTCAATACGATCCCTTAGATGGCACTCGTAAGTCACTGTGGCTTTCCGTTATCACTGGCGGATTAATTGCCTTGGCGGGCTTACTTGTTCTTCATAGTGTCTATATGGCGTTTTTGTTCGGGCTTCTGGCTTTTCAAAGTTACCAATCCCTAAGTATAAGGTACTGACACTGTGTGTGTAAAATTTTGTAATCTTATTTTCTAGACAATGCAAGCGTCACATGATAAACTTTTGTTCGCATACATTGGCGCACTCACAAGAGTGCGCCTTTTAGTGCGAATACAACATGCTTCAATCGCTGTTCTCGGCGTTCGGAGCATAGAGGTGAAATGGACATTCTTCTTACCGGCTCTGTAGCCTACGATTACCTGATGACCTTCCCCGGTCACTTCAAAGAACAAATCCTTCCCGAACTACTGAGTTCGATCAGCCTTTCGTTTCTGGTGGATGGCATGTCCAAACAGCGTGGCGGCATTGCGCCAAACATCGCTTATACGATGGCGCTCCTTGGCGAGAAGCCGCGTGTGATGGCAACCGTAGGCGAAGATTTTTCGGATTATCGCAACTGGCTCGAATCCAAAGGCGTGGACACTTCGTTGATGATGGTGGTTCCCGGTGAATTCACCGCTTCGTTCTTTGCAACGACGGATCGGGACTCTGCTCAAATTGCCTCTTTCTACCCTGGGGCGATGGGACACTCCGCCACGCAATCGCTGAAAGAATTGGACAAGAAACCCGACCTCGTTATTGTCTCACCCAGCGCACCGGATGCGATGATGAAGTTTCCAGCCGAGTGCCGCGAGTTGGGAATTCCCTATCTGTATGATCCGAGCCAACAGGTCCTTCGATTGGAAGGGAACGAGTTGTCACGTGATATGGAAGGCGCGCAGTTCCTGTTCTGCAACGATTACGAGTTCGGATTGATCTCCAAGAAGACAGGTTGGAGCTTCGACCAAATCCTTGAGCATGTCAAAGTGTTGGTCATCACGCGCGGCAAGGACGGCGCTGATCTTTATGTAGGCGGCAATTCGGTTCACATCCCAACTGTCCCTGAGGACGAGATCGCTGATCCTACCGGTGTCGGTGACGCCTTCCGCGGTGGATTCTTAGCAGGCTACGCACATGGCTTCGATTGGAAGTTGTGCGGTGAGATCGGTTCGCTGGCTGCGGTCTATTGTCTCGAACAAAAAGGGACACAGACTTATGGCTACACAAGAAAACAGTTTGTCGAACGCTTTAGGAAGCATTTCGATGATGCTGGTAAGTTGGACGGGTTGTTATAAAAGTACTTGGTGGTCCAGTAGCCTTGCCTGCACCTTGCCGCAGGCACAGGTGAGCGGTTTTTGTGAAAGGCGTATCGAGACCACAAGTAAGCAAAATAATTTTAGTTAGTGGTGGTCTCGATACGGGCTTCGCCCACTCGACCACCGATGAATATATAAAGGAGCATTAAATGGATACACTACGATATCAAAGATATTACCCTGGCTGAAGGCGGACGTCGCCGTATGGACTGGGCAGAGAATGAAATGCCTGTTCTACGTCAGATCCGTGAACGATTTAAGAAAGAGAAACCCCTCAAGGGTTTGCGCCTTTCCTGTTGTCTGCATGTGACGACAGAAACAGCCAACCTGATGGTGACATTGCAGGACGGTGGCGCAGACATTGTGTTGACCGCTTCCAACCCGCTTTCAACGCAGGACGATGTCGCCGCCGCACTTGTAAGTCAATATGAAATCCCCGTTTATGCGATCAAAGGCGAGGATAAGGTAACCTACTTCAAACATATCCGTGCTGCGTTGGAGCATATGCCTAACATGACGCAGGATGACGGTGCCGACCTTGTGTCATCCCTGTTCTTTATCGAAATGGGACGCTTCGAAAAGCTGGAGCCTTCTCTTGCTACGTGGGCAAAAAGCTTAAGCGATGACGAACGCAAGCAGATGCTGAAGAACGTCATCGGCGGTACCGAAGAAACAACTACGGGAGTTATCCGCCTCAAGGCGATGGAAACCGATAAGGTCTTGAAGTTCCCCGTCATCGCCGTGAACGACGCGTTGACCAAGCACCTCTTCGATAACCGCTATGGCACGGGTCAATCCACCATTGACGGGATCATCCGCGCGACAAACGTCCTGTTGGCTGGAAAGAATTTTGTTGTAGCAGGCTACGGGTGGTGCGGACGCGGTCTCGCAATGCGTGCACGCGGCATGGGCGCGCAGGTCATCGTTACCGAAGTCGATCCGATGAAGTCGCTCGAAGCGGTCATGGATGGTTTCCAGGTCATGCCGATGGCAGAAGCAGCCAAGATCGGCGATTTCTTCTGCACCTTGACGGGTGACTTGAACGTGGTCGATAAGCATCACTTTGAAGTTATGAAGAGTGGCGCGATCGTATCGAACTCGGGTCACTTCAACGTAGAGATCAATATCCCTGCGCTGGCAGAGATGAGCAAGGGCGAACCCGAGCGCGTGCGTCCATTCGTTGATCAGTACACAACCAAAGACGGACGCAAGATCAACATTCTCGGCGAAGGACGACTCATCAATCTCTCCGCTGCCGAAGGACATCCTGCCTCCGTTATGGACATGTCTTTCGCCAACCAGGCTTTATCCGCCGAATACATGGCGAAGAACGCCGACAAACTGGAGAAGAAGGTTTACTCCGTGCCTGCCGACATCGACAACGAGATCGCCCGCCTCAAACTCGAAGCGATGGGCATCAAGATCGACACCCTCACAGCAGAACAGACTCATTATCTAAATTCTTGGGAAGAGGGAACTTAGTCAGTAGTCAGTGAGTAGTAAATAATAAGACCTCGGAGTTTTGTGAAGCAAAACTCCGAGGTCTTTGTTTATCGAGCCTCGTTGACTTTCATCAGCAAGGCTTTATTTCGTTATGGGCACTGCACCTTGACACTTTTCTTGCCAGACGAGCCTGCCGAGTTGAATGCCTGCACTTCATAGGTGTGACTTGGCGGAGGGTCGCCGACCAGCCAAATACTAGCCAGGGTTGTGTTGTCAGTATGTGCCGTGGAATCAGCAGCCAACGTGGCTAGTAAAGCGCCATCTCTGTAGACGTAATAGCCGTCTTCATTATTCGCCACATCCACCCAGGTGAGTTTTGCTTCGACGTTCTTGGAGAAGACCAAACCGCCGCTTGGCACACAAGAGACATTGGCTTTTAAGTCCTTGGGAGCTTGCGGTTTGGAGGGAGTGGGCGTGGCGGGTACGGGGTATTCGGGCAAGTTGGCGGTGTTGCCGCTAACCGTGGCGTATTGCCCCCATAGCCAGCAATAACCCAAGCCGCCGGATGTCTTGATGATCCAATAAGCGCTGGCAGTGTTCTTGCCGATCACTTCCGCTGTTTGCCCGACGTTCAAACCGCCGTTCAGGTCGTATTGTGCGCCGGGACCCGTTCGGCAATTGGTGTTGACGCTCACAGAAGCGATGGGAATCGTGGGCGTGGCAGTAAACTCGGGCGTAGCAGTGAACTCAGGCGTGGCGGTGAATTCAGGTGTGGCAGTGAACTCGGGCGTAGCGGTGAATTCAGGCGTGGCAGTGGACTCGGGTGTGCTTGAGAGAGATGCTTCGCTGGTTTGGGTAGCTGCACCAGTATTCTTCGTTGGGAGATTGCACGAAGTGAGGACAAACATAAATAGGATAATAGAATACGTCAATTTTTTTGTCGGCATGTTAGCTCCTTTTCGAATCTAATGATAGGGTGAATGGAAAGTTGAGACAAGGCGCAAAAGTCCTAGAGAGTGTACGTAAAATAAAAAGGCATCAGAGTTTTACTTCGCAACAAACCCTGATGCCTTTTTGATATATTATTCTCAATTACTTTACTATGGACATCCAGACTCGATTGATACCCTCTTGGAAGTGCCTGCTGAATTGAAAGCCTCCACAAAGAATGTGAGTCCGCCAAATGAAGATGTGCTGAATGCATAACTTGTACTATTCGCAGCTACTGTTCCCTCCAATTTTGTGCCATCTGCTGGATCCACAAAAATTGACGAGTAAATTCTGAACCCATCTTCGTTGCTCGAATTATCGTGCCAGGTGAGCGTCCCGGTAACTGCATATGGATTGCTCGCTGTCTTACGGGTGCATGTATGTTTTTCGCTTAAAATTTGAGGGAGCCGCAGGTGGAAGGACGATGGGTGTGGGCGGAACTGTAGCTTCGGCTAGTGCGCTCGTATCTCCGCTGACGGTTGCATACTGACCCCATAGCCAGCACGTCCCTGACGCATTGCCCGGGATCTTGATGATCCAATAATTGGATGCGGAATTTTTCCCCACCACCTCGGCAATTTGCCCAATCAGCAGAGCGCCGTTCGCATCATATTGTGTTCCCGGACCCTTGCGACAGTTCGTGTTCTGGCTGACCGTTACTGTTGTGACAGAAGGTGTTTGTGTGAACTCAGAGGTGTGCGTAAATTCAGGTGTTGCGGTTTCTTGAATTTCAGGGACAGATGAACTCACTTCCAATGCGCGCGCCTGAGCGGTGATCGTCAGTGCCAGGTCAGGGGTGGGGGATTCGAGCAAGAGCGCCTGGGCAGTGATTGTCAGCGCCAGGTCTGGAGTTGGCGATTCTGGTGATGGTATTTGAGCAGTGGGCGTCGATGTCGCTTCGGACACATCTGTGCTTTGCCCGACGGGGAGATTACAGGCAGTCAGGGAAACAATCAATAATATGGATAACAATAAAGCGGGTCTATTTTTGGGCATCTTTCCTTCTCCTTTTCAAAAAGATTATGACACAGCTTGAGAGGAGGTCAAGGTTTGAAAGATGCACATTGGAGATCGAGAACGAGATCGCCTGCCTCAAGGCAGAACTCACTACTTGAATTCGTGGGAAGATGAAACTTAGCACTAAAACAGACTTCGGAAGTCTTGAGGACTTCCGAAATCTGTTTAACGTTGAGCCAATAAGACTTTGGATTTTACTTCATACAAACCCCCCGGTCTTAATGAGTATTTGTTTAATTTACCTATATTTCATTCTTAAGGTCGGATCACGATCATTAGGAACAAGATGCTGGCGATCAACATTCCCACAAAGATGATCGCGGGAGCGGGATTGTTTTCTTCCACCAACTCTCGGCGCAGATCTTGCAGCGATTTGAACCCAAGCAACCGCAGGGCAATTTCAACAAAGGCATAGGAAATAACCGCGATGATCGGACCCCAAAACGCGATCATGCTGATGATCTTGGGAAGGACTGTCGTAAAACTTCTCCATGAATTTGGTGCGCTGAGATACGAAATACCCTGACCTACGACAAGAACAAGAAATAATATAAGTAATCCTGTGAAAGGACGACTACCTTTTGCATTCATAGTTTCTCCTTTGATTTACAGTTCGATATCTTTTTCTTCAATCCTGTAACCACGCCATAGGGTATCTAACCCGCTCCCACCTGATTGATAATCTTCAACGACGAGGACTTGATCTTTGTTACTTGCATGAATGAAACGACCCACCGCGCCAGGACTTACGCGTCGTTTTCCCCATCGCTGTATTCAATGCGGAACTTACCAATATCGTCAATATGCCAGTTTGTTCCATCATGGTCGAAATGAACATTTGCAGTCTGGTTCGATGATGCAAACCGGCGCGCGTGACGGAGCAAAGTCGCGGTTAATGTTCATGTCAGTGAGGGGAGATTGTGAATTTAATAAATAGAAACTACTTTGCCAGTTCAACAGAAACAAATCCTGATCGAGTAGTAAACCAACATAATAATTGCCTGTCAAAGTCCACGGAACATCAGGTCGCTGGTGTTCCTGCCAGAGTTCACCGTAATAAATGCGGTCTTGCACAGCTAATGTAAGTGAACCCCTTATAGGGTGCGGTACCCTAACATCTTGCCTGATCTGTACATCGCCGAAATAGGCTGGCTGAGGCAGGTTGATGAGAGGAGTGAGGGACGAGCCACAGAACTTGCATTTTTTGTCTGTGGGTCTAATGATCGCGCCGCAAGATGGACATTTTATATCCCTGGGAATGTTTATGGATTTCATTTTCTCTGCAAGTGTTAGTTCGTTAGTAATTGATGCTGATGTTGCGGGAAGGATGTTATCTTGTTTTGTGTCCTTTAGTTTGTGTGTGGATGTATCGTGATCTTCATGTTGTAAAGATAATATTAATCTTACGCGTTGGAAAAAATATATTGCAATCCCAAGATAGATCAGGAATGCCAGTATGGAGCTTATAAAAAGGCCGATAAAAACGTAATACCTAAAGCAGAATATCCATTTATAACATCATTGTTTTCGTTGGACATGAAAATTTCCTTTGTTACCAGCTTCCACTATCCCCGCCGCCGCTATCCCAACTTCCGCCACTGCCACTATCCCAACTTCCGTCACCACCGCCGCTATCCCAGCTTCCACCATCACTATTCGAATAGTTGTTTCCAGAACTAGATGACCAATCCGGGCTTGTCCACGAATTACTATCATGACTTGAAGCAATCGAAAAAATTACCCCAGTGTAAATTGGATTATTCAACTCCCACCATGCTAGGGTTAAAGCCAATACTACAATGATTAGTCTTGGAAGCGCGTGCTGCCACCTTCTCATGTTTACCTTTAACCGAGGACTGTAATAATTACGTTGAGGTTAGTGTACAACAATCGAAAGAGTTTGTCTACTACTAATATCTGATTTATCCGTAAATTGTATTTTTTGTTCATGTCTAAACCTTGTCCACTCGACCCTGAATCCAAACCCGATAACCTCGCAGATAACGTGCTACGCCTGCAAAAGTTGAATGACCTGATTGATCAAGAGCAAGTGAACACCTCGTGGATGAAAATCCGCGAGGTGCTTTTATCTAAACACCCCGTTCTTCTGAAGTGTCTCCAAATATACCGCTTGTTTCTTCCCGATCAACTTACTCAAGCGCGGTGCTTCGAAGATAAGTTGTTTGATCTTCCGTAATGGATACACCATACATTCATAACCATCCTTCAAATCCTCATACACAACCAGACATACCCACGCATCCGGCGAATCAAGGATCGGGTCGCGGCGTTCGGGCGAATCCTGAAAGGTCCACGAGAGCCCATAGCGTTTCGCGGCGGACCGACGTTGAGTTTTGACCGCTACTTCCAGCTTGTTGACTTTCAGATCCGCATCCCACGATTTCCCTTTGCCGGAGTAAATGGTGTAATCCGGTCCATCCACTGTGCAATCGCGTGCTTCGAAAACAAAGCGGACCGCTTCCTCACCCAACTTGCTGACAAAGTGATCGTCACGGATCTTTTCTTTCGCCAACTGGTTGCTATCGCGGTAGTTGACCGTCTCGATAACAGCATCAGCAAAAGCAGTGGCACGCGCCACTGCCTCAGGCGGGAGATAAACGATCTGTGGTTCTCTAAATGTCGCCATTCCGATTTTGTGTAAACAGATAGATCAATATCCCGCCCACGATCAGGGATGGGAGGACGATCAGCCCTGCTTCCGGTCCGAACGCCCCGCCCGTCCATAGTTCGGGACCCGTCACTTTGATTCGCGTTAGGGGATAAATATCCAAACCTGAAACCGGAAATCCGAACACAACGCCTTCGAAGAAGTTCCAGCCTATATGTAAGCCAATGGAAAGCCATAGTTGTTTTGTGCGGATATAGGCGAATGCGAGATAAAGCCCTGCAAAGAAGATTCCCGCCGCGCTAACCCAGGTCGCGTTGGGATTGCCAAGATGGAGCAAGCCAAACACGGTTGAAGAAATGACCACGCCCCAGAACAGGTTGATTCCGCTGGCGATGGTTTGCAGGTGGTAACCGCGCGAGAGTAATTCTTCGTTCCAGCCGACGAAAATGAAGATTACAAAGAAAGTCAACACACTAGTGACCACGACATTGATGGGATCAAATTGCCAGGCAAAGCCTGTGAACGTCAGCCAACCAAGACCGAGCATCACGATGTAAATGAATCCCATTTGAACAAAAGTAATTCCGATGCCCGCGAGAATATCGATCCATGTTTGGCGGCTGAGTTTCAACCCGAGGCTTCCGAAGGACCTTTTGTCCAACCAGCGTCGGGCAATATAAATGGATGACGTGAAGAGAATCAGTTCAAGAATCTGACCAATGAGAAAACCTGCATTTCCGGTAATGCGACTAAGTCCCAGGGCGAATGCGGCAAGATTGAGCGGTATGCTAATAACAATGAGAAGCAGAGTTTGGAGTAATAATCTCCAGCCTGCGCGCAGGCGCGGCTCATCGGAGGAGATGAATATCCTTGATACTATGTTTCGTTTTGGTGTAGGTGTAATTTCTTGAGTTATTTATGCAGCTCCCTTTAGATAAATTCCCGTTGGGTCCAGTTCTTCGCGTAAAATTCTTAACCTGTTTTCGGTGACGATCTCGGTTGTCTTTAACTCGGAAGCAGTTTTCAAATTCCAGCCTGTATTTGCTTTTGCTTCCTCCGCTGTTTTGCCGGGATGCAGCGCAGTCAGGATCATTTCACCTGTTTCGTCAGGTTCCATCACGCCAATGTCTGTGACGACCGCCAGCATGCCCGCACCGCGCAAGCCAGCCTTTTCGCGGTCGCCTTTGCCGCCGATGAACCCAGCGGAAGTCATGAACTCCACTTTTTCAGGAAAGCGACGCTTCTGGTGTGGGGTCATGATGTAACAACGCCTTGCCCACGCCGCGATCTCCTGCGAACCACCGGAGCCTGGCAGACGTACCTTGGGCGAGTCGTATCCGCCGATCACGGTTGCGTTGATGTTGCCGTATTTATCGATCTGCGCACCGCCCATGAATCCCACGTCCACGTTGCCGCGCTGGAGATAATTCGCAAAAATATCATACATGCTCACCACCGATAGCGATCCGCTTACGAGCGTGGGGTCGCCAATCGAAAGCGGCAAACGCGCCGGTTCCGCACCGATCACACCTGCTTCATAGATCATCACAAGGTTCGGTGCGTGAGTCCGCTTGGCGAGATTGCATGCAAGGTTTGGTTGACCGACGCCCACGAACACCACATCACCATCTCGTAATAAACGCGCGGCGTTGATGATCATCAATTCAGCGGACGAATATTTGATTTCGTTCATGTAACCTCTTTTAGAAACGATTGCATAATTTCAAAGACTTCCTTTGGATGTTCCAGCGGAAGCAAGTGCGTGGATTTGGACAACGCTTCTATCCGGACTTTGGGCTGCTTCCGTTTAACCAGCTTTGCCGCATCTTCGAGAAACGTATCCGTCTCCGCACCGCGGATGATAAGAGTTGGCACTTCGAGTTTAGGCAGGTCGCGCCAAATATCAAAGTCGTGCATGTTGGTACGATAAATTTGCGCTTCCCATTCAGGTGAATAGACCAATTCATAGCCGCCATCTGATTTGGGTTTGGTTATGCCATCGATGTAGGCATGCAATCCCTCATCACTCATATATCGAAAGATATTGCGGTTACGATATCCCTTGAAGACGGTTTCCAGATCGTCGAATGTGCGCCTGCGTTTCTTTGCTCTCGCGATCAACGGATGGAACCTATCTCCCAATCCCAATGCGCGGACGATGTGCCACATCGTCATAAATCTTGGAACGAACAACACCGGCTCGATTAATATCAATGCACGAAATTTGCCTGGGTCACGCAACGCGGCACGCAAAGTGACTGTGCCTCCGATGGAATGACCAACTCCTATAACAGGCGTTGGTTGAGTAGAGCGAGCGCTGTTCTCGCTCGTATCGAAACCAAGTTGTGATGAAAGAAAGAGACGTAAATCATCGCTGAAAGGCATCCAGTCTCGGATATCTTCCAGCTTCGCATCCTCCCAAAGCGGACGAAGACACATCCCAAAGACGTGATATTCATTTTTCAAAAGTTCAAACAATGGTTTGTAACAATCAGGTGGATAGCCATTGGCGTGCAAAAAGTGTAGCGGCAGTCCGTTGCCGCCAAGGTCAAAAGATTTCATGTATCAATATCTTCCGTAATTGATCTTTTCGCTGTATAGCGCTTCAACCTTCAATTGTTCATGTTTCTCCGCACCAAGTTTTTCCCAATACTCGTTTCGATCTTTCACTCCATACACCCATTCATCCAGCCACGATTTAACTGAATCAATCGACTCGCTGACCTTATCCCACGCGAGATAAAACTCATTGTCGCGGTCGTAATATCCCTGTGCGTAACTTGGATGACACGCAAACGGGACGTGACATACTGCACTGACGACGATGCCGGGAATCATCGTGCGGTTCGGGTCGGACCGGATGACTGATTCGTCCACGATTTCCTCTGCTGTGACGATAACCTTTTTTGCGGCAAAGGCGGCTTCCTTTTGTTCACCGATAATGCCCCACAAATGTGCGTTACCATTCGCATCTGCCCGTTGCACATGGACAATTGCAACATCCGGGTTCAACGCAGGGACAACGATCACGTCCTTGCCACCGTATGGGTCAGGGATGCGTTTGATGTTCGGGTTTATCTTTTCAAGATCGGTTGCACCGGTTTGGTTCATGGGGAGGAAGGGCAGTCCAGACGCTCCCGCCTGCAAACGCGTAATCATACCGAAATGGGAATACTCCTCCCATTCAAGTTCTCCCTTTTCGATGGCAGAGCGTACGATGCGCAATGAACCAACGCCAGGATTTCCCATATACGAAAAGATCACCTTTTTTGCACATCCTGCCGCGACCATCTGGTCGTAGATCAGATCGGGTGTGGCGCGGCGCGAGCGTAAGATCCTTTTTGCCTTGGCGGATGATCTCATGCCCCGCGGCGAATGGGATGAGGTGAGTGAATCCCGCCGCGTAAAGAGTATCGCCATCGTTCACGTATTTTGAGATGGCTTCTGAAAGCGGAAGTTTAATTTGTTCATTCTTTGTTTTCTTCTTTAGACTTTGGTTTTAGCCTTTTGAAAATGCCGAACCTGCCGCTGGCTGGAGACGCAGGTTTCCTGTATTGTGAGCGGAAAATGAAACCGAGCACAAAGAGGATCGTGCTCCAGCAAAAATATTCAAAATTGGTCCCCCCTGCCTGTTCGGATAATAGAAATAATATCAGCAGTCCGATGGCTACCAGTAGAAAAAATGTCCCCACGCGATGCACGAATTCTTTGCGGTTATATCCTTGAGGTTCGCCCATAATGATTATGCTCCAGCCGCCGTCCTCGGCGGCGGGGACGCCGCCTGGAGCGTTTTGCTTACTTTGGTTTCCTTGCTGAAAACAAAATCCTGCGAAACGGATAAAACACGGGACTATCCGGCATTGCCGCTTTCATTCTCTTGCGAATGGATTGAACGAATGCTTCCTTGTGTTCACCCAATCTCTCGAAGTATGGGACGAGCGCAGTTCCTGAAATCCATTCTACCACTGCGTCTGAAATCTTCCAGAACATGAGGATATATCTTCTCGAAAACAATAATATCCTCTGCGCCGTATTGGAAGAAGATGCGGGCGTAATCGTCAATGGAGAGCACAGGTGCAAGCCTTTGAAAACCCCTCAAAACGGATTTGAATGGCTCCTCGCTGGCGGTCTCACGATAGATCTGATGTGAAATGTGATCGTGGTTCGATGGGATTTGTACCGCGATCTGCCCGCCGGGAGTTAGCTTCTCATAAAGAGAGGGAATCAACTCTGAGTGATACGCACTCCATTGCAATGCGGCGTTACTGAAGATGAGATCCCATTCACCTGTCAGCTTGGATTGGTCTCCTTGTTCAAAGACCAGACTCGGGGTCGAGACAGAAGCGGCTTTTTCCAGCATTTGCGCGGACGAGTCGAGTCCGGTCACGTTGCTGTCCGGAAGTTTGTCTGCCAGTTGACGCGTCAATTCGCCAGTGCCGCATCCCAAGTCAATGACTTTGAGATGCGGGCGTACTTCAACCAGCGCCAGCAGATCATAAAAGGGCGCAGCGCGTTGGGTTTGAAATTTGTGATATTGGTCTGGGTTCCAGGGCATGATAATAATTCCCCTCTCCCAGCGGGACGTGCGCCCGTTAGGGTAGAGGGGGTAGGGGTGAGGGAGATTTATTTACGTCGGGTCGCTTTCTTGACTTCTTTTTTCACTGCTTTTTTGACCATCTTTTTTACTGACTTCTTTTCTGCGACCTTTTTCTTTGGAGCGGCTTTCTTTGTTACCTTGTTTTTGCCATTTGCTTTCGCAGGCTTGATGAGCGTTTGGATCTGTTCGTGCATGTAGAGTTGCACGTAGTAATATCCGCCGCCATTCTTGCCGCTCGCGCCGGAACCTTTCCAGCCGCCAAAAGGTTGGAAGCCGGGCCACGCGCCGGTCGTCGCGCCTTGTGGACGATTGGCATATGTAACGCCTGCCTCGATCTTATCGAAGAACCATTCGGTTTCCTTGAGCGAGCCATAGAAGCCAGCAGTGAGACCGTAGTTCACGCCGTTGGCGACCTTCATGGCTTCGTCGAGGTCGCTGACCTTGCCGATGGTGGTGATGGGTAGGAACATTTCGTACTGCCATAAGCGATGGCTGAACGGCAGGTCGGTGACGAGTGTTGGCTCACAGAAGTAGCCATCATCGAACGCACCGCCGGTCTTTACGTGACCACCGGTTAAGAAATTACCACCTGCGCCGTTGATCTCTTCGGTGAAGTTCTTGAAATCACCATAGGAGCTGTTATTGATGACGGGACCCAAATAAGTAGCCTTATCGGTTGGATCGCCGATGACGAGCGCGTCAGTCTTTTCCTTGAGTTTGGCGATGAGTTCATCGTAGACAGGTTCTTCTACAATGACGCGTGAGGCGGCGGAGCATTTCTGTCCCTGCAAGCCGAACGCTGAGCGGACGATGCCGGTTGCTGCATCTTCTAAATTGGCATTGCGTGAAACGATGGCGGGATTTTTTCCGCCGAGTTCCAATACAACCGGGCGAACGTAATTGCGAGTCGCGAAGTCGCGATACATCTTCATGCCCACATCGAACGAACCAGTAAAGGTTGCGCCGTCGATTTCGGGACTGTCGACGAGAGCCTGTCCCAACGTGGAGCCGGGACCTGTAACGAAGTTGAAAACTCCGTCTGGGATGCCGGCGTCGCGCAAACATTCAGCGTAGAGTTGGACGATCCATGCAGTATCAGTTGCCGGCTTGAGAATGACCGTATTTCCAGCCGCGAGTGCCGCGCCGACGGGACCTCCGCTCAAAGCGAAGGGAAAGTTGAACGGGGAGATCACCAGCCACACGCCATAAGGCTTTAACACAGACACGTTGGTTGCATCGTATCCAACCAGCGGATCCTTGCCCATCGGTTTGATGAAGCCTTCGTTCTCCTCCACCATCTGTGCAGACCAATACATAAGGTCGGCAGTTTCCTGCACGTCACCGAGTGATTCCATGCGGTTCTTGCCGACCTCTAATGCCATTGCCGCGCCGAGTTCGAAAATGCGCTTTTCGATCATTGCCGACGCCTTGCGCACTAACTTTACGCGCTTCTGCCAGGGTGTGCGGCTCCATGACGGGAACGCCTTGCGCGCCGCGTCAATCGCCATCTTTGCGTGCGTGGCGTTGCCTTTTTGCATACGCGCCAGCACCCAGTTCGTGTTGACGGGTGAGCGGTCCTCGAACTTCTCGTCCGCGAACACATCTTTGCCGTCGATGATCATCCCATATTCCTTGCCGAGATTTGCCTTGAGTTTCGCAACAGCCTTGTCGAAGCCTGTGTGAAGTTCCTCGGGCGGATTGAACATCGTGGCGTACGTGAGTTTGAAAGCCATTCTGCCTCCTTATAATTTGTAGAAACTTGTAGGACAAATTAAGTATAGCTTAGGATTTGACCGCCGTCAAAGTGACGAACATCCTCTCGCAGAGGGTGCGACATACTCGTGCACAAAAGCCTGATGTTCTCTATTTTCCTCGAGAATATTAATTTCCGTCCTCTGAGGTTGCCTGTAGGCTGAAATACTTGTAAATTGTGTTTCGATCTTTCTCTAAAAAAGAAAAAGCTCCACTGCTTTTTGTTGGCATGGAGCTTTTTCCATCTTGTTTTCTCTCAACCCTTGACACTGCTGTTCATCGGTGGGCGCAATTTTCACTCATCCGAAGATGCTCAACTAATCGAACCTACAATCAGCCATAGAAAGAATGACACCAAAACAATCATCAAATAACCCTCAATAAATAATACTGCAAGTTTGCTCCTCTTACCAATGAAATACCAAAGTAAAGACCCAACATAAAATAATGGATAAGCTATTGCCCCCCATAAAAACACGGTTACTATGATCGTCAAAAGAATAGGAGTATTTTCAGAATCAGCGCCCCAGCGATTGACATAAAGTTTGCAATCAGGCAAAAAGGATACGCAATCAAGGGGAGTCCTGCCACCCAGATTCTTCTCGTTAAATTATCTTTTGGCTTTTTCTCCGTATTTGAATCAGTGACTTTCGCTTCATTCTCTTCCATTACTTATCCTTTCTAAAACAATGGGCAAGCGCCCAACGGTTGGTTTGCGTTACTGACACTGGGGCGGGCGTGAATTCTGTTTGGGAGCAGGAAAAACTCGAAGCCAGAAAAATGATTCTCGAAGCCACAGAATTCCCAGCGTCCAGTGCATCCGCGAAGATGGAGGACATCATTTTATACGAGAGAAAGTCTTGTGGTTTCTGCAAAAAGCTCCATTGCTTTTTGTTGGCAGGGAGCTTTTTCCATCTTGTTTTCTCTCAACCCTTGACACTGCTGTTCATCGGTAGCCCGATGTCTCAACCTTATATGGTTTTAATTTTAAAGAACAATTTGATGCTAAACTCAAGGAACACATTCTAGCTCTCGAATGAGCACTTCATTAGTTACTGGACTACCTTCAGGTGCAGTAGTATATGTCACAAATAGACGTCCCTTATGTTTTACGAGACCACCTATTCCCATAGCCTCATCAAAATAACCCTTGTATTCATTTGGGCTCGGAGACCACTCTTGTGTAATAATTCCGTCGGCTGAAAGAAAAACAATTTTTGAGAAAGCAATCCCATCGCCGCGGTCGACCAAAGCCATTACACCACCTCCATAGGGAATTGCATCAAGGAAACCAATATTGGCGTTGGAATTCACAAGATTAGGCCCCGAAATAATCGAGCCATCTGGTGCAAGATGGGCAATATAATAAGCTGAGGTTTTTACAGAAGGTGATGCAAGTAATAACCAGCCATCATTGACTGGAATAATGAAGCTGGAACCAAATTGTAATGCACTAACAAAAGATTGACCATTTTCATTAACAAAAGTTGGTGGATCAAGAACCATCAATTCCCCCAATGCATTCCCGTTCATATCAAAGCGCTGCACTACTAAATGGGTTATGCCTCGATTGTCTGTGTCAATGGAGCCTGCATCTGTCCGAGTAGTAACGACCATAAATATATGTCCATGCCCAACTGCAAAATGAGGATCCGAAGCTCCATATGGAACGAGTTTCTTTTCAAGGAGACTCTTGCCGTTTGTATCTGCAATTTCAAGCCTAATTTCATTGTCAGGTGGATAAAACTGAGAGGACCAGGCGAACAACAAGCGTGAGCCGCTCCAAATGGCGGTTGCTTTTGGGCCAGTGCAGAGCAGTCCATCAGTGGAAAATCGGCGTTGTTCTGAAATCAGTTTGCCATATGGGTCGAGCAATGCCGAAGTAATATACGTTCCATTATCATAGATACCACAGAATGTAAGCAGCGCGCCGTCATCCTTGCTAACCAAACTTAACTCTCGGATTCCACTCCGTTCAAGAGGCGGACTCACATTTCCAATAGGCTGTCCATTATCATCTAATAGGCGCACAAAGTTGTTTGGCTCGGGAAATCGTGCCACAACACCCGTTCGCCATGCAACTAAGATACCAGCGCTGGTTGATGCTGCTTGTGCATTGAATGCATAATGACCAGTTTCGGCACGTTCCGTTCCTCCAACACCCTTCGGGCGCACAACTACCGGCGGTGAGGCTTGTATATTCCCTCGACACGGGTTGCTATCTATACTTGTAGATGTTACGGTTGGAACAGCTGTAGGTGTTAGGTATAAAGGCTTGCTACAGCCGGCAATTACAAACCCAATAAACAGCGATGTGATGAATATGCCAATGTTTCTGCTCATTATGTGGTTTCCCTTTTCATTGATTGTTTAGAAATCGGGCTAACTAGGGTTTAGACGGCACGATGCCGTATAACTGCTTATGGGCGGCGAATTCCATCTACGATCCCTTAGGGGATCGCCAAACACCGCCATAGATTAGAACTTGCTTAAATTATACTCCTCGCCTCACTCATCTCCCGTGCGGACAACTCTGAATGGCGCGTGGAGAGTCAAGCCGATGGGTTGAAATTCGATAGGGAAGCCAGACGATCCAGATAAGGTTGCAGGGCTGGGAACAGGGGACGATACACTTCTTCGAACAGGCGGTTGTAAAAAGCATGACGGGAGGCATCAGGCTCATTTGGCTGAGGCAGGATGCGGGTCATTTCTTGAGCCGCTTGGTGGACATCCGCATAACACCCCACGGCAGTCGCCGCCAGAATGCCTGCGCCCAACGCGGTAGCATCCGTGGTCGCCGCGCGAAAGACCGGCTTGTTGGTGATGTCCGCGATGATCTGACGCCATAGATCGCTTTGTGCCCCGCCTCCCATGGCAATGTATCGCTCTACAACTTGACCGAGCGCATTTTCCACGCCCAGCGTGGTCAGGTGTTGTTCGAATGCCACTCCCTCGAGGATCGCCCGATAGAGATGCGGCAGTTGATGAATGCCGCGCCAGCCAACGACGATGCCGCTGGCTGACGGATCCCAATAGGGACCAAGAACGCTATTCCAGTATGGAACCGCCACCAGTCCCGCACTGCCGGGCGGCACCATGCTTGCGGCTTGATCGTAGAAATCTTGAAGTTGCGCAACATCCATGTCGGGCTTGCCCGCTATTTTTTCCATGAACCACGAGAGAGTGTAGCCGCCTCCCAACAACACGGTTTCGAGCAGATACGATCCGGGTATGCCGGTCATTGTGCGAAAGGCGGGGTTGAATACATACTGATCGCTATACGTTCCAGAGATGACCGAAGTGCCCAAAGACAAATAGGCATCGCCGGGAGATGTGATGTTGACTCCCAACCCGCTTGCCTGACCATCGCCAATTCCCGCCACGATGGGTAAGCCTGCCGGTAAACCACAAGCTTCAGCGGCGGATGAAGTGACGGTTCCCACGACCGATCCGGCTGGGTACACATCAGGGAGCTGATCTACGCTGATGCCGATCTGACTCAACAAAGTCTCAGCCCAGCAATTGTTCTGCATATCGAACATGCCTGTCGGGTCGGCACATCCCCAACCTGTGCGATACAGACCCGTCAGCCGATGAACTAAAAAGCTATGCACATCCAGATACTTATAAGTTCGGGCAAAGATATCTGGCTGATGTTCCTTTAGCCAGGCGATCTTCGCAATGGTCAAATTGACCGAGAGCCGCTTGCCAGTGATGCGATGGAAGTTCTCCTGCCCGAAGAGTTGTTCCAGCCCCGGCAGAAGTTCATGCGCCCGTTCGTCCATCCAAAGGATACCGTTGGTCAAGGGCTGTCCCTGTTCGTCCACAGGGACAAATGTCTCGCGCTGGTGAGCGATGCACAAAGCCTTCAATCGACTGCCCTCTACTTGACTCACTGCCTGACGTATCGCCTGAACTGTTGACGTCCACCATGCTTCGGCTGATTGCTCATGCCAGCCAGCTTGAGGCGTGATCAGCGACAGGGAACTATGTCCCTTGGCGATGGCATTTCCGTGACAGTCCCACACAACGGCTTTAGAGGCTGTTGTGCTACAGTCCAAGCCTATGACGAGAGAGGAATGATTTGTCATTGTTCCTGCTAATTTAAACCGTCTGCCCTAATGCTTTACGATATCCAGTGTGCGTTTAGTAGGGTTATCAATCTTTAAGACGATTTAATATACCCATTCTCTTCGAACCAATTCAATGCCTTTCTAATGGTCATATCAATAGGCGTCTGCGGCAGACCGAGTTCATTCACTGCCTTGGAGCAATCATACCATTCTGTCATCTTACCGATCCTGACTTCGCTAGCTGTCACAATAGGTGGTTTTTTTGTTATAAAAGCAAGCAGCTTCAAAGATGTATCCCAGCGCAAGTGCTATGCGGTAAGGTAATTTGACAGTCGGTGGCTTCACACCGGCAATATCTGCAATGAGCTTTAGATAATCATGAACCGTGATATTCCTGTTTCCTAAAAGATATCTTTCGCCCACTCTGCCCTTTTCGGCGGCAAGGATATGACCGCGAGCCACATCCTCGACATCAATAATATTTATTCCTCCGTCAATATATCCCGGCATTTTTTGTTGGACGACATCAATAATCATTTGTCCTGATGGCGTTGGCTTTATGTCATTCGTGCCTATGACAAGGGTGGGGTTGACCATTACAACCGGCAGTCCGCGTGTGACAAAAATTCTCGCTTCGTTTTCAGCGATATATTTGGACATGGAATAGTGATCGCCGGATTCCCAATAATTAAAGGACTTCTCTTCATTGGCAGGCGTGGGTCCGCTTGCGGCTATTGCGTTGTTAGTGCTGGTGTAGATGACTTTCTCTACTCCGACTTCAAGGGCTGCCTGAAGGGAAGCCTTCGTACCACCGACATTGACATCGTAGAGCAATTTGGGATCTGGCGCCCAGTGAGCAAAATATGCGGCAGTGAAATAGAGTGTGTCGCAACCCTTAAGAGCCTGTTTCATGGAGTCGCCATCGCGAATATCCCCATATACCCTCTCAACATCGAGTTTATCGATGTTGCGTGTATCGCTGGTTTTTCTTATTAAGACCTTTACATCCTCTCCATCTTTACTGAGTTCTCTCGCGATTGCCGAGCCTATAAATCCTGTTGAACCTGTGACAAGTTTTTTCATTTTTCGATGCGTCCTTTATGCACTTGCTGAAGCGTGCCGTACCCTAAGTTTCTTGCAATATGGCACATCTTTTGATATTCATGTCGTATATGCCTTCATGACAATTGACGACAAATGGCAAAACAGAGATTTTTTGTTCTCAAATTCATATGGCTCTCAACGTTCATTGCCACGCTTGAAGTTGCCTGTTATTTTCGCCATGACTAATTGTATTTCTTGGTCGCCAAGACCTCTTATCTTGTCAGTAAATCTTTGAGCTTCTTTTCCCTTCAAAATCTTAACCCGTTTCTCGTGCCAATAAATGAAAATTTTGTCATCTTTGATTGCCTGATATGTGAAGATATTATTATCCAATACGTGGCGTTTATCTATTTCGGTCACTAATGCCTCTCGTACTTATATAAGATACTCATATTGCTAGGCATGCAAACGCCCAACGCCTTGCGTTCGCGGACTTGCCCTATGGGCTGTGGTGCTGGGGCGGAACGTGGACTTCCCGCCCGAGCGGAAAAAGGCTGAGCGTAGAAAACTGCCTGAGATGGCGGCAGATTGGGCGGGTTTGGATTGCGCAAGACATTAAATCCATTCAAGGAACTTACGCCTAATAGAAAGTATGAGCATCATCAGCATATTCTTCGAAATTTTCAAGTCGAAGACTAACTAAAACATTTATCAATAATGCTATCCCCACTACCCAATACGGACTGTAAATAATCAAAAGCAGAAAGAAGAAAAAATTGCCTTGAAAAAGTTCGGTCAGTCCAAGCAAAGGGAGACAATAAACAAGCCCGATGAAGGACATCAGAAGAAGGTAAATCGGATTGTGCGTTCTGAACTTTATGGTAATCAAGCGCCGAATAATAACCCCTTCCATACGAGCAAGTTCGAAGTCGGTTTCAAGTGGGTCATATCCACTACGTCCTTGTCGGGTGCGATGACCAGCCCAGCCAGGAAGAAGAAAGGCGCTTTTATCCATGTATAGCCATTGTGGTATAGGTTCTCCGCCTTCTTGAATTTCAGATTCGTCAAACTCAGTTATTGTTTCTTGTTCTTCGACTGGACTTAAATCTGAAAATATATGATATTGTTCTTCTTCCCATCTTACCCTTGCATTGGCTAGATTTTCACGGGCGACATAAAAACGAGGGTTGAGTTGTATTGCTTTTAGATACGAATCAATTGCGGGTTCTAATTGGTCTAATGTTTGCAGTATCAAGCCGAGATAGTTGTATGCAATAGCAAGGCTTGGCATTAATGGCTTTGCTGTTTCGCATTCCGCCAATGCCTTTTCGGATTCGTCACTGTAGGCAAATTCGAGAGCATTGTCAAGATGTTGCTTTGCAATAGATTCTTCAAATGCTTCTTCAAGTTCCAACTCGACGCCTAACATATTTTTCCAGGCATCTTGATATTCGGAGTCAAGTTGGATGGCTTTTTGATAATTGATTATTGCATTTTCAAGTTGCCCCATCTCGTCATAGATTTCGCCAAGATAATTGTATGTAACCGCAGAATTGGGATTTAAGTTAATAGCGGTTTCGCATTCTCTTAACGCTTTGTCAAACTCTTCACTTTCGAGATAATCTTCAACTCTATCTAAAATTTTGGAAACTTGCTTTTCAACCGATTGGGGTGGTACATAACCTAATCGGTCTAGCAAAATCTCTTTGATAATCTCAAAGACTTCTTTTTCCCATTCGTCAGCATCTCCATTTTGCCAAATGCCGAGCAAATATTCTGTGTCGTGAGTGAGTAGATTTGTTTTGATTTGTTCTCGACGATTTTCGCTCATTCAAATAACCCTCAAGGAATTTATGATGTTGTAAGACGAACCTGCCCAACTAGTGTTTAGGCGGTCAGTTCCAATTAACCTGCTTAAATTATACTCCTCGCCTCACTCATCCCCCGCGTGGATACCCAACTCTTCAACCGAAATATCTTAGTCCCTCCAGCGCGGCGAAGGAGAGAGTTCTTGGGATCAAGTTCTGGATGTTTCTCGCACAACTGCACGAACAGCATGTGATAACTGGTTGGCGTGGCGTTGTCGAATTTTAGGTGGAGCAGGTCAGCGACGGCTCGAATGGATTCGGGAGTCTCGCCTTCGATCTCGACGAAGTTTCCGTAGGGGAGTTCGTCGAGCATCACATGCATAGACTTCCGAAGTCTCTGAAGACTTCGGAGGTCTGCATGAAGTTCATACGTCGTGCGATATTTCTCGTAATAAAAAATGGATCGATACCCCAGCGCTTCCAAAAATAACTTTGCCTTCTCGAAATCTTCGACAGTGAATTCGATCTCGGTGCGGCTCAACACGCCTTGTTCATTCGTGCTCCCACTTTTATAGGTGAGTTTGGCTTCGGTATCCTGCCTGAGGCGCAGCACACGCCGTTCGGAACTGAGTCCGCCATCGGGTAGATCGAAGCGGATGTTCATCTCCAAAACATGCGGCTGAATCAAAAGCGCCTCCAATTCCTGGAGACGCGTCCTGACCTTTTCCAAATCCCGAACGTAAAACTTGGCTTCAATTTCCTGCATACTGCCCTCCGTTCACTGAACACTCAACAGCGACTGTTTCTGTTCCACACTTTCGCCCGCCTTGACCTTGATGCGATGGATCACACCGTCACGGGGCGCTTTCAATTCGTTCTGCATCTTCATCGATTTAAGCACAAGTAAAACCTGACCTTTTTCGATTGCCTGCCCTTCCTCAACAGGGATGGCGACGACCAGCCCGGGCATCGGCGCTTTGAGATGAAATTCGCCGGTCTCTGCCACGCCCCCGCCTGCCGCGGTGCGTAGACGCTTTTCGCGTTCATCCACAACGGATACTGGAAACAAGCGCCCGCGTAACAATACCTGCCAGGCATCATCACCGGGACGCACATAGCCTTCATGCGATCTGCCGTCCACGATCAACGAATAAACAGGTTGACCGACCACAGACTCGAAATCAACCTCGTACACCTTGCCGTTCACGCTGATGTGTTTATCGTCCAATACATCAACGAGATATTCCTTGTTTTCAACAGTTGTAATATATCTCATAGTTATCTCTAAAATAGCTCAAGATGCCGGGGACGGCGCCTCAAGCAAATATTATCTATGCATTCTTTCCCAGCGACCGACCCATTTCCAGTTGCTGGTATCACGTTCGTTTCGGTTCACGATCTGCGCAGAGTGTTCCGTTTCGCGGTGTGCGACCAGCGTTGCAAAAATGGCAGCGACTTCCGTGTGATCCTCACGAGACTCTTCCGCTTCCTCCATCGAGAAACGTTCCTCCACGAAGCGTGTGTCATACTGTCCGCCCATGAAGCGATGCGAAATCCATCATAGTCTGGTGGAAGGGGATGTTCGTCCGCACGCCTACAATGCGATACTCTTCCAATGCACGCCTCATGCGTAAAATGGCTTGCGCGCGCGTCTCGCCCCATACGATCAACTTTGCGATCATCGGGTCGTAGAATGACGTGATCTCGAATCCCGGATACACACCCGTATCCACACGCACACCGGGACCTGTGGGGAGCAGGCTGTGCGTAATACGTCCGGTGGACGGCATGAAGTTGTTGTATGGGTCTTCGGCATTGATGCGGCATTCAATGGAATGACCGTTGAAGTGTACATCTTCCTGCTTATAGCTCAGCACACGTCCGCGCGCAATACGGATCTGTTCCTTCACAATGTCAATGCCAGTCACCATTTCCGTGATTGGATGCTCCACCTGCAAGCGCGTATTCATTTCAAGAAAATAATAATTGTTATTTTTATCGAGCAAAAACTCGATCGTCCCTGCGTTGACATAATTCACCGCCTGTGCGGCTTTCACTGCCACCGTCCCCATGCGGTTTCGCAAGTCTTCATCTATTGCAGATGAAGGCGCCTCTTCCAATAATTTTTGATGTCTGCGTTGTAACGAACATTCACGCTCACCAAGATGGATCACATTTCCATGCGTATCGGCAAGAACCTGGATCTCGATATGCCGTGCGTCCAGGACTAATTTTTCCAGATAGACGTTCCCATCTCCAAAAGCGGATTCAGCCTCCCGCCTCGCCGACTCAAGAAGGGCTGGCATCTCCTCAATGGACTCTACCTCCCTCATGCCTTTTCCGCCTCCCCCCGCCGTCGCCTTGATCAACAATGGGAAGCCGATCTTTGGCGCGATGCCGAGCAGGTCGTCGTTTGTCATGTTGCCGACGTCTTCCGTCCCCGGCACAACCGGCACGCCCGCCTTGATGACCGTTGCGCGTGCCTCAGCTTTATCTCCCATCGCCGCAATGGACGATGGCTTGGGACCGATGAACGCGATGCCCCTTTCCTCACACGCCGCAGAGAAATCTTCCCTCTCTGCCAAAAATCCATAACCGGGATGTATCGCGTCCGCACCGGATTTCTTTGCAATATCAAGGATCTTATCCATCCGCAAATAAGATTTCACGCGAAGGTGCAGGACCCAGTAAATAAGCTTCATCCGCATAACGAACATGCAACGCGTGACGATCCACATCCGAATATACAGCGACCGTATCGATACCTAATTCGCGACAGGCACGAATGATACGAACGGCAATTTCTCCACGATTAGCCACTAAAACTTTTTTGAACATGACACCTCACATTGTCATTGTAGGGAAAGGCAGCTGCCCTTCCCTACAACATTACAACGGTATATTCCCGTGCTTCTTGGCGGGATTTGAATCTCGTTTGTTGCTCAACATTTCCAACGCATTGATCAAACGCGGACGTGTCTCCTTTGGCTCGATCACGTCATCGATATATCCGCGTTCCGCCGCCACGTAGGGGTTGGCGAACTTCTCGCGATACTCCTCGATCAATTCCTTCTTCTTCTCATCGGGATTTTCGGCGTTTTTCAATTCTTTGCTGAACACCTTGCCAACCGCGCCATCGGGACCCATCACCGCGATCTCTGCGCTGGGCCAGCGCAAGATTCAAGTCGCCGCGTATGTGTTTACTGCTCATTACCAGATACGCGCCTCCATATGCCTTGCGTGTGATGACTGTCAACTTTGGGACGGTCGCTTCACAATAGGCGTAAAGCAGTTTTGCTCCGCGTCGAATGACACCGTGATGTTCCTGGTCTGTTCCGGGAAGGTAGCCCGGCGTATCTACAAATGTCACAACCGCAATATTGAACGAGTCGCAAAAGCGGATAAACCGTCCTGCCTTCTCAGATGATTTTATATCCAGCACGCCAGCCAGCACATCGGGTTGGTTTGCTACGATACCCACTGTATGTCCTCCGAGCCGCGCAAACCCGATCAGGATATTTCCTGCGTAACCCTCCTGAATTTCCATGAACTCGCCTTTATCCATCACCATGCGGATAACCTCCCGCATATCGTAGGGTTTGTTCGCATCGTCAGGGATAATATTGTTTAGCGCTTCCTCTGTGCGTAATGTGTCATCGCCGCTGTTTATATAAGGAGCGTCTTCCATGTTGTTTTGCGGAAGGAACGATAATAATTTACGGACGAGGTACAGTGTGTCGGCTTCGCTATCCGCCGCAACATGGCATACCCCCGATTTCTCTGCATGAATGGACGCGCCGCCCAAGCCTTCAAAATCCACTTCTTCATGCGTCGCGGCTTTGACAATGTCGGGACCAGTGACAAACATATAGGAAGAGTCGCGCTGTCATAAAAATAAAATCTGTCAGTGCGGGGGAGTAGACTGCGCCACCGGCACAGGGTCCCATGATGACGCTGATCTGTGGGATCACTCCCGATGCCATGGTATTGCGTAAAAAGATGTCACCATAACCAGCCAGCGAGACAACGCCTTCCTGAATGCGCGCGCCGCCTAAATCGTTCAAGCCAATCACGGGAGCGCCGTTTTTCATTGCCATGTCCATGATCTTGCATATCTTCTCGGCATGTACTTCGCCCAAGCTTCCGCCGAATACCGTGAAGTCCTGTGAGTATACATACACCAAACGGTTTTCGATTGTCCCCCATCCAGTTACTACCGAATCACTTATAAATTTTTGTTTGTCGAGATTGAAATCGTGCGTGCGGTGCTGGACGAAAGCGTCCACTTCACGAAAGGAACCTTTGTCCAACAAGAGGTCGAGTCGCTCGCGTGCGGTCAGGCGTCCCTTTTTGTGTTGTGCATCGATCCGTTCCTGCCCACCGCCCAAGCGTGATTTTGTTTTTTGTTCATTCAGAGTTTGGATTTTCGTCTGGTTGCTCATGTTCCTCGCTTCTACTAAAAAAGAGTTTTGCACTTCGCTTGAGTGTGACGGCTGTTGCCACCAAAATAACAATAATGGAGCCTACTATTGCAAAAGATAAATTTGCTCTGGGCGCTTGAAAAAACAGCCTCTCGATCCAGTATTCTATCAGCCAAAGCAAAATGAATGGCAGGATTGCCGTACACGCCCAAGCTTTGACCATCCATATACCGGATAAAAGGACGCCTCCCGCGACGACCCAGCCTGCTCCCGTTATGGACAAATATAGCGGGCTGACGCGTGCGTCGAACTCGGTCAACACATCCCACCAGCGCAGGGCAGCGATTAGTCTGAGCGCGCCCCATGCCGATAGGCTTAACACCATCCACAGGAGCAGAGTTACACCAAAAGGTCGTTTTAGCACGGTTATTTATTTACTTCATCAGCAAGCTGACGGACTCCAGAATTAGGAACAGAATCAATTTTCGGCTACGCGAGAAGCGGATATCCATATCTATTGCGGGATTTGATGATACCGCATTAGGTCTTTTCCGCCGTACTTTATATCTGTCCATTCGATATAAGGCGTGTATTGCCCCTTATAGGGCGATCCTTCGAGAATATCCAAATTGGCAAGGATATAGTTCATTCCCGTATCTGCAAGATATTTGCCCGCTTCTTTATTCTTGAGTAGTTGGAAATACTCATAACTATTAATCAATCCGTCCATATTCACAACGGTTCGGTCTTTGATGAAATATCCGGCATTTCCGCCGCCGGTCATCCCGATAACACTGCCTGGCGGTGTATGTTTTTCCAGGAAATCCGCGATGTCATTAACCGGCTCATTGCGGTCCCATTTGTTATAAGGCATGATCTGCTTGATATCTTTCCAGTATCCGAAACCTGCATATACCCCATAACAAATGGCGAGCGTCCATAATATGATTTGTATATAACGTATCTTTTTGATGAGTTGGTATAACATGCCTGCAAGTAAGTACACCGAAAGAGTGACAAGGATCAACTGGCAGACCCAATACCAATTCTTGATGGATGCGTAGCCCGTCGTATGGTAATAGAATATTTGAAGCCACGCCCCACCTAAAAGCGGTATGATGCCCAACTGGGCGATGGCGTTCTTTGCCCTCTTCCCATTGATCAATAAGATAAGGTAAAAAACGACTGCGAATATGGATAAGATGATAAGGTACCGCCAGACATCCAGGATGCCTGTTCTAGAAAGGCGTTCTGCCCATCCGCCAAATATAGTCGATACGGGGTGAAAGGCATCGCTGTCCCCTGAATATTTAAGTCCAAAAAACGCAAGCGGGTTGTCTGCCGGACCGCCGTAGACATGGCCAGAGAGGGAACCCCACCAGCGTTTGATCTGTCCGCTGACTGGAGAGAACGTGCCAAAGGCGGCTTTGCTCCAAAGCATATACACACCCAGCAGACCCATGGCAACACCGTAATAGGCAAGTCCATCATTGAGCCATGTTTTCCAGTTTGTTTTGAGTTCATTGATGGGAGAGTCGTCCTCGTTGGATGCTGGAGTATTTGATCCCAATCCAACCGCGATCAGCCGGCTTGTTCCAAAGAGAAGAAACGCGATCAGCGCGTTCCACAAGATCACCGTCCGCGGGAAACCTTCAAGCGACAACACTCTTGTGAGGACAATCATAATCAACCCAACGATGATCGATCCAATGCCTGTACAAAGCGCGATGCGTACTAGAAGTTTTGCTCTGTTGTGTAGGATGGATCGTTGATATAAGCCGATGGCATATGCGGTTGGGATGTTGATAACCAGGCTTAGCGCAATGGTCAATACCGCGACTTCAGAAAATCGATAATATTCTCCAAATGGGATGCGCATCAGAATTGCCAGGAGCACGGAGAAAAAAACCGAAATGACATCAAGAGGGAGGAGATACCGTAATGGATTTTTTCTGAATACTACCCAGACCCCTGCCACGATCGCAAAGAAGACCAGGTCCAGCCTGCTGAATATTGCCAGCGCGGCAATCAACCCCAGCATGGCTAGCTGTTTGTTGCTCGTACCCTTGCTTCGCCATGATCTTTCGAATTCAAATAGTTTATAGATCAGCAGTGTCATGGTAAAAATAGCGATGCCCGTTTCCACTCCTTGTTGATAGACGCGCCTCAATAGGTCTGAGCTGAACACCCAATAGAACGCGGCGACAGCTCCGATGGCTGGCGTGAAAATCTTTCCGACCAAACGATATAACAAAATAGCTGTCCCGGCTGAAAGCGCGCCCATGACCATCAAAAGGACGCGTAATGGCAGGACCAAGTCGAAGCGGGCGAGAGCGAAAACGGGAACACAGACCAGCATCCAAAGCGGATGATAACCGTTGGTCAGGTTGATGCCGTCGAAGGTACTTCCATGCCCTTCACTGATGTTCTGTGCGACCTTGAAGTAATAGTAGGCATCGTCACGCGTGAACCAGCGCAACGATAGATTTTGGGCGTCTGAAAGAGCCGCATATAAACTGATGGACATGATTGCGATGGTTAATAATATTTCGAACCAGGGGAGACGTTTCATGGACACGATTGTAACTGATGAAGCGAAATTTTATGGCGCGGATGCCGCGACCGGACTTAGCGTTGCCCGCGAAAAGATCGCGGATGGGTATCGTATTATTTCAGTCCCAATTCACTTCTTGAAATCACCAGACGTTGGATCTCGCTTGTGCCCTCATAAATTTCTGTGATCTTCGCATCGCGGAAATATCGTTCAACGGGCAGTTCCTTGCTATAGCCCATGCCTCCGTGAATTTGCACAGCTTGGTGTGTCACATACATGGCGGTCTCGCTCGCAAACAATTTTGCCATGGACGCTTCCAGTGAATATCGTTCGCCCGTCTCTTTGGATTTTGTTTTTGCGAGCGCTGCGTTATAGATCAATAAACGGGATGCTTCGATGCGCGTCTTCATATCTGCGATTTTGAATCCCGTCCCTTGAAAACTTCCAATCGGTTGACCAAACGCCTCTCTCTCGACCGAATACTGGCGCGCCGCTTCGTAAGCCGCTTCCGCGATCCCAAGTGCCTGTGTCGCAATCCCAATACGACCCGCATCCAGTACGGTCATTGCAATCTTGAAGCCTTCACCTTCTTTGCCTAAAAGATTTTCCGCAGGGACGCGGCAATCTTCAAAGATCAACTCACTCGTTGCCGAAGCGCGGATACCGAGTTTGGGTTCCTTCTTGCCGCGTGTAAGACCTTTTGTATTGCCTTCCACCAAAAACGCGCTGACACCTTTTTGCTTTTTATCAGGATCAGTCATCATAAAGACAACAAAATAATTGGCGACAGGTCCGCTTGTGACCCAAGATTTGCGTCCGTTTAAGACATAGTGGTCTCCATCGCGCGTAGCACGTGACTTCATTGTCCCTGCGTCTGAGCCGGATTGTGGTTCAGTAAGTGAATACGCTCCAATGGCTTTCCCTGATGCGATGGGTGTAATGAATTTCTTCTTTTGTTCTTCTGTCCCGAACTTCAAAATACCGTGACAATACAACGAGTTATTTACGGACATGATAACGCCGTGCGAAGCATCCGCTTTGCTGATTTCTTCAAGAGCCAGTACATAGGCGAGCGTGTCCATGCCTGCGCCGCCATATTCCTCCGGCATCTCAATGCCCATAAATCCCATTTCACCCATCTTCTTGATGGTTGCCATTGGGAACTCGCCACTTTCATCGAATTCTGCCGCAATGGGAGCGATCTCTTTTTGGGCGAAATCGTGCGCGGCATCGCGTATCATTTTATGTTCTTCACTTAAGGGGAAAAGCGCAAGTTCGGGCATGGTTCCTCCGGTGCTTGATCTGTAGAAATTATACCTTCACTATATCTCGTCTGATAAAATACGGACATTCAATATGGAAAAATAAGGATGCCATGAAAAATATTCCATCGACCGAGGAACGAGTTTGGGCGGGTTTGTCTCACCTCTCAGCCCTTGCTTTTGGCATGGGGGTACTTTTACCGGTTATAGGCTGGTCGGAGCAAAGACGAAAATCGAATTACGCATCGTTCCAGTGTTTGCAGGCGTTGGGATATCAGTCATTGGGATATACCGTTTGGATTTTATTCAGCCTGCTTATGGCTATCCTTGTCGTAGTCGTTATGGCACTTAATGTTCAGAATGCAGAAAACATGGACTTGGCTTTGAATTTATGGATGACCGTTCTCTTTGTTCTTATGTTTGGATTGATGGGTCTTTATCTTTTGTTGCCGATGGTTGCAGGGATCGCCTGTTTTCTTGGGAAAGACTTTCGTTATCCGCTGATGGGAAGGCGATTAGCGAATTATTTAGGATATGAATCCGCGCAAGAGTCTGAGGAACAAGCCTGGTTGATCGAAGATCATGAAGATCGCTGGGTTGCGGCGACGGGACATTTCAGTGTGATTGTCCTTCTTTGGGGAATGTTAATTCCGCTTATGGCATGGATACTACAAGGCAAGCGCAGTCACTTCCTGAAGTTTCAATCCGTACAGACGTTGGTTTATCAGGGCGGGACCTTACTCTTGTATTTTGGATCGGGTTTTGTTTATCTAGCTGGATTTATAGTTTTCCTGGTTACGGTGGGCTTTGAAAGGAATACTGAAATGAATTTATCCATGGGAATTGGACTGGTCGTTTTTGCGATCTCCATGTTGATTACATTCCTTATTATCTTGATTGTGCCTTTGTTGCACATTCTGGGGCAGTGGGCTGGTTACCGCGTGCTCAAAGGTGACGATTATCGTTATCCGCTTGTGGGAAGATTGGTTGTGAAATGGCTTGGCAGACCAGCAAGTTGATCGACTTCAGAATCCGGATAAGGGGAGAAGATGTTTATAGAAGCTGATGCAACTACCAGCTAAGTGCGAAGCGGGGTTTCCATCCAAAAAGTCATCCTCTCAAAAGATTGACATCACAACTTAACGCGATACAATCCTGACTATTCTAAAAAGGAGAGTTCAATATTCTAACAACTCGCACGAGTGAATGAAGATATCCTTGTGCCCTTTATCTAAATTACGCCACGAATGAAATCTGGCTTCCGCCGCCCTCCAACTGAGACTTGGTGAGGCGGCGGGACTGCTTAACGTTATGCAGTCAACACAGTGGTTAAGAGCTGTTGTTTTGGCTGTTTTTGATTCTGTGGAAAATCAAAGTGTTGTACTTTGGCGAATGTGCCAAAGATTATTCTGGGCGAAATGCCTTCACAGGCGAAGCAGTCCTGTGGACCAAAAAGAAAGGAAAGAATGACTGGTCAGTTTATTTCCCACCTAAACCCGAAATGTGATTCGGGCGTGTTTGAAGAGAAAGGCGGATGCGGCGTATTTGCCCGCGAGCCAATCAGGAAAGGCGAGTTGATATGTCTGTGGGGAGGGCGCATTGTGGCTGAGAGCGAATTAGACTCCACCATGCTGCACTTCACGCAGCGCATCCTCCAGATCGAGGAAGGTTTGTATCTCGAAGCTCCTGAGCCTTTGGAACCCACCGATTGCTTCAATCATTCCTGTGAGCCCAATCTCGGCTTTACAGGTCAGATCGGTTTGGTAGCCATGCGTGACATCCATGCGGGTGAAGAACTAAATTTTGATTACGCCATGTGTGACGGCTCGAACTACGATGAATTCAAATGCTATTGTGGTAGCGAGAATTGCCGCGGCAGTGTCAAAGGTACCGATTGGATGCGTACCGAACTATGGGAGAAATATGACGGCTATTTCATGCCGTATCTCGCAAGGCGTATCGAGGCGCTCAAAGCAAAGTCGCCCATTATTGCATAACTGCGCTTGTAGCTTGAAAAACGGATTGCACGGTAAAATTGTGCAATCCGTTTTATGTTTAAATCCTTCACATTCCGAATTTTCCTTGTCGCACTTATTCTTCGTCTGATTCCCATTTTCCTCGCGCGTGGACTGGGTATCGGTCTTGATGACATGTTCCAATATGACATGCTGGCGCGCAGTCTCGCGGGGGGACATGGATTCCGTTGGTATGCACAAACGGACTTAAACCGACTCGCCTCTTTCGTGGATTTCGACCTGACCAGCGTTAAGGACTATGATCCCATCCTTGGCATTCCCACTTCGTTCCGTGCGCCGTTGTATCCAGCTTTTCTTGCAATCGTTTATTTCTTCAGCGGGACGGGTTTCTCCCGTTTCTTCGCTGCTCGTTTGGCGCAAGCTTTTTTTCTGGGCGCACCACTTGCTCCGCTGACTTATTGGGTAGCGAAACGATTGTTCCCAGTTCTTCAGGAAGGGGAAAGGTTGAGAGTTAGAAGGGAACAAGTCGCTCGCCTTTCTGCATGGATCGTTGCCGCGTATCCCATGCTTTTGGTTTATCCGCTCGGCTTGGGAACGGAGAATCCATTTTTTGTTCTGCTCCTTGCATCTTTTCTCTTTCTTCTTTCCACGATTGAGAAGCCAACCACAAAAAACTTTATCCTCTCCGGGCTTTTTCTCGGTCTTACCGCCCTCACACGTTCCGTCATTCTTCCCTTTGCAGGTTTGGCAATTCTTTGGGTATGGTTTTCCCTCAAGCAGAAACGAGGAGCAATTCTCCTGGCTGTTGCCTTTAGCCTGACAATTGCGCCGTGGATCGTTCGTAATTCATTGCTTCATCACAAACTGACAGGTATTGAAACATCGATGGGCTACAACCTGTATCTCGGCTATCATCCGCAGGGGAATGGTTCGTTTGTCTTCGGTCCTTCCCTTGATCTGTTGACCATTCTCGATGATGCTCAGCGTGACAAAGTTGGCACACAAAAAGCGATTGAATTCATCAAAGCACAGCCTGAACGATTTATTCCGCTTGCTGTCAACCGCCTCGGTTTTTTCTTTGGGCTTGAAAAACGTGTTCTGATGTATTTTTACGGGAATGATCTTCTTGGATATATTCCCTATCCGCTTCTTCTGACGATCTCTGCGATTTTGCTTTTGCCTTTTATATTTATTTCCACCTTTGCCGCCCTGGGACTTTCGTTCTTGTATTGGAAGCCTGAACATATCTTGCTTGTTCTTTTATTGATCGGATATATTGCGCCGCATGTGTTCATTCTCTCGGAAGATCGCTTCCACCTTGCGTTGGTGCCTTATATTGCCATTCTTGCCTCGCAAGTTTGGCTCAATGGACTGGCTCCTCTTCGTGTTCATTGGTACGAATCAACAGCGGGTAAGTACGTGGTGATCTTTGCCATTTGCGCAGCTCTGCTTCTATCTGTGAATTGGGGATTTGAACTGCACCGCGACGCTGATAAAATACTGCAATTACTGGGACCGAACGGAAATCAATCCCACTTTCCATACTAACTACTGGACACTTTGATACCTATGAAATTTCTCCTCGGTGAAAAACTTAAATTTGATTGGAAGATCGTTACCATCACGATCGTGTCCACGCTCCTGTTGATGATGGATTACTATCACAGTTTTACGGCATATAAATATTGGGATAGGGTAATTCTTTATTTGGTTATTCCGCTGGTTGTTATTGTGTTCCTCTTTCGGGAAAATCCCAGGGAATATGGCTTCTCCCTTGGCGATTGGAAAGCAGGATTAACGATAACGCTTATTGGAATTTTGATCATGGCTCCTATTATTTGGTATCTCGGTAGTGGCGATGCGTCCATGCACGATTATTACAAGCCATATACGAAAGGGCTTACCGTGGACAACCTTTCTTGACTTGATTGGCTGGGAGTTCCTCTTCCGCGGTTGGATATTGTTCGGTTATGCCCGTAAATTTGGACCAGAATCCTTGTGGTTGCAAGCTGTTCCATTTGCCCTCATGCACAATGGCAAGCCTGAAGTGGAGACGCTTTCGACCATCTTCGGCGGTTTCGCGTTTGGCTGGGTGGCGTACAGAACAAAATCATTTGTCTGGCCCTTTTTGATTTACTGGTTCATCGCTACGTTTATCATCGTTGTCGCGGCTGGGATGATCTAGATAGAGACTGGATTATAAGAGTTTATGTCAAACTTTAGCCTTCGTCCCGCGCGGGAATCAGAATCCCGCGTCATTAAGGACTTAATCAATTTAACTGGGATCAACCCGATGGGTTTGGATTGGAAGCGTTTTATCGTCGCAGTGAATGATCAGGATCAGGTGCTGGGAATTGGTCAAGTCAAGCCGCACGGAGCGGAAATCCTTGAGTTGGCTTCGATTGCTGTTTTCCCCGAACATCGCGGAAAAGGCATTGCGCGAGCCATCATCGAATACCTTTTGAGGGACAATCCGCGTCCTTTGTATTTGATGTGTGAATCTTCGAACGGTCCGTTGTATGAAAAATTTGGTTTTCACAGGATTCCCTACGAAGAGATGCCACGCTATTTTCAGCGGATGAGCAAATTGGTGGGATTGATGACAACCCTTGCCAAGAGGGAAGAACGATTGCTGATCATGAAGTTGCAGTAAAATAATATCAATGCAAACAATTAAATCAGTCCTCTATATGGCTTCGGGAATTTTGTTTGGTTTGTTCGTCGCGGCTTTGGTTTGGGTGGTTGCCCGCAACCCCAGCGGGGAGGCGATTACGCTTCGTCCCGTTCCCACGGATAAACCCATTGTTGTTTATATTACAGGGGCAGTGCCGCGACCGGGTGTGTATGCGCTTCATCAAGGAGCCCGTGTGCAGGATATCATATCTGCCGCAGGCGGCTTTTTGGCAGATGCTGAAAAAACAGACATTAATTTAGCGCGAATATTGGACGATGGTGAACAACTGGATATTCCTTATATGGAAGGCGCCTCCCCGGTAATTATTGAAGCGCCTGCCATGACGGAGTTGCCTGCAAGCGCTGAATTGATCGATATAAATACGGCTTCACAAGCTGAGCTTGAGACGCTTCCAGGAATTGGACCGACAAGCGCCCAGAAGATTATCGATTATCGCGAACAGAACGGTCCATTTATTACTACGGAAGATGTTATCAACGTTTCTGGTATTGGACCCGTTACCTATGACCGCATTAAAGACCTGATTACTGTTGGACAGTAATATCACTCAACTTCTTAAATAACTCACCTTACGCACTTATATCCTCAATTGTGATTCCCTGAGCGGAGCGAAGGGTCTCTGAGAAAATCGTAGGGATTCTTCGCTTCGCTCAGAACGACATTATGTAAGGTATTAAATAACTTTCAGCCCGGACTTCGCTATAACGAGTCCGGGCTGAATTTTTATTCTTTCCGTCCATCCCACGTGGACCATTTACGTCCACCGTCTTTGGCGAGCAACTCGTCCGCTTCTGTGGGTCCCCGCGAACCAGACTTATAAAATGCGAGGGGTTGTTTTTGTGCGTTCCAAGCTTCGATGATCGGGTCAATCAGTCCCCACGCGGTTTCAACTTCATCTGCACGGGTGAAGAGGGATGCGTCACCAGTGATCGTATCCAGCAGGAGACGTTCGTAGGCTTCAGGGAGAGCTGTCGCTCCGAAGGAGTCTGCGTAGTGGAATTCCATATCCACAGATCGCATCTCCGATACGGTATCCGGCACTTTGGCTTCAAAACGCCAGTGGACACCTTCATCGGGTTGGAGATAAAGGACGAGCATGTTGGGAGTTAAACTTCCTTCTTTTGCTGGGAAAAGCATATGCGGAGGTTCCTTGAATTCAATGGTGATCTGCGAAAGCTTTTCCTTAAGTCGTTTGCCTGATCTCAAATAGAAGGGCACACCCTGCCAGCGCCAGTTGTCGATATGTAAGCGGATCGCCGCGTAGGTGGGGGTTGTGGATTCCTCTTTTACACCTTCCTCCGCTCGATATTCTTCATATTGTGCTCGGACGGTGTTTGAGTACAACTTCTTCTTCTTTCATTGGACGAATGGAGCTTAACACTTTAACCTTTTCGTTGCGAAGAGCAGTCGCTTCAAAGGATGCAGGTGGTTCCATTGCCACCAGTGTTGTAAGTTGTAACAAGTGATTTTGGAACATATCCCGCAGTACACCGATGCCATCGTAGAACCGGGCGCGATGTTCCACGCCAACCTCCTCGGCGACCGTAATCTCAACATGGTCAATGAAGTTCCGATTCCATAAAGGTTCGAAGATCGTATTGGCGAAACGCGTGACGAGGATGTTTTGTACAGTTTCCTTGCCGAGATAATGATCTATGCGGTAGATTTGGTTTTCATTCAACGTTTTATGGATCTGATCGTTCAAATTACGGGCAGAGGCAAGGTCTGTGCCAAAGGGTTTTTCGATAACCACGCGCCGCCAGTTGTTATCTTCGGTCAATTGACCGGTGGCGCCAAGCAGGTCGATAATGTTTGGAAAGACGCCAGGCGGTGTTGCCATGTAATAGATGCGGTTGCCTGAATTAACTTCCCAATCTTTCAGGAAATCCCCAAGTTTTTTGAAATCATCAATATTGGTGTAATGACCTTGTAGGTAAACGAGGTTAGCCGCAAATGCTTCCCATTCTTTCTCTTTAAACTCGAAGGATGCGAATTTCTTCATTCCCTCCGTGAGATGCGTCCGAAATTGATCGTCTGAAAATGCTGTGCCGCCAAAACCGACAATACGGAATTGCTTTGGCATACGTCCCTTGCGGTATAAGTTGAAAAGCGATGGCACAAGTTTACGTTGTGTGAGGTCGCCTGACGCGCCGAAAATAATAATGGAGACTGGTAAACCGTTGTTCATATATCATCCTTTAGAAATTTATGTCATTGCGTGGGAAACTATCTGCTCTCGTAATGACGTATTTGACTATCCTTCACAATACTTTGTTTTCAATTCCCGCGGCAGTTTGGCGGCTGCGTTTTCATCTATGAGCCAAAGCAATTTTCCTTCTTTAGGTTCGATGCGTTGGGCAGGATACAGCTTGGGATTGTATCTATCGCTCAGTACTTCTGCCAAAGTTTCGGCTTTCTTTTCTCCGGTTGCCATAAAGGCGACGACATGTGCCTGATTGAAGACGAGTTGTGTCAATGTGACACGATTTGCGGGACGATCCTGGTAGTGTGCAGTGACAGGGAAGCGTGGGCTCTGTCACGTCCACGGGCGAGCCGGGGAATAGGGACGCTGTGTGCCCGTCTTCGCCCATGCCGAGAAATACAAGGTCGAAACGCGGAAACTCGAGCGGAGGGGAGGCGAATCGACTCAAGGTAAGGGAATATTCTTTCGAAGCCGCGGCAGGCTCGAGGTCGCCGTTGACGCGGTGGATGTTTAAGTCCGGTATGGGAACGTGACTCAGGAACAAATCCCGTGCCTGTCCATAACTGCTTTCGGGGTCGTCCGGTGGGACGCATCGTTCGTCACCCCAAAACACGTGGACTTGGTTCCAATCCACTTTGTCTTTGTACTCGGTTGCCAGCAGTTGAAAGAGACGGTTGGGTGTACTGCCGCCATTGAGCGCAACGAGGAAGCGACCACGTTCAGTGATGGATTGAGCTGCCTGCTCAGCGAAAAGAGTTGCCGCGTCGCGGCTTAAGCTTTCTAAATCTTTGAAGATGCGGATTTCTGTTTTCATACTTGTTTTTGAAATAAAAACCACGCTGACGGTTTCCCACGATTGTCGGGACTATCGCGGCGTGAAATGAGGGTGAGTTGGGATGAGATTAGGCTTATATCTGCCTCGGTAAGCCCGGGGTTGGCAGGAAGCGTGCCTGGGTTGAGGAATCCGTACATGAGCCAGAATCCACTTGAGGCGAGGATTCGATCCAGTTGAGCAAGATATTTTGCTTGTCCGTCTTCAGGAAAACTGTGGAAGCAACCAATATCGAGTGCAAGGTCATAACTGCCGTTGATCCCCTGTAGCTTTGTGGCGTCGTTGACGGAAAGTTCTGCCTGGATGCCCTGTGCCTTGATCTTTTGCTTTGCTATTTTTATGGCGCGCGGGGCAAAGTCCACACCTGTGACCTGCCATCCGGCTTTTGCCAATGTGATCACGTTAGTGCCTGTGCCGCAGCCAATATCAATGGCGCGACCGGGTTTGTTGTTTTGGATGAATTCGAGCAGTTCAGGTGGACTGATGCCCGTATCCCATGGTGGTTGACCAAAATACCAATATTGAAAGAGTAGGCGGCGGAATAGATTTTGCACGTGGATGGTCGGTTTTTTAAAATGTCACTTCCAAAAGGCGATGGTTGTCACTTTGACAATTCAATTGAGTTCTTTTACAATCACGCAACTTGTTTTATATCCCAACTGAATAGGAAGGGTCTTCTAATGAAAGAGTATACCACCGAGTTTCTTCGCAACGTTGCGCTGGTCTCGCACGGAGGCGCGGGTAAAACAATGTTGGCGGAGGCATTTCTGCACGCGACGGGGGCTACCACACGTCTTGGAAAGGTTGAGGACGGGACGTCAGTTTCAGATTATGACGATGAAGAAAATCGTCGAAAAATTTCCATTTATTCCAGTGTTATTCCCATAGAGCATCGCGATCATAAAATAAACATTATTGACGCGCCGGGTTACACCGATTTTGTAGGCGAGACGATCTCTGCTTTGAGTGTGGCTGATGGTGCGGTCATTTTAGTAGACGCGGTTTCGGGCATTGAGGTGGGGACTGAGCTTGCATGGCGCTACGCGGACGAGTTCAATCTGCCGCGCTTTTTCGTGATCAACAAGATGGATCGTGAAAATGCCGACTTTAAAAAAACATTTGCCGACATCGAAGAGTTTGTAGCGGCACATGGCAAGCGCGTCGTAATGGTTCATATCCCAATTGGCGAGAAGCAGGATTTCAAGGGTGTGGTGGATGTCATCGGCATGAAAGCGTATATGGGCGATGGCAATACGGTTACGGAGATCCCCCCTGAATACAAGGAAGAGGCGGAAGCAGCGCATTTTGCGATGGTGGAGGATGCCGCAGAGGGCGAAGACGAGTTGATGGAGAAATATCTTGAGAACGGTTCTCTCACGGACGCAGAGATGGTTCGTGGACTAGAGGACGTTGTCTACGCTGGAGAATTCGTGCCGGTGTTCTGTGCGGCAGGTGCACGCGAGATCGGCATCATTGCCCTGCTCAATGACATCATTGATCTCATTCCGTCACCATTGGATGGACCTAAACGCGTGGCGCAAGGTCAAGGCGGGGATGAAGAATTGACGCCCTCCGATTCAGGTCCATTGGCTGCGTACATATGGAAAACGACAGCTGACCCATTTGTTGGTCGAGTGTCTTATTTCCGCGTATTATCTGGGACTGTCCAAGCCGATACGCATGTATGGAATCAAAATAAAGAGGCAGATGAACGCATGTCTGGATTGCATTTCCAGCGCGGCAAGGAACAGATCGCTACAAAGGTTGTCCATGCGGGCGATATTGCATCAGTTTCCAAGTTGAACGTCACTGCAACAGGCGACACATTCTCTGACAAGGGACATCCGCTTACTTTTACACCGCCGAAATTCCCTGCGGCATTGTACCGTGTGGCAATTACCCCCAAGACCCAGGCGGATGCAGCAAAAATCTCGGTAACGTTGACCAAGCTGTGTGAAGAGGATATGACCCTCACTTGGTATAACGACCACATTACACGTGAGACGGTTTTGCAGGGCATGGGTGACCAGCATATTGATGTCGCCATCCATCGCGCGCAGACCAAGTTCCAGGTTGGGTTGGATTCTCACGAACCGAAAATTCCATACCGCGAAGGTATTACTCGGAAGGCTTCCGGGCAATACCGTCACAAAAAGCAATCCGGTGGTGCAGGTCAGTTTGGTGAAGTACATCTCCGCATTGAGCCATATCACGAAGGTGATTTTGAATTCACCGATGAACTCGTGGGTATGAATCTTTCCAAATCCTATTTACCGCCGATTGAAAAAGGTATCAAAGCGACAATGGAACGCGGCGCGTTTGCTGGTTATCCGATGAGCAACGTAAAAGTCATTGTCTATGATGGCAAGGAGCACGAAGTCGAACTCCAAGCCGGTCGCGTTTGAAATTGCGGGACGCGAAGCCTTCAAAATAGCCGTACAGGAAGCGGGTCCGGTATTGTTCGAGCCGATCATGAATGTGCGTGTGACCATCCCTGATGCGAACATGGGCGATGTGATGAGCGATCTTAATACCCGCCGTGGACGTGTGCAGGGCACAGACTCTGAGCGCGGTAATACCGTCATTGTGGCGCACGTGCCCATGTCTGAGATGACACGCTATACCACCCAGCTCCGCTCGATCACGGGTGGACGCGGCTATTTCGCGATGGAGTTCGATCACTACGATGTTGTGCCGACACATATTGCCGCTCAGATCATCGAAGCACATAAGAAGGAAGTTGAAGGCAAGGAAGAATAAAGAGTAGGTACATAGATAGGTGCAAAGTAGGCAGGTACAGAGTTGGGCATAACAGGAGTAGGCAGGTACACAGGTTGGAAGACTTGTGTACCTGTTTTCATGTCTACGTTTCTTTCTGCGGGTACAATAATCTTATGCCCACCATCCGCGTTTCAAGTGTCATCAGCTATTACACCGATAAACAAACTCACTTCCAAGTTTCTGGCGCTACCGCGTTGGAAGCCGTACAGAATGCAGTCGAAAAATATCCTGCCCTCAAATTCCATGTATTTGACGGGAATGGGAAATTACGCAGGCATGTTAATTTGTTTGTCAACGATGTGAACGTAAAAGATTTAAACGGCAATAAAACCCCAGTGGGGGAGAAGGATGTTGTCCGCATTCTCATGGCGGCGGCGGGTGGTTAAATACGTCAGACATATTATCCTTGACAATTTGGGTAAGAACAGTAAAATACCCGTCATCTTATGAACATAACCATGAATACTAACTATTGCTTGTGTATACGGCGGGGCTCGTAGCCACCGCCTGAGATATCCCCTCCGCAGTCAACGGAAATCAGACGGTTGGACGACCCCCGCGTGCAAATTTTGCACCGTGTGTGGCGTTTGTTCGCCGTCTTTTTGTTTACCCGCTGACTGCTATTTATTTAATAAGGCTACCATGACATTACTAGACTACCGATTAACTCAAACAAATACCATCCCCTTGGATGGACTTGCGGCTCACGTTGGAAACACGCCTCTTCTCCCGCTTCGCCGCGTGACCTCGAGCCTGTCTCCGCTTGTACAAGTCTTTGCCAAAGCTGAATGGTTCAACCCGGGCGGCTCCGTCAAGGACAGACCTGCGCTGAACATTATCCGCACCGCGCTTGCAAATGGCGACCTCGGAAACGGCAAACGCCTGCTCAACTCAACCTCAGGCAATATGGGCATCTCTTATGCTACATTTGGCGCAACATTGGGAATCCCGGTCACGATCACCATCCCTGCCAACGCCAGCCCCGAACGCATGACAATCCTCCGTGCCTTGGGTGCCGAATTGATTCTGACCGACCCCACCGAAGGCTCGGATGGTGCAATTCTTGAAGCTCGCAAACTTGCGGCAGAAAAGCCGGACTTGTATTGGTACTCGAATCAATATAACAATCCTGCCAACTGGCAGGCGCATTATCAATCGACGGGACCTGAAATCCTTGCACAGACGAACAGCAACATCACACATTTTGTTGCAGGTCTCGGCACCTCTGGTACCTTGATGGGAACGGGGCGTTACCTGCGTGACCAATTACCAAATGTAAAGATCATTGCTTTTCAACCCGACGAATCGTTTCATGGACTTGAAGGACTCAAGCATATGCCGACTGCCATCAAGCCGGGAATTTATGATGAGTCATTTGCTGATGAAACCCTCGGAGTAAAAACGGAAGACGCTCACGAAATGGTCTTGCGACTGGCTCGTGAAGAAGGTCTGTTTGTGGGAATTTCATCCGGCGCGGCGGCGGTTGCGGCTTTACGCGTAGCCAGTCAGCTTGGGGAAGGTGTGGTTGTCACACTGTTCCCGGATGCTGGTTATAAATATTTGAGTGACAAATCCCTGTGGGAGGCTAAGTAAATGCTGGCTGTATCGAATGAATTAATTGAAAAGATCAATTCTCATATTAAGGAAGCGTATCCTGAGGAGGGCGCTGGGTTCTTGATCGGTGACGAAGGCGAAGTCAAAGAGATTTTGGCTCTGCCGAACGCGCGTGAAGACGAAGCGCGGCATAATCGTTTTTTGATCACGCCCGAAGAGTATCTCAAAGCCGAATTAAAAGCGGACAGCCTCGGGCTGAGTCTGATCGGTGTCTTCCATTCACATCCAGACTGCCCCAATGTCCCCTCCGAATATGACCGTGAATGGGCACAGCCTTTCTTCTCCTATATCATCTCACGCGTGGATGAAGGAAAAGTTGTCAGTCATCGCTCGTGGCGGTTGGTGGAAGATCGCTCGAAGTACGATGAAGAAGAAATAAAGATCGCATAAATATGTCGGTGGTTTCGAGTACGCCGCGGCTATCGAACCACCGAGTTGGATAAAAATATAAAACAGGAAATTATTATGACATCACAAACCTTACAAAAAGTGGATCACTCTGCTCTCAAGGCAAATCAATTGTTTATTATCGCACTCAACATTCTGGCGTTCATTTTGAACCTGCCTATTCTCGCGGCGTTTGTTGCCCTGATGATGGGACTTGGCTCTGCATTCAAAGTTCCGGGCTTTGGGTTTATATACAAGTCCGTTCTCAAGCCGCAGGGCTGGATGAAGCCCGATGTGCTGGACGACAATCCTGAACCGCATCGCTTTGCACAGACACTTGGATTTGTGTTCATGACGGCGGGATCGGTTGCGCTGTTCCTCGGCTCAACCGTTCTTGGTTGGGCGCTGGTATGGCTTGTTGTAGCCCTCGCTTCACTGAATGCCTTTGGTGGCTTCTGTGTAGGTTGTGCCATGTATTACTGGCTGGCTCGTTTGAACGTGCCTGGCTTTGGCAAACAAGCCCCTGAGGGAACATTCCCCGGTATGAAGCCGAAAGCGGATGTGAAAGTATGAGCACTGATATTCTGTTGCGCTTTATGTTGACCGTCGCCATCATTGCCGTAAGTTTGTTTGCTTATTGGCTGTTCAACCAACGTTTGTTGGGACGGGCAAAAAATCAGGCGCTTGCGCTGGTAGGCGCAGTTCCGAATAAACCGATGATCGTCTACTTCACAACGCCTGATTGTGCGCCGTGTAAGACGGTTCAACGTCCCGCTTTGAGCAAACTTCTGTCATTGACGGGCGATAGTGTACAAGTGATTGAAATAGATGCTACACAGCGTCCAGACTTGGCGAAGCAGTGGGGCGTGATGAGCGTCCCGACCACGTTTATGCTTGACGCCCGCGGGGAGGCGCGTTATGTCAATAACGGCGTGACCCGTGTTGAAAAGTTGATGGAACAGTTGCAAACTTTGTCAGACTTTGAGATATAAATACTCTGCTGGTTGAGTAATCCCATGCTCGTCGGGGCGCATCGAAACCAGCGTGGTTAAAAATAAACAAAAAGTTTCATGCTTACTGGTGTTTTGACTGCTTGCGCTCAAACACCAAAACTACTAAATAATGGAGAACCACACTACATGCCTGTTTTACGAATCCCAACCCCGTTGCGTGCGTACACCAACGGACAGAGCAACATCACGGTCGCCGGTGCCAACATTTCCGAAGCGCTCACTGACCTGACGGCGCAATATCCCACGATCAAGCCGCACCTCTTCAACGAAGGCGGCGAACTGCGTCCTTTTGTCAATCTGTTCATTGGCGAGAATAACATCAAAGACCTGCAAGGTGTGGACACACCGATCAGTGAAAACGATAAGCTGGTGTTGATCCCGTCTATTGCGGGAGGTTAACATGTCTCTTCCAGAACTTTCTCGTGACGAAATTCTGCGTTATTCGCGTCACCTTCTGATTCCCGAAGTGGGACTCGAAGGTCAGCGCAAACTTAAAGGTTCATCCGTTCTCATCGTTGGTACTGGCGGACTTGGTTCGCCGGTTGCGCTCTATCTTGCCGCGGCGGGCATTGGTCGCATCGGGCTTGTGGATTACGATGTTGTTGATTCGTCAAATCTCCAGCGTCAGGTCATTCATGGAACATCCACGGTTGGTAAACTCAAAGTGGATAGCGCAAAAGCGAAACTGCTGGATTTGAATCCCGATATTCAAGTTGACACTTATAACGAGCCGTATACCTCCGAAAATGCGCTTCGCATCGCGCGTGACTATGACATGATCCTCGACGGAACCGATAACTTCCCGACGCGTTATCTCACTAATGACGTGGCGGTGTTTCTCGGCAAACCGAATGTGTATGCCTCCATCTACCGCTTTGACGGGCAGGTAAGCGTGTTTTACGCCAAAGAGGGACCCTGCTATCGCTGTCTCTTCCCCGAACCGCCTCCACCGGGACTCGTCCCTTCGTGCGCGGAGGGTGGTGTGTTGGGCGTGTTGCCTGGCACGATTGGTACCATCCAAGCTACGGAAGCGTTGAAGGTTTTGCTTGGTATTGGTGAGCCGCTCATTGGCAAGTTGTTGTTATACAACGCACTCGATATGACTTTTGACTTTGTCAAACTCAAGAAAAATCCCAACTGCCGTGTCTGTGGACCGAACGCTGACATTAAAGAGTTGATCGATTACGAAGAATTCTGCGGAGTTCCCGGTCACGACCATGAAGAAGGTTCTGCTGGCACAGGATACGATATTACTGCACCAGAACTGGCTGAACGCGTAAAGACCAATCATCTCAAATTGCTGGATGTGCGTGAACCGCATGAGTTGCAGATTTCTGCTTTGCCCAACGCGATCAACATCCCGCTTGGACAATTGGCTGGCAGGCTCGCTGAATTGGATTCTGCCGATGAGATGGTCGTTTTCTGCAAAGCGGGTACACGCTCCGCTCGTGCGTTGGAGTTGCTGGCAAGCGCCGGTTTCAAGAAAGTGAAGAACCTCAAAGGCGGCATCAACGCCTGGGCAAAAGAAGTAGATACGAGCTTGCCGTTGTATTAAGAACAACTCGGTGGTTGAGTAGCCACGAGCGATAGCGAGTGGCGTATCGAAACCACCACGTTAACCAAAGAAATTTTGCTTACGTGGTGGTTTCGATACGGCGGACAAGCACCGCCTACTCAACCACCGGTTTTTTTATGAAAGGGAAACTTATGAAACGTGTACTCATTCTCGGTGGCGGATTTGGCGGTATTGCAACCGCTCATCGTCTCAAAGAAAAACTTGGAAATGAAGTCGAAGTCATCCTTGTGGATCGCCAGCCGTATTTCATGGTTGGGTTCCGCAAGAGTTGGGCGCTGACGGGTGAAGTCCACGCTTGAGGCGGGGCAAAAGCCGATAGATAGCCTCAGCAGGATCGGGGTCGATGTGAGGCGGGCGACGATTGAGTCGATCAACCCTCAGGAGAAGTCGGCTGTCGTTGACGGAGAAAGAATCCAGGCGGACGCGTTGGTCGTCGCTTTGGGTGCGGAGTTGAATCCAAACTGCTGTGCCGGGATTTGCGGAACACGCGTACAACGTGTATGACCCGAACGATATTCCGCGTGCGGAGAAGGCGTTGAGCGAATTCAAAGGCGGGCGGCTGGTGATCGGGATTTTTGGCGGACCGTATAAGTGCCCGCCTGCGCCGCTTGAGATGGCGATGTTGATCCACGATAAATTCAAGAAGAGCGGCGTGCAGGCGACGATTGAGGTGTTCACGCCACAGCCTGTGACGTTGCCGATCTCTGAGTCAGGCGAGTTGCGATTCGGTGGAAGGAATGACTGAATGACGTTGGCATTCGCACTTATGGACATCATAAGGCGTTGAGAGTGGAAGCGGGCGAAGTTGTTTTTGAGAAACGGCGAATCGGATATGACCTACTGTTGGGTATCCCGCCGCACAGAGCGATCCACGGTTGTGCGTGAAAGCGGATTGACCGGCGAATCAGGTTGGGTGGAGATCAACCCGCGCACATGTGAAACTTCATTTGAAGGTGTGTATGCCATCGGCGATACAACCCACGTTGTTTTGGCGAATAAAAAGGCATTGCCCAAAGCAGGCTTGTTCGCCGAGTTGATGGGTGAAACTGTCGCAGAACGCATTGCAGATGTATTCGCTGGAGTGGAACCCACCGCACAATTCTCTGGCGAAGGCGGTTGTTACTTTGAAGTGGGTAACGGCGAAGCGATGATGATCAAAGGGAATTTTCTTGCCGAGGCTGGTCCCGCCGTGGAGTTGACCGAGTCGTCCAAAGAATATTACGATCAGAAGATCAAGTTCGAGACAGATCGTTGGGCGAGGTGGTTTGAGATAAATGAAAATGGGAATGAAGTGATGAATTGTCTCCCGCTGTTTCGGCGGGAGTTTTTTATGTACTCATAGCCAATAACTGATCTCGCTCAATAAACTTTATCTCCCCGAATCAAAAGCGGACACACTCAAGTGTGTCCGCTTTTTTACGTCATTGTTCAGGTGGCTACAAAATCCGTAACCATCCGTTTGTCCGTTTCAATATCCGTTACTTATCTTCTGCGATGCTCTTTCCGCTGTATTTCAAAGCGACGTGAGCCGCAGCGAGACGTGCGATCGGCACGCGGAACGGGGAGCAGGAAACGTAGTTGTTACCGATCAGGTGGCACCATTCGATGGAGTTGGGGTCGCCGCCGTGTTCACCGCAGATGCCCACTTCAAGGTTCGGGCGGGTCTTGCGTCCTTCGGTGATCGCCCATTGCATGAGCTTGCCCACGCCGTCGCGGTCTAGGGTCTGGAACGGATTCTTCGGCAAAATGCCTTCTGTTACGTATGTGACAAGGAAGTTGCGTTCTGCATCGTCACGGGAGTAACCAAAGGTCATCTGGGTTAAGTCGTTGGTGCCGAAGGAGAAGAACTGCGCGTGTGTGGCAACTTCTTTTGCTGTCACTGCCGCGCGTGGGATCTCAACCATCGTACCGAATTTGTATTCGAATTTGACTTTCTTCTCACCCATAACCGCTGAAGCAATGCGCTCGAGTCTTGGCTGGATCCATTCCAATTCCTTGACTGTGCCGGTGAGCGGGATCATTACTTCGGGCTTGACCACGATACCGCGCAACGTACAATCAGCCGCGGCTTCGAAGATGGCGCGCACTTGCATCTCAACGATCTCAGGCATGGAAATGCTCAATCGGACGCCGCGCATACCCATCATCGGGTTAGACTCGTGCAGTCCTTTGATCGCGACAAGCAGGTCTTCTTTTTCCTTCAAGCCTTCTGTTTCGCCCTTCACGCGCATCGTGATGACTTCCTCGAGAAGTTTTTCTTCATCGGGCATGAACTCATGCAGAGGCGGGTCGATGAGGCGGATGATGACGGGATAGCCGTCCATCGCTTCGAAGAGACCGTCGAAGTCTTTGCGCTGGTAGGGCAGCAACTTGTCGAGGGCGGCAGTGCGTCCTTCGCTGGTGTCAGAGAGAATCATATTCTGAACGATGGGCAGGCGCTCAGGTTCAAAGAACATGTGCTCGGTGCGGCAGAGACCGATACCAACGGCGCCATAAGCGCGGGCGCGTTGTGCGTCCTTGGGATAATCCGCATTTGCCCAAACCTGTAAACCGCGTGTGGGCCAACCCTTGGGGGCTTTGCGAATGTCTTTGCGTGCAGCAATCTCATCTGCCCATTTGAGCAGGGTGAGTAACTCGGTCTGTTCTTCGAGTGTGGGAGCGGATGTGGCGATCTTGCCAATGAAGACCTTGCCGGTGTTTCCATCGACGGAAATCCATTCGCCTTCTTTGACGGTAACATCGCCAACGGTCATGACGCGTCGTTCAAGATCGATCTTGATCGCAGAAGCGCCAACTACGCATGGGATACCGAACTGACGAGCCACGACTGCGGCATGGGATGTTGCACCGCCTTCGCTGGTGAGCACGCCCTGTGCAGAGATCATGCCGTGAACATCATCGGGCTTGGTGAACGGACGCACCATGATGGTTTGTTGCTTTTCTTCCTTTGCCATTCGCTCGGAAGTGTCCGCATCGAAATAGACCTGTCCAACTGCCGCACCGGGGGAGGCGTTTACGCCCTTGGCGAAGAACCTGCCCTCGCCATCAGCTGCCTTCATCTCGGTTTCATTAAATTGCGGGTGCAATAATGCGTCCACGACTTCAGGGGTCACGCGTAGGACAGCGTCTTCCTTGGTAATCAATTTTTCATTCGCCATGTCCACCGCGATCTTCACTGTGGATTTTGCGGTGCGCTTTCCGTTACGAGTTTGGAGCATCCACAATTTGCCGTGTTCGATGGTGAATTCGACATCCTGCATTTCTTTGTAGTGCTTTTCAAGCTTCTTGGTGATGTCCATGAACTGCTTGTAGACTTTGGGCATGCTGGTGCTGAGGTGTTCGATCGGGTCGGCATTACGGATGCCTGCCACCACATCTTCACCCTGGGCGTTTAAGAGATATTCACCCATCATCAATTTTTCACCAGAGGATGGGTCGCGGGTAAACGCCACACCTGTACCAGAGTCATTGCCTGTGTTGCCGAAGACCATCGTCACGATATTGACAGCGGTTCCGAGATCGTCAGAGATGCCGGTCGCGCGGCGGTAATCAATGGCGCGTTTGCCGCTCCATGATTTAAACACAGCTTTGGTCGAGAGTTCGAGTTGTTTATAAACATCCTGTGGAAAATCAAAGCCGACATTTTTCTTGAAGACTTCCTTGAAGATGGCGACTAGCGCCTGCCAATCATCACCGGTCATCTCGGTATCCACTTTGTAGCCCTTGCTGGCTTTATAGTCAGCCATCGGGTGCTCAAAGACTTCATCGTCAAGGTCGAAGACGGTGGTGCCGAACATTTCGATCAGGCGGCGATACAGATCCCATACGAAGCGGGGATTGCCGGTTGACTTGACCATGCCTTCCACAACTTCGTCGTTGAGACCGATGTTGAGGATGGTGTTCATCATACCGGGCATGGAGAATTTCGCACCGGAACGGCAGGAGACTAACAGCGGATTACTCGGGTCGCCGAATGTCTTGCCAGCCTGTTTCTCAGTGGTCTTCATCGCACTGAGCGCTTGATCCCACATTTTGGCAGGGAATTTGCCTTTCTTGCGAAATTCATTGCAGGCTTCGGTTGTGATCGTAAATCCGGGTGGAACGGGCACGTCTGCACGCGTCATATCCGCAAGACCTGAACCTTTACCGCCTAAAAGGGAGCGTACACCCTCCCAATCGCCTGCATATTTTTCAGCGGCTTTTACTTCATTGAACAGATAAACCCACTTCTTACCTTGTACGGTCTTCTTAGCAGGTTTTACCTTTGCGCTGCTTTTTGCCTTTACAGCTTTTTTTGCTACTTTTTTTGTTGCCATTTGTCCTCCAAGACATGTAAAAATTATTCAGCCACCTTACGCTCTTTAACTGGAAACCACAAAGTCTATAATTTTTTTCTTTTGTTTTCCTTGTGAGCTCCCCTGAACTACTCGTGTTTGTAAGGTGAGTTATTCACTAAACGTGAAGTTTACCACAAAGAATTTATGATGAAAGTGATGTTTTCACCTTCCATTTGTCAGTGATTTTAAGTGGTTTCCGATCAAGCTGTTAATTGCCTGCAAAGTACAAATTTCGATAAATCGGTGATAATATGCTTACTTAGGAAGTAACTATGACAACAAAAATAATTGTGATTGACGACGATACAGCTGTTACAGATTTATTGTCCGTACTTTTAAAGTCCCACGGTTTTGATGTGACGGCTACCAATAGCAGTTCAGAAGGACTGGGTTTTATTCGCGAGAACGAATATGGCCTGATAATCCTCGACCTGATGATGCCTGACATGGATGGTTGGGAGGTTTGCAAGACAGTGCGTGAATTCAGCCAGACCCCGATCATCGTACTTTCCGCCCTCAACGATCCATCCATGGTGGCGAGTGTTCTTGATGCAGGTGCAGACGATTATCTGACCAAACCCACTCCAAGCCGCGTCCTCGTGGCGCATATCAACCGCCTCACCCGCCGTGTGACTGGAAGCCTCAATGCGAGTATTGCGGCAGGCGATTCATTCCATAAACCTCTTACCGCTTCATAGGATAAAAATCCGCTTCTCTCCTAGCTGGTAATTGACACGGTTTCAACAAAAAAGTCCCACGCTTCAAGCTGGGACTTTTTGTCTTCTATATTAGGTGTTTCAATGCTTCGGCAGTCTTCTCTTTCGCTTCCATCATCGGCATGTGACCTGCGCCGTCAATCTCCTCCAGATACGCATTGGGAATTGCCGCCTTCACCTCACGCGCGCGGTCAACAGGGATGAGAACATCCGCATTTCCGTGAACGAGAACAACCGGAAAGGTGAAAGTGGGGAGTAGGGAAGTTGAATCCATTCGTTCTGCCATTGCCTTGAGCGCACCGATGTAAGCGGCTGGTTTTTGTGCTTCCATGGAAGCACGCGCAAAGGCTTGCAATCGCGGGTCTGAAGTGAATTTTGTTGTCATGGCTTCCACCACACCGCCAATACCGTTCTGCTCCACATCCGCAGCGGACTTGTAACGTCCTTCCTTGCGGTCAGGCGGGTCAGCCAGCACCTGCGAAGAGACCAGCCCAAGTCCACGCACTCGTTTGGGGTAAAGCTTTGCAAATGCCAAAGCAACATACCCGCCCATGGAATGACCCACAATGGCAGTTTTTTGAATACCCAGCATATCGAGCAAACGGGCAATGTCTGATGCGTAATCATCCATCGTAATAGGCGCGTCAGTCATCGTGGATTCACCGAAACCGCGCAGGTCGGGAACAATCAGATCAAAATCTTCTTCTAAAAGCGGCAGGATTTCATCCCAAAGGTGGTGATCGAGCGGGTATCCATGCAACAACACAAGAGCATTTCCTATGCCGCGATGAACATAGGCAATTTCGATATCGTTAACTTTTAGCTTTTCCATGTTTTTCTCTCCTCTCGTCATTGCGAGGGCTATCGCCCGAAGCAATGACGCTACTCACTACTTCCAATTCACCGCAACCTTCAATTTACTTCCCAGCTTGGAATAATAATGCACAAAGCCATTCTCGCGCCCAAATTCATAAACGCGGCGTGTGATGTCCACGTCTGCTTTGCAGTATTCAGCGACTTTGTCCAATTCGCCGTTTTTGAACCACTCCACGGATTGTAATCCATCGGCTGTCTTCTCTGCTTTCAAGGTTGCCTTTGCAATGGAATCTAAACTGATGCGAAAGCCCAACGTGCGGAAGATATCCTGCAACATATCCGTTGAACGGAATGAGCGGAAGTTCTCGTTCGGTGCGTAAGGTTTCAAAACTTCATAATCGAAGTTGATGATATTGAAGCCGATCACCTTGTCAGCGGATTTCAGTTCGGCGACCAAAGCCGTTGCATCTTTTTCCCAATACACAGCAAAGTCATTCCGCTCTGTTGACCACGTGACGCCGCAAGCCAAAAGCAGTTTCGACGCATTGCGTCCACCGACTTCTTCAAATATTTTTTGGGTTTCAAGGTCGAAGTAAACAATATTCATGGCGCCTCCAGTCTCTTCGTTTTGATGCTCGAGCCGCCGTCCTCGGCGAAGAGAGCGAGTTACTGTGGATTCTCAACCAGCCAGGTATGGGCAAACTCCAGGGCTTCTTCACGGCTTTTGATCTTTCCTGTTGCCTGTCCTTCACGGATGGCTTCGAGCAATTGACCGATAATTCGTCCCGGCTCAAGGTTGAGTTCCTTCATCAATTCGTTTCCATCTAATAGACGCGGCGGGGAGATGGTCTCTTCCGGTCGCTCAAAATAATTCTCAAGCAGGATGCGAGCGACGTCAAGCGCGGTGGTCCAGTGTTCCTGTGTAAGTGTGTGTCCGTATGTGCCGCGTAAGTCAGCGAGACCGAGCAGGACAAGGTCAATGCCTGCCTTCCCCGAATCTTTGAAGAAACGATAGATGGCTTTGCGGGATGGTTCCCGCTTGTCACCTTCCAGTCGGCTGGTGAAGAAATGGAAGCGCATGTGATTTTTGATGATCGTCTGAATGCGCTCGATCTCATCGTTGCTGAGATTGAAGGCGTGACAGCGTTTGGATGCGACATCTGCGCCTTGGACGTCGTGATCGAAGAAGCGGATGCGTCCCGTTTCATCCACTGACCTTGTAGCTGGTTTCTCGACATCATGATACAACGCGGCGAAGAACAACGCGGCACGGACGGAACGATCCGTGTTCAGGGATTCGGAAAAGTGCGTGGCGATTTGCTCTCGGAATCTGCCGATGCGGAGAGTGAGCAGACCGGTAAGCAGGTCATTCGTGTCATCTGCGCTATATCCTGGCGCCAGCACGGAAAGGATTCCTTCGAGATATTTGAGCACACTGAGAGTATGCTCCCAAACATCATGGATGTGCGGCTCGGATTGTTCTACTCCTTTCATAGCGGACAGTTCAGGTAATAAGTAGGGGAACACGCCGAGCATTTCCAATGCCCGCATGGACGCGTCGGGTTTCTGTCCTTCAAGGATTTTGAATATTTCGTCACGCTGGCGTTCGGGGGATATGTTTGGTAAAAGGTGGGCGGCTTCCTTCATCGCTTTGCGCGTCTCGAGTTCGATCTTGAACTCGAATGCCGCGGCTTGACGGATGGCGCGTAGGATGCGCACAGGGTCATCCTGCAACGATGTGGGCGAGCAGGCACGGATCAACTTGGAGCGCAGGTCTGCCGCGCCGTTGAGCGGATCAATGATCGTTTGGGCGTGGATGTCGAATGCCATGGCATTGATCGTGAAGTCGCGGGCGCGCAGGTCTTCTTCGAGAGTCGTACCGCCGCGATAGGTGGCGAAGTCCAGGAAGGTGCGTGTGCCATCGGATTCGGTCACGATGACACGACCCGTGTCGCGTTCATCGTCGAGGACCATGAAATCAGCGTGGAGGGAGTTGGAAACTTTTCGAGCGAGGGAAATGCCATTTGATGGCAGAGCAAAATCAAAGTCCGGTGAGAGGCGATTAAGTAACATATCCCGCACCGCGCCGCCAACGAGGTAAATTTCCTGATCAGGCAATGCGTCACGAACTTTATCTATCAAAGGCGAATGGGAAAATGAGAGATGGGCATGTAAATGATCTCAGGCTTTTCTTTGTGCCTGCTTTTCTGTGCAGAGTATAACGCTTGTTCGGGTGTGCCCCCTTGAGCGACGATCCTGCCGCGAACTCGGGCGACCCAGCGTCCGGCGTAGGGAGAGGCGGCTTGAGGATCGTCTGGCATGGTTTTAAAAAGGTGGTTTGTATTTTTCCAAATCTACAACGCCGATGAAGGGCAGGTTTCGATAATAATTGTCGAGGTCGAGACCGAAGCCGAAAACGTATTTGTTCGGGATGTTGAAGCCGCGATAGTGGAGGGGGACAATCGCTTCACGCCGTTCGGCTTTGTCGAGCAGGGCGCATACCTTGAGACTTTTAGGCTGGCGCACTTGCAGGAGTTCAAGTACTGATGCGATGGTGTGACCGCTGTCTATGATGTCTTCGACGAGAAGAACGTGTTTGTTGTGAATATCGGTCTGCAAGTCCATGGTGAGACGCACGGTGCCGCTTGATTCGCGCCGTCCAACGCCATAGGATGAAACCGCCATAAAATCGATCATGTGTGGCGTTGTGATATGTTGACTTAAGCTTACCATGAAGGGGACGCCGCCGCGCAGGATGCAGATGAGCAGAAGGTCGTCATCCGGGTAATCAACGCTGATTTCTGCGCCCAGTTCCTTGATGCGGGACTGGAGGGCTTCTTCGTCTATTAGAACTTCGGCAAGGATTTCACTGTAATGTTGCATTTGATTAGTCCAGTAGTTTAGCGAGGTACTTCGCCCCGCTAACGCGGGACTTCGTGATGAATACGACAACGCGCTTCATATAGTTCTGATGCGCCAACGATCACAACGGGATCGTCATAACGTGCGGGCTTCCCGTTTACCAGTCTCTGTGTGCGGGAGGCTTCGTCTCCACAAACCATGCAAATGGCGTGGAGTTTGTCTACATGTTCCGCCATGGACATAAAGATGGGCATGGCTCCGAACGGTTCGCCGCGGAAGTCCATATCCAAGCCCGCGACCAGGACGCGTACCCCGCGTGAGGCGAGCGCTTCTGCCACTTGAACGATCTCAGGGTCAAAGAACTGCGCTTCGTCAATGCCGACGACAGTTGTATCCTTTTCAACTTTTGAAAGAATATCTGTGGATCTTTCGATTGGTGTGGCATCGAAGTCAGAACCGGCGTGCGATGTGACCTTTTCCACCGCATAGCGAATGTCTATGGCAGGCTTGAATACCTGTACCTTCTGTTTGGCTATCGTTGCCCGAATCAAACGTCGGATCAACTCATCTGTTTTCCCGCTGAACATCGAACCGCAAACCACTTCAACCGAACCGTGTGTATGTCTCATAACACCTCTCGTCATTGCGAGGAGGCGTTCTTTGCCGACGAAGCAATCTCCTACTTGCTTGGGGGATTGCTTCGGGCGATAGCCCTCGCAATGACATCATGAAATAACAAAACAGGCAGATGCTTTTACATCTGCCTGCAAGTTTACCTGAGATTATTTATTCTGCAACCCTGAGCGATCAGTCAAAGGGTTGTTACACCGCGGCTTCAGGGAGTTCATAACCGAGCGAGCGCAGTTTTTTCTTTGCAGCGGTCAGGGAAGCCTGACCAAAGCCTGCAATTTCAAGAACCGCTTCGTTGCCGCCCTTGAGTTTCTCAAGGAGTTGACCAACGTTCTCGATGCCGCCCTTGGCGAGTGCGTCCTGCGCGCGGGCGGGAAGTAACAAGTCTGCAATGGGGCGATCGGGTGAACCCTTGAGTTCTTCCTTTGCCTCTTGCTGTTCAACATAAGCCTGGCGGGCAGAAAGCTTCTTGTAGAAGCGGTCCACCTGACCTTCGATATCAAGAATGCGTGAAGCTTCGCCGGTAAAGAAAGGATGACAATTCGAGCAAATATCAAGACGAATTTCTTTCTTCGTCGAACCGGTTGTCCACGTCCTGCCGCAGGATGCGCAAGTCACCTTGGCATCGGTGTAATAAGTGGGATGAATGTCAGTCTTCATGCTTACACCTCCACCTGCGGGATGATATTTGCGCGCTTCTGACCGTGAACAACATCGTACATCACAATACCGTCAGCTACTGCGAACAATGTATCATCCTTGCCGACTTTCACGTTCAAACCCGGCTTGATCTTTGTGCCGCGTTGGCGGACGAGAATGTTGCCGGAAAGCACGAACTGACCGGCGTAACGCTTCACGCCTAAACGCTGACCGTTTGAATCTCGTCCATTACTGGTAGATCCGCCACCTGTTTTATGTGCCATGACTGCCTCTCTTACTTCTTCTCAGTCTTCTTGGAAGACGTTTTGGTTGTGGTTGACTTCTTGGCTGTAGTTGCCGACTTTTTCGCGGGCGCTTCCTTCTCAGCCTTTGCCTGCTTCTCTACTTTTGGCTTCTTTTCAGCCTTAGGCTTTGCCTCAACGACTGCTTCGACTTCTACTACCGCTTCCTGCTTTTCAACGACAGGCTCTTCAACTTTACGTTCTTCGCCTGGCTTGCCGATAAAATCCACCTTCAAGAGTGTGTAATGCTGACGGTGTCCGCCGCGTACGCGAATGCGTTTCTTGGGTCGATATTTAAATCGGTCGATCTTCGGGCCCCGGATGTGGTCTGCCACCGTTACTTTGACTTCGATGCCGTCAACAGTAGGTGTTCCGACCATGACATTGTCATCGTCTGCCATAAGCAGGACGCGCTCAATGTCGAATTTTTTACCCGTTTCAATGGGAAGGCGATCCACTTCGATGGTGCGCCCTTCGACGGCTCGGTATTGCTTGCCGCCGCTTTCAATAATTGCGAATCTCATTTTTTCTCCAGTCATCACTTCGCCGTGTGCCTGCGGAGTTCTTGCACTCATCGCCTGTAAACGGGGAAGCTGGGTGATTTCATTGTCTCTCGACAAACAACTGCCCCAGAATCAACTGTGGGGCAGAAGCGGACGATATTATACATGGGGGGTGGGGTTTATGTCAACGGGTGGAAAAAATTCCATTGTACAGAATCAGGCTCACCCTACGCGAGAGGCGAAGCTTCCTATTTAGGCAGGATGGCTGTCAAAGCTTTCGTCACGTTTTGCAATTCGCCCGCGTGTCCCTTGATCTTGTTCACATCTCCCTGTTTCAGCCCGGATTGCACATCGGAGATCGTTTTGGCGGTATTTGCGTTGGTGTCGATGATCTTTTGTGTAATGCTCTCGAGGTTGACCAGCATCTCCACGATATTCTTCGGGATGATGGGTAGACCTTTGACGATGGGGAGGAGCACATCCAGGATACCGTTGGCAATGCCCGCGTATTTGACGGTCAGTGTATGAAGTGTGCCGATGGAGTTGGTGAGTTCGAGCGCGATCTCCTGGATCGAGTCGATCATAATTTTGTGTTCATTGATCATTTTGGTGATGTCGTTCAGCGAGCCGGTCAATTGGTCTGAAAACTTAACGACACTTCCTGATCCTGCAACGGCGGCAATAGGGCGATTTGGCATGGACATGAGTTTTCTCCTTTGAAAATATTTTTGCAACTATACTTTAGTTTGGACTCGTGTACAACAGGATTATGCCCAGCGGGCATGATATATTGACAAACCACTCTGACTACTGTACCCTCGCTTCATGTCAGATCCTTTACCTTCGTTCAGGACAAGCCTCAACCTGCTTCAGCGTCAAGTGATCGAATCCCCCTCAACTCTAAACTCTTCGTCTCTGGTCCCGCAGGCGCGGGTAAAACCACTGCCGGCGTCGAGCGGATGCGTTACCTGCTCGCACAAGGCGTGCCCGGCAAATCGATCTTGATGCTCACCCCGCAACGGACATTGCAGGAACCGTATCTTGATCTGCTCTACAGCCCTGAACGAAGCGCGGGTGGCGAGGTGACTCCCGCCACGATCGGTGGTCTCGCACGCCGCATGGTGGATTTGTTCTGGCCCGTCGCGGGGGAAGCGGCAGGATTTGCAAATCCCGACCAACCTCCTGTTTTCCTCACGCTCGAAACTGCACAATATTACATGGCATTTCTTGTCCGTCCGTTATTGGATGAGGGATATTTTAAATCTGTCACGATTGACCGCAACCGTTTGTATTCCCAAATTATCGACAACTTGAACAAATCCGCGGTAATTGGTTTCCCGCACACGGATATCGGCTCACGCCTCAACTCATCCTACTTCGGCGATCCCGCCCAACGACGTGTCTATCCGACGCGCAGGAATGTGCAAATCGTTTTCGTCAGTATTGCCTCGATCACAATTTGCTTGATTTCTCTTTGCAGCTCGAGGTTTTTTCAAATATCTTGTGGAAGCAGGATATTGTCCGTGATTATCTCTCACGCACCTATCGTCACTTGATCTACGACAACGTCGAAGAAGATGGTCCGCGTGCGCACGATATTCTCCGTGACTGGCTTCCTTCCTTTAATTCGGCTTTGTTGATCTACGATGAAGGCGCAGGTTTTCGCTACTTCCTTGGCGCGGATGTTCACACCGGTGCGGCATTGAGCGAATTGTGCAATGAACACATCCAATTGCAGGATAGTTTTGTCATGTCGGAGGGAGTAGCAGTATTGAGCGATGGGCTGACTGCGGCAATCATTCCAGATGTTGAGTCGAACGTCGAAAGTCGAATGTCAAATGAAAATTCTTTGGCTATTGTTCAATCACATTTTTATCCTGAACTTCTTGATGCAATTGTGAATGAAATTGAGCAACTTGTTTCATCTGGAATTCCACCTTCTGAAATTGTTATTCTCGCTCCCTATCTCTCGGATGCCCTACGTTTTTCCATTACAAACAGACTCGAAGCACGGAACATTCCCTGGCGTTCACATAGACCGTCCCGTTCTTTGCGTGATGAACCTGCTTCACATGCGCTCATTACTCTAGCCGCGCTCGCACATCCGCATTGGAGCATCCACCCGCCAAAATTTGACGTTGCGTACACGTTGATGCAATCCATCGAAGGCTTGGATTTAGTCCGTGCGCAACTTCTCACTGAGATCGTCTATCGCCAACGTGACCTTCGACTTTCGACCTTCGATGAAATAAAACCTGAAACTCAAGAACGAATTACATTCAGTATTGGGAATCGTTATTCAATGCTTCGGGATTGGATCGATGGCTTATCGCGAAGCAGACCAACTCCCCTTGGATCACTTCCTGCGAAAATTGTTTGGTGAGGTTCTGTCCCAGCCTGGCTTTGGTTTTCATTCCAACTTTGATTCGGTTCGCATTGCGGCAAGTTTGGTTAAGTCGGTCAAGAAATTTAGAATGGGGTTGGAATCTACGAACACAGATTTCCGAAGTCTCCAAGACTTCGGAAATCTCGGCAAAGAATACATTCAAATGCTCCAAGATGGAGTCATCGCCGCGTCGTATCTTGAAGGTTGGCAGAACGAAAACAAAGATGCCGTCCTCGTCGCACCCGCGCACACCTTCCTGATGATGAACCGTCCAGTGACCGTCCAATTCTGGCTCGATGTTGGTTCGGGCGGATGGTATGAACGCTTGTCCCAGCCGTTGACTCATCCGCATGTGCTTTCGCGTGGATGGGAGCCAGGTCGTGTGTGGACGGATGTGGATGATGTCCAATACAGCAAAGAGGCGTTGGCACGGCTGGTTTCGGGGTTCTTGCATCGTTGCCGCGAGCGGATTTATATCTGCCTCTCCGAACTCGGCGAAAGTGGATTTGAACAACGCGGCGAATTGTTGCGAGCCTTCCAAAAAGTTCTTACATCAGAATAAGGAGCGATGATGAAAAGGCTTTTTCCTGTCCTTCTTTTGTTTGTTGTTTCTTTTACACAAAGCCAAGCTATTCACGGTCAGACAGGAACATCGCAGATTTTATTGCTTGATCGAAACGGCAAAACTGTCACTTCGGTTGTTGATGGCAATCGTGTTCAATTGCGTATCAAATTGCATGCGGCTGTCAGTGCGGAAACAAAAATAAATTTCATCTTTTCGGATGTGACCAAGCCTTTAGCGGATTGCACTATCAAAGCCGGATCGAACACTTGTGACACGCCTCCTTTCGATGCCCTGGGCTGGTACTGGCATTCGGACGGCAGCGCGGCGCCTCAGCGGACGATCAACGCGTCAGTAAACGGAATCCAGACCGATGGAAGTCTGAACGTGTCCGTCATCCCGCGCCCGGTAGTGATGGTGCATGGATTCAATGCTGATTACACAACGTGGACAACGTATCTTGGTTCCAATGGTTATCTTGCGGAACTTGGCTTGCAGGGATATGCGGTGGGGGATGGACAATTCCCTGGCGTGATGGAGACGGGTAGTTTGAAGGATCCGTTTAAGCGAACAAATACCATCGCACAGAACGCAGTCATTCTCGGCGAGTATATTGACAGTGTGCAAAAAGCGACCGGCGCCGAGAAAGTGGATTTGCTGGTGCATAGCATGGGCGGCATGATCTCGCGTTATTACCTTGACCGTGTGATGACGAAAGATAATGTGGCACAGTTGCTTGATCTCTGGGCACGCCGATGGCGGGATCGGATTGTTCGATTTTGCCCGCCTCGTTGGGGATGATGTTGCCTGCCACGTTGGAAATAGAGCCGAGTTATATGGTAAATATTTTTAACCAACAGATCGTGCGGAGACAAGGTGTGGCGTTTTACGCGTTGGCGGGAAATAAATTGAATGACGCGGTGCAATCGCCCTGCACGCCTGTTCCATCGGATGTGGTTGTTACGCTGGATAGCGTGCGGGCTATTCCGATGCCGGTCGAGGAGATTCCGTTATTGCATATCGAGCTGAATACTTCACGTGATGTATTCACGGGATTTGTAACGCGCCATTTGAAAACGCCGCCAGATGGATTTGAAGTTGTGGTTGATCCGCCGCCGGGTTCCAACCCTCCGGCATCACAACAATTCTCAAAGGTGTATACGGGTCATATCAATAAGGATGAAACAAAAGATGTTGTCATCAATATTGACCCAAATGTCACCGTTGCGAACTTTTCATTGTTCGATACAACGCGTTCGCTGGATACTTCAGTGACCGGAGCCAGCGGCAATAAAATAATACTTGACCCGATAAAGAACGGCGTCATCCGCATTGACGATCCTTCGACGATGGTCTATCTCGGTTATGGTTTCAAACAACCCAAACCGGGCAAATGGATCGTTACACTCGAAACGACATACACTACACCCGCCTATGGCGCAGACTATGCCATTACAGCACAATTCAATGGCGGCGCGCTGTTGCAAACGACGCAGGACATAACGGTTCCGAGCATGAACCAGACTGTTACGATCACAGGCGCTCTCTCCACGGATGGCGCAAGTGTCCCTCTGACGAGCGCCAGCGCGATTATCCATAAGCCGGATGGTTCTGTTGAAACTCTAGATTTGGCTGTAATGGGGAATCAAACACAACTTAAAGTAACGCCGAGTATGTCCGGAATTTATGGTGTTGAGATCGATGTGCTGGCGCAAGATGCAGATGGCAACCTTATAGACCGCGCCGCATTCTTAACTTTTGATGCCCAGCCCACATGGCTGGAGACCGCGAAGAATCAAATCCTTGCTGAGGTGTTGATCGTTATTTTAGTTGTCGGGATCGTTCTATTGGCAAGTAGACGAAGAAAAAAGACAAGGGAGAGAAAAAAAGTAAATTCATTATTTGCTCTATATGGATGCAATATGCTTACTGAAAAAACATTTGACATTGGCGCGATCAAAATCAACTATGCAGAGGGACCATCCAATGGAGCGCCGTTTGTTTTGTTGCACGGCGCGACTGCCCGTTGGCAGGAATTGACTCACCTGCTCGATGGACTGGAAAAAGATTGGCACGTCTACGCCTGTGACACGCGTGGACATGGTAAGTCAGGTTGGGGTGATACATATACCGTCACTGCCGTTGCCAATGATATGGCGGAGTTCATCAAACGCAATGTGGGAGAGCCCGTTGTTTTATTGGGACATTCGGCGGGGCCGTTGCGTCGTTGGTTGTTCGCGGCACAGATTCCCGAATGGATTCGATCCTTGATCGTCCTCGACCCGCCGCTCTTGTTACGTGAACAAAGTGCTCGCTCCGAGAATACAAATCAGTATTTTCTTCGCGTATATGAACTTTTAACTCATCAACGGACCGGCAGATGATTAGTTCTTTCCGAGTTGTTCCCAAACATGGATGAAGCGGGGAAGCGTTATTTTGAAGAGCATACAGCAACCTGGATCCCAAATATGTCAAAACGCTATTGGATGGCGGCAACCTGAATGGAGTGGATCTGCAAACTGTATTGGAGAAAATTACTTGTCCCACTTTGTTGTTATATGGTGAAACAGAAAGAGGCGGCTTGGTGCGGGAACAAGATGTTGAATTCTTCAAGGCTCATATCGCCAATGGTGCGGCTATTCAAATCAAGGACACGGGTCACCTGTTCCACATGGACCAACCTGCAAAGACGTTGGAATTAATTGGTCAATGGCTGAAAAAATAAAATGGGTCACATGCGGCGCGACTCTCGGCATCGTTGCGATTTGTGCGCTTATCATTGTTTTCGAGCCTGCCATTTTGCCAATGCTCTCGAGATCAACTCCAACAGCGACTCAATCAAGCGCTATTTTGTCCAGGCGCTATCAGCCGGAAGTGATTCCTCCTCCAACCGATACTCCTAACCCAGTGCTGACTGCAACAAATATGCCGACGGATACACCAATCCCTACTATCACATCAACGTTCACACTGACACCCACGCCTATCGACAAACCATTACCCGATTTGATCGTGGCAGGGATCAGCGACCCAGTGTGTGCGAAAGGTTATTTTGGAGATACTCTCAGAAATTATGTGAAACTAAAGATGATTATTCGGAACATTGGTCATGCGTCCACACATTATTTCGGCTCGTTCGATGTCGGTGTGTATGTACTTGTCGGTCAGAGTTCTTTTGGACTTAATGAATGGGCTGATAAATTTAATGGCGTGATTGCGAGCCCCAACCTGAAGATCTCAAATCTTGATCCCAACCGGGACATTACATTTACGCTGGCAATTGATATAAAAGGGATGCAAGAATTTGGCATCAAGGTAATCGCCAACTCGGGGGCGAACCCCATCCCTGAGATGGATACAGTGAACAATGCACTGATAAAACACTTTTCATGTTTATTGTTATTAGTTTTGTGCCATGGTGAAGGACAAAACATGTTAACCGAGAAGACATTTGACACTGGCACCATCAAGATCAACTATGCAGAGGGAGCGCCCAACGGCGAGCCACTTGTTACGCTTCACGGAGCGACCGCCCGTTGGCAGGAGTTGAATCCGCTGATCAACGAATTGGAAAAGGACTGGCATATCTACGCCTGTGGTAAACGCGGACATGGCAAGTCCAGTTGGGGCGACTCTTATAGCGCCGTGGCGATTGCGACCGATATGTCGGAATTCATCAAACACAATATCGGTGTTCCCACCGTGTTGTTGGGGCATTCGGGTGGAGCGGTTGCGTCACTGGTCACAGCTTCACAAATCCCCGAATTGGTCAAATCGCTGATCGTCATTGACCCGCCGATCTTTTTGCGTGAAGAGAGCGTAAAAAACCATTTATGTCTACAATTATTTTCTGAATGTTTATGACATCACAACGCATAAACGACCTGTGGGGGAGGTGATTTCTGAGGTGTTCCCCGATATGGACGAAGAGGGAAGGCAATATCTTGAAGACACATTTAGTACGTTGGATCCCGAATTTGTCAAAACGCATTTGGAGGATCGCTATCTCGATGGCATGGATACGCAAGCTGTGTTGGAAAAAATCACCTGTCCCACACTCATGATCTATGGCGAGATCGATAAAGGCGGTGTTGTCCGTGAGCGTGATGCTGAATTTTTCCGCGCTCATATCCCCAATGGTAAAGCGATTCAAATCAAGGATGCAGGGCATCTGATTCACATGGACCAACCTTCGAAAACGTTGGAGTTGATCGGGCAATGGCTGCCAAAGTAAAATGGGACCCGGTTGAACAATGCTGTGATTTATCTCGTACGTCCTGAAAGGACATTCAGTGGCAATGCAGTGCAACTGCTAAAAGAGTTTTTCGTATAGAGTAAATGATAGAATTTGAGCAACACGAAAAATACATAAAGTCATATTAGGAGGCAAGCATGAATCGGAAGTTGGGTAATGAGCAAAAGTCGGATGGTCCCGTTCGGTTTTCTGGTTTTGGAATTTCGAAAAACCTGATTGGGCCTATTGTTGCAGTGTTGGTGGTTGTTTTGTTGATAGCCGGATTAAGGTCCTTTTGGTACTTTGAGGTGATCGAAAACGATGAGATTGGGGTTGCCATTGAGGCAGGACAGATCGTTTCCATAAAGCAACCGGGCATTGCATACGACTTTGGACTTTTTGTCCGTTTGGTGAAAATGAAAACCAGCGCAGTTGCTTTGGTGGTGGATGACCCGGAATTAATTACTTCTGATAAACAACGCATCGGGCTCCAGGTGACAGCTGATGTATTTCGTCCCAGAGAAACAGATCTAGTGATCGCAAACTACGGACGATATAAGGGTATTTATTCGGATGATAGTGCTCTCCAACAGCGTATGACCGCTTTTACCCTGCAGGCAATGAAGGTTTGTGTGGGTGACAAGAAATTCGACGAGGCAGTGATCGGTTCCGGACGAGATGATTTACGTACCTGCGTGGACAATGAATTAAGTGCTCAAGCACAGCCTTTGGGATTGGAAGTTCGTAATGTGGCGGTACCACAGGTGACGATCTCGCCTGAAGTACAAACTGCTTTGGATTCGATTGTTCAGAGCCGCTTGGCAACTGAAAAAGCCAAGCAAGATGCAGAAAAAGCTAAACAGGAGTCCGCCGCCCAGCAGGCTGTCGAAGAGGGACGCATTCGAGTTGAGCAATCAAAACTGCAGGAAGAGGCCCGTCAGCAGGTGACCCTGCAACAACTGAAACAGCAGCAGTTGGAAGCCGAGCTGAAGGTGATCGAGCAGGAAACGGTTAATGCTCAGGCGCAATTGGAGTTGACAACGGCTGAGCAGAAGGTTGCTGAGGAACAGGCACTTGTCGACATTGCCAAAGAACTTGCCTTGGCTAAACTTTATGCCGAGAATCCGGCATATGTTAACTTGCAGGTTGCTCTGGCAAATTCCGCGGCGATAAAAGAAAC
>CAVSRF010000045.1:0-9667 GCA_963730175.1 uncultured Chloroflexia bacterium | reverse complement strand
CGCTCTGCTTATCTGAAGTCTTCACACCTCCGCCAACGGCGACTCGTACTTCCACCCCCACGCAGACTCCAACTCGTACGCCAATCCCTACGAGCACACGCAGACCAACTTCCACGCCGCAGTACACATTGGTCAAAGTGTATTTTGTGAATCGATACCGTTACGAAAACAACTTAACTTCCTTCGAAGTGAATGGTGTCCGTTGGGCACGGACAAGTAATGTGTTCACTGCCGTTTTGGATGAATACTTCAAAGGTCCCGGCTCCACAGAAAAATATTCCTACGGCTGGATCGCGCTCTATAACGGATTTACAGGGTATGACAGGTTTGATTTGCAGGATGGCATAGCGCGTGTCTATCTCAAAGGAGCCTGTGACCGCGCAGGTGCAACTTTTACGATTGCTGACTTGCTTGCTGATAGTCTTAAGCAATTCTCTGAAGTTCAATTTGTCAAAATCTATGATGAAAATGGGACAACACAGAATCCAGATGGGTTGAACGATTCGATTCCCTCGTGTTTGCAGCCGTAAAAATGAGGCGACCCATTAGGTCGCCTTTTTAATCGACTTTAAACTTTCAGCGAGTGAGATTAGATCTTCTTTGTTAGAGAGAAGTGCTTCATCACCATAGATAGTGATTTGCATCCAAAGCCCATCTTCCTGCCAATAGAGTTGGTTTACAGGCAAGGTCGAATCCCAAATTTGTTTTCCATCATCGGTTGGGCCAAAATTACCAACAATGTAATAACCATTTGCGTTTCCCACCTTTACTCGATTGATTTCTCTTGATGGGAATATGGAGAAGTTTGAACGTTTTTCTGTTCCACATTGATTTATATAAAGTGTGCCTTTCCCTGCTGTTGCCGTATAAATCAAGTTAATACATTTTGCATGTGCATCACTCCGAAAATTAGTATATGCCCAGCCAGAAGGTACTTCTGGGAATTTTTTCGTATCAATTCCTAAAGCCTGTGAATAAATGGCAATCTGTTCATAACTCCTATTACTCTTTTTAGGGAAGTCATCAATATTTTGCATACTCTCGGCAATCAGGAGCATTTGCTCTCTGTCAATTTTCCCTTCTGACAATAACGAATCGTTGTAATGCATTTGATAATTGATCCCATCTATATGCCACCACAAGAATGAGCGTAATTTTTCACCTTGAAAGAAGCAATAGAATGCATTATCGCCATTCATGTTTACAATCTCGCAGGTATACTCATATTTGCCTAAAGGCTTTTTGTAATCAAGTGGCTCGCCTTCCCATTCATGGATTACCAGGTCTTCATTAGCCCCATAAACAAGTTGAACCTGCCTTTCATTTGGAAGATAACGGGCATAAGAGAAATCCATATCCATTGGAAGCAGAGTTGGTGTTTTCAGGTTTAGCCCCGAAATTTTCTTTGCATCGGACACAGACAGCAAATGATCGGGATTTAAAGGTTCATCTGTTTCAATAGATGAATTGACCAGACTTTCAGCCAAATGAATAAGTTGATCCTTGTCCATTGTGCCCACAAGATTTAGGTTAGGTTGAAACTGGATCAAATACCATCTTGTCCCTTCACTCCAAGCCAGCCTTTGGTAATGGTCATTATCAAACCAAGTCAATTCATGATTATTAGACGACAAACCAAACCTGCCTTTTACATATTCTCCTTTGAATGCCCCGATGCTAATAGGTTCGATTTTGTCTGGAGGTACTGCTTCCCAAGGGTTGTCTTTATACCAATCGAAAGTTTGAGAAGTCACCCACTCCCTGTATAAATACTAAATTACTGGAACTGGTAAAACCTGTACTGTTATAACTAACGTACTTAATATCCAAATCGAAGTTCATGATAGCGTATTGTGAACTGGTATTGAAAGAAATGGATTTAAACTCCCAGCCATTTGGCTTTTCGGGAAGTTCCTTCAGATCGAATCCAAGTTTGGATTCAGCTAATGCAACCTGACAATGATAGGCTTGGGCCTTCTGCGGTGCATCACATCCCGGTATTGCTGCCATCTCAGACGAAACGGTAGGAACAAAGACTGGCAACAGAGGTACATCATATTGCCCGTCTGTCTCGTTCATTTGTTTTATTTGCTCGTCCGAGAGTTGAATAGTCGCTGAATTGATTCTTTTGAAAAATTGTGCTGCATCCTGTGCCCAAGCGCGGCCTTGTGGAGTGACCGCAAACACGGCTATAACGAGAAGAATAATCACCGCAACTACTAAATTCAAACGTAGTTGATTGATTCCTCCAGTGTGCATTTGTTCGTTTCGCCAGCTCGCTTGTTCCATCCTTTTATGGAAGTTCCTACTCGGTACGGGCTGAATTTTCGTCAACAGTTCTTCAATGCTGTTTTCATCCAGCGCCGCTGACACATTCTGCTTATTCATTATCTTTCTCCTGCAAAAGAGACCGATCACTTTGTAATTTTTGGAGTGCTCTTCGTATCGTAACGCTGGTATTGTTCTCACTTTTCCCCAGATGCTCAGCTATCTGTTTTATTTGCCAGCCAAGCATATAACGAAGGACAAGTATTTCGCGGATGTCTTCAGGTAATGTTCCAAGAAGATGCCAAAGGATTGCAATATGCTCACGTGTAACAATATCCATCTCAGGTGTTTGATTGGGATCGACCAACAACTCGATATTGATCTCCTCACCGATATTGCGGACTTTGCGCCGGCGGGAAAGGTCAATCACTAAGTTTTTGGATATTCGCAGTAACCAACCAATGGCCGCCTGCTCATTTCCATTGAAATACTTGCGTCTTTTCCAGGCTCGCATATATGTTTCAGCAGTCAAATCCTCTGCATCTTGTGCAGACCCGCCGCTTAAGCCATACACATATCGAAAAACAATCAAGTGAGTGTTTTCATATAAACGCGTAAAAACATCTGCATCTGAAAATGATTTTGCTTTTCCTTGAGAGAGCCAACGTTTAATAGATTGCATGGTTGGATTTTTGGTCAATCTGACCTCCCAAACTGATTTGAGACGTTCACTATATAAAACGCATATGTGCCTCAAATCTGACAGCAGTATATCGCCAAGTGATTAAACGAAGAGGACGGAGATTATGTCTCCGTCCTCTTCGTAATAAAATTGATGTTATTCCACTACCGCCGCTTCCACCGATTGGATGGGTGGCAGGTAATCTGCCATCAATTCCCAGCTATCGCCTGAATCGCACGAATAAAATAATTGTCCCGTATTTGTACCAACATAAATTCCGGCATCTTCAAAGGTATCGGTTGCCATCGCTTCACGTAAAACGACCAGATGTGCTTTTTCTGGCAGTCCTTTGGTCATGCGTTCCCATGAGTCACCAGCATCGCGACTGCGCCACACGGAAAACTTCCCGTCCACGCTCATGCGATATTCATCGCTTTCTTCGAGTGCTACATAGACCGTGCGTGGATCCGTGGGATGCACCGCGACAGGGAAACCAAACCTGGCAGGTAATTTACCTTCGCCGATGTCGATCCAATCTTCACCAGCGTTGTCACTGCGATAGACGCCACAATGATTCTGCTGATAGATCACATTTGGGTTGGAAGGATGCATTGCCATTTTATGAACACACTGCCCGAATTCGGGGAATTTGTTCGGCATAAAATCGGCGCGCACATTTTTGTTGTATGGTGCCCAGGTCAAACCGCCATCATCCGTGCGATAGCAACCTGCGGCAGAGACTGCGATATACATTCGATTTAAATTGGTTGGGTCCAATAAAATCGTATGCAAGGTCAAGCCGCCAGCGCCGGGATTCCATTGTCCGCGTTGGGGATGGTCGAACAGGCTCTCGTTCAAGGTCCATGTTTCGCCGCGATCTTTGGAGACGAAGAAAGAGGCGGGTTGCGCACCCGCGTACAAGACGTTCGGTTCGTTCTCACGCCCGGGCTTGATATTCCATACCTTGATCATCTTTTCAGGAATATCTTTGATGCTCTCACCGCCTTCAGAACGAAAGGCTTCATCCACCGTGCTGGCGGGTCTGCCAGATTTGGACGAGCGCGTGAGCAACGGCACCTGTTTAGCCTGTGTCCATGTTTTGCCGAGATCATCTGAATAATGGGTGGCTGGACCATACACAAAGTGACTTGTCGCCGCGTGTAGACGTCCGTCACGCGGATCCATTTGGATGTGCATCACATTCCAACTCTTAAATTGGATGTCGCTTGTTTGCCATTTCTTGCGCTTCTCATTGCTCTCGAAGATAAATCCGCCCTTGGTTGTCCCAACGAAGACCAAAACCTTTTTGCTCATGATCGTCTCCTTTCATCTAAAACAGAATAAGTGTTCTAAAAACGATTTTACCATAATTTGGACATAAGCTGTCAGATTTGGGTCAGCCATCAGAACGCCGAAACAAACCGATGGACGCGTGAAGGGGTTACACATCCAAAGGACTATTGCGATAAACTCTTTGCATGGTTAAGATTTCATCCTGAAAGGAGGAGTGGATGAGAACTCAAAGATTGAGCCTGATACTTGCCCTGATGTTGACATCCTGCAATTTGACAGCCCAGGGGACAAGTACGCCTCTTTCCCCACCGACACTTGATGCGCCGACATTAAGTTTGTCTACCTTTACGCCTGTTCCTACGGGAACTCCACCTGTTGTTAATACGCCAACCATTGCACCGACACCCACTTCAAGCTTTATCCTTGCATCACCAAAGGAACAGCCTGTGAACTGTCGGTTTGGTCCCGGTATATCGTATGCCGTGATTGGAGCGTTGGACATTGGCGGGCAGGCTGAAATGATCGGAAGGAATGAGGATTCATCGTGGTGGTATGTCAAGAATCCCAGTGACCCATCCGCGGTTTGCTGGCTTTCTGCAGAGTTTATTGTGACGGTTGGTAACGTGGCGGCGCTTCCAGTAGTGGGCCCGCCTGAGATTGGGGTAAGCAATATCCACGTCACGGTGGATCCGGTTTTGATGAGTGTGAACTGCGGTGCATTTCCTCAATCGGTCAGTGCCAGCGCGGAGATCACAACCAATGGTCCGTCTGTGGTTACATGGAGGTGGGAGATGAGCACGGGGAAAGTTTCTGCCGAGGAGACGTTACTTTTTGAATCCGCAAGCACGAAGACTGTTGATGGTCATTTCACGGTGCAGGGTGCCAACGATTATTGGATCAATTTGCACGTTCTTTTACCCAATGACCGGTCTGGCGGGGAAATTTTCAAGGTTACCTGCGTACCCTAGGTTTATAGGGGCGGTATTTCGTAATGAGTACTGTCCTTAATATCATTGGATTGTAGGAGTGTTCTAGGGCTGTTGATGATTTTTGGAGTGCGAACGGTCAACAAGAAAGGGATTTACATTCCTCCACACGCTTCCGCTAAGCCAAAAGCTGATTCCGTTATATAATAGCTTTATCTCATCTTTAGGAGACTTCTCGTGAAAAAAGCAGTCAGCATTAGTATTGGTTCATCGAAACGCGATAAAGCTGTTGAAGTAACTTTATTGGACGAAAAAGTAAGTATTGAACGTATTGGCGTGGATGGAGATATGGAAGCCGCCGCATTGAAATACAAGGAACTCGACGGCACTGTGGATGCCTTTGGCGTCGGCGGTGCAGATCTGGGCACATTTGTCGATGACAAGTATTTCCAATACCATTCTGTCCAACCGATGATCCGTTTTATAAAGAAGACCCCATTCGTGGATGGCAGTGGTTTGAAAAACACCCTCGAAAATAGGGCCCCTGCTTTTTTGGACGCAAAACTCGGTGACTATGTCAAACAACAGGGACGCAAGGTCTTTGTCGTTTTGGGCGTGGATCGCTGGGGACTTTCCAAGTCCTTTGTCGAAATGGGATACGAAGTTGTTTTTGGCGATTTGATGTTTGCCTTGGATATTCCTATTGCAATCAAAAGTCTTGGTGGGTTGAGGACGTTGGCGAAATTTATGGTCCCTATTGCCACACGTTTCCCCTTTGAGTGGCTTTACCCAACCGGCGAAAAACAGGAACAACGAACACCTAAGTACGAAAAATATTACCAATGGGCAACTGTAATTGCGGGGGACTGTCACTATATCAAAAGCCACATGCCGGATGATATGCAGGGTAAAGTGATCGTGACCAATACAACCACACCCGAAGACGTGGAACTCTTCCGAAGCTGTGGCGTGAAATATCTCGTTACAACCACACCGGTCTTGGAAGGTCGCTCCTTCGGCACAAATATGATGGAAGCCGCACTGGTAGCTGTCTCTGGGAAGGGACGTCCGCTCACGTGGGATGAATTATCTGAAATGCTCGATAAACTTAATTTCGAACCACAGATACAGGAACTGAACTAATTGTCATTGTGAGGAGCGTTTGTTGCGACGAAACAATCTTCATATTAAACGAGAAGATTGCTTCAGGCTAACGCCCTCGCAATGACATAAAGAGGAGAATTTATGGATGCAATCGTACTTGCAGGTGGGATTCCCCTACCTGATGAACCGCTTTATGCCTATTCAAAAGGTGAGCCTAAAGCATTGATCGATGTTGCTGGCAAACCAATGGTGCAATGGGTGTTGGACGCACTGGGGGATTCCAAACATGTCGGGAATGTTATCGTCAGTGGTCTTTCACCTAAAAGTGAAATCACCTGTAAAAAACCCATGTATTTTGTTTCCAACCAGGGTCGTATGCTCTCGAATATTGTGGCGGGTGTGGGTAAATCCCTGGAATTGGATAAAAAGACTAAATATGTGCTGGTCGTATCTGCCGATATCCCCACCCTCAAACCAGAAATGGTGGACTGGCTTGTGGAAACAACCATGCAAACCAAGGATGACCTTTATTACGGTGTTTGCTCGCGTGAAGTGATGGAGAGTCGCTTCCCTGATTCCAAACGTACCTATACAAAGTTAAAAGATGTTGAGCTTTGCGGCGCAGATATCAACGTGACACACGTCCGCATGACAATGGAACATCTTGATATGTGGGAGCAGTTGATTGGCAATCGTAAAACCCCCATTAATCAGGCGCGTATTATCGGGCTTGGCGCGATGTTCCAAGTGTTGACACGCAGTATCACATTGGACGAACTGGTTGAAAAGGTTTGCGCCCGCATCGGTATCAAGGGACGCGCCATTATCTGGTCAGATGCTGAGGCTTGCATGGATGTGGATAAGCCGCGTCAGCTCGAATTATTGCGTGACGATCTTGTAAAGCAGCAGAAAAAAGCGACAGCCAAGAAAAGATCGTCGGCAAAGAGCGCAAAAGCCACCAAGCCGAAAGCGAAACCGAAGAAAAAATGAACCTGCGCTCCATCCTCCAATTGGACGCCCGTCTTTCAAAACAAATGCGCGTGGCTGAAAAGCCAGGCGCATTGCGCTCTATTTCGGTCTTCTTTGCACATTCCGGCGACTCGTGGTTTTGGGCGATTGGTCTGTTCGCATTATGGATCAGTGGCGGCTCATTCTGGAAGCAATGGGCTGTCGTGCAGTTTGTCTGCATCAGCGTGCTGGCGGTTTTGGTGCTGTGTATCAAATTCCTCGTGCGAAGGAAGCGTCCTGAAGGGGAGTGGGGAGGCATCTATCGCAACACCGATCCACATTCCTTTCCATCTGGCCACGCGGCGCGGTCATTCCTGATCGCCATTGTTGCGGCGGGATTGGGCACGGCAAGCGGAGTTGTGATCCTGTTATGGGTTTGGGCACCGCTGGTTGCGCTCGCACGCGTTGCCATGGGCGTACATTATGTTTCAGATATCGTCGCGGGCGCCATCGTTGGAATTGTGATCGCCCTGATCTGCTTGCAAGTATACGAACCGCTGTTTTACTGGGCATTCAATTTGATGGGTTTTCCACTTTGGTAAAACACAAATCCCCGTGAGAGAAATCGCACGGGGATTTTTACGCAATACGCAATACGTTTTATTTTCCCTTCTTCACCGTTTCCAAATGTTCCTCGATATGTGCCAGGTCTCGCTCCACCCAGGTTTGTAATGTAAAGCCGTTTCCAAAAGCGGCATGACGTGATACGCGTGACCATGCTTCCACAGGTAGGGCAGTTAGCATTTCTGATAAAGACTTCACATCTGTTACCAAATCATCCAGTATGTCGGTAAGTGGTTCATCAGCAGAATAATGTTCCGCCATGTACGCATCGCCATCGAAGTTCTTGAATTCGGGGTTATCTTCCCGTGCCGTTCGTTGCGCGCGCAAGCCATACACCAACTTATGCACATCACGCGTATGAACAGCAAGTTGATGTGTGTTCCAGCCATTCACGACTACCTGTGGATCGTTCACTGCAAGGCAGGCATCCTGAAATTCTTTTGATGCAGATACCAGGCGCGCCACCAATTGTTTGCGGTATTCCAATAACTCCTTCATCATTCCTCCAGCAAGGTAAGGACTGCATCGACTGTTTTTTCTCCCGCGTTCTCAACCACATGGACTTGAATCCCATGCGGACTTAATTCGCGCGCGGCTTGACGTGTGAATGCATCCAGCCCCCGCATACTTGCGACGAAAGCCGCCTCATCCTTTTGACCATGGCTTGGTCCCGTTACGAGATTGATAATCACCCCCGAACCTTGATCCCGCATCACGCGTCCGACAGACTGGGTCATCAGGAACGCACCCGTCAAATTGACATCGAGCACGCGATGCCAGTCCCACTCGTCCATATTCAATAAAGGTACATTGGGTTCCACCGCCGCATGATTAATAAGAATATCAATGTGACCAAAATCATCTTCCACACTGTTGATCAGATTTTGTACACCAATCTTCTTCGCAACATCCTCGATATAAGCCCTGGCGCGTCCACCATTTTTATGGATCTCCTCAACGACTTCTTCGACATTGATCGGCGAAATATCGTTTGCCGCGACAATGGCTCCGCGTTCGGCGAATGCACTGGCAAGGATTCGTCCGCTTCCCTTGCCTGCGCCTGTGATCAATACGACTTTATCTTTTATCTCACTCATTTACGGCTCACACAATGGAACTTTGTCACGGTTTTCATATGCGTTCAAAGGTAACCCCAAATAGGGAGAAGGGTCAAGGGTGTTTTTGATATCGAGTTCGTTCTTGAAACCTCCCTGACCGTCATCTTTAACGATTGAGAAATGCAGGTGAACACCCACCGGGTTACTTGGGTCGCCGGAATAATCTCCTTGATAGCCGAGGAACGTCCCAGCTTCGATGGGCTTTTCAGATGTCCCGGCAGGGAACTCTTCAGAGATGAACGAATTGCCATGTTCATCTGCCATGTGAGTATAGTACAGCCAAATCTGTCTATCAGGTTGGAGAGGGTCATTGGGAACGCGTACGATCACAGATGATTTCCAGTCTGGCAGGCGGGTGAGGTACCCCGGATACGCGGCAATGACATGAGTGATGTTGATACCTGTACCTGCGAATATATCGATGCCTTGATGCGTATGCAGGCAACTCATCGTATCACCCCATAGGAAACCGACGAACCCATCTGTGGGAAAAATGAACGGGGCCGACCCGCATTGAGAACCAGCAGCCAGCTTCCAGTCCGCGTGAGAGGCGGGATTGGACATCCATGTGCGGAAGGAGAGCATCCGCTTGGCGTTAGGCCGGTAGATGTAGTAGGCTGTCACAAGTAGGGTAATCACTGCGACAACGATAATGGAAAGCATGAGAAAGCGTTTGGACATAGGGCAGGATTATACTGCCTGAT
>CAVSRF010000044.1:0-25454 GCA_963730175.1 uncultured Chloroflexia bacterium | reverse complement strand
GCGCTAACTAAATCGCCATGATTGTTTTCGGCAGTTGCAGTAAATACGTTGATATGCTGACTTCCTGACGGTGCCCGAAGAGTAGCGACAAATCGAAACTACATGATGCATTCGGCGTTAACGTTGTACCAACTTGACAGTCTGCATCACCTGCAAGCGTCCCAAATTGATCGTCGGACGAACTCGTAATAGTTACATCCACCGTCCCCGTGTTGGTGACCGTATACTGTGAATGTCACCGGTCCCCGCCCGTCTCTGGAACGGACAAAACCGAGGCACATCCTTCGTAACCGAGATAGCTCAGGCAACACATACACTATGGCGGTATCACTATCACTCACATCCGCACCAATAGGCGGTGTACCAACTGGCATCTCACATGTTGGTAAAGTCACGGTTACGTTGTTCACAGTACAGGTATAAGTCCATGTTTCATTGACTTCCAAAATGGTATTGCCATTGCCGATTGTCTGTGTAAAGTGTCGCATTGGGCATCTGTAAAGGCACCGGGTCAAGGTCAACTGATCCATCGTTGGTCACTGTGATCGTGAAGTTTACATTACTGCCGCTTGCCACAGTTTGCGTGGGCGGATTCTTCTGAACATCGATATGAGCCACAGATGTGTCCAGGAAATCATTGCCTATGCTATTTTTCCCACGCCAAGAGTTACACCAATTTGATCAAGTGTGTTGCTGGGAGTCCCATCAAGATCGTAGGTGCTTGTATACCCGTTGGGTTTGTTTCAACAACAACATAGTTACCAGGCGGTAAATCCGTGAAGATATAGTCACCTGAATTATCCGTAACCGTAATTGCGCCAACCAATACTCCATCCGATGGATCACCATCACCGTTCGGGTCTGTATATAACTCAATTGTCACGCCAACAATGAGTCTATCCAGCGTCACTCGAATTCACCATCATTATCACTGTCATAACGCACCTGACCACTAATCGAACGCCGAGCTGTTCTTCGACAAAGTCGTTGCCACATTCGTTGCACCAGCAGTACTGCAATCAAGAGCTTGATCACCAATCAAGTCAAGGTTTCCGCCATCGTTGTCACGACCGAACCATAGCCTGCGGGCTGGTTTCCTGCACTTGATAATTACCAGGCGGGACATTCGTAAAACTGTAACTGCCATCGGCAAGCGTTACAGTCGTTGTCGGCTGAACGCCCGGTGTACCGGTCGCTATCCACAGGATTACCAAACGCATCAAGCAATTCCAGAGTCACACCGACGATTGGAGTATCGCCAATGTTGTCGTTATTGGTGTTGCCAACACTGAGCCAGTTATGGCTCCGGGTTGTTCCTCAACAAAATCATTGCCAGAATTCGTTGCACCAGCAGTCACCGTAATCGGGGTAATATCGCCAATCAAATCAAGATTTCCCCATCCCTGTCGCTGACCGAGTTATAGCCAGCAGGCTGGGTTTCGTGTACCTGATAATCACCGGGAGGTACATCTGTAAAGCTGTAACTGCCATCCGGAAGTGTCGTTGTTGTGGCAATTACATTTCCCGAAACTATCCAACAATTCAAGAGTAACCCCTGCGATGGGAGTATCACCAACGTCATCATTGTTGGTGTCAGCCCACACTGTACCCGTGATTGCACCAAACTGTACTCAACAAAATCATTGCCTGAATTCGTTGCACCAGCAGTTACCGTGATTGGGGTGACATCGCCGATCAGGTCAAGATTTCCGCCGTCCTTATCGCTAACCAAGTCATAGCCAGCCGGCTGGGTTTCGCGCACTTGATAATCTCCGGGCAGGATATTGGTGAAACTGTAACTTCCATCTACAAGGGTTGTTGTAGTTGCGACTACATTTCCCAAGCTGTCCAACAGTTCAACCGTAACACCAGCAATTGGAGCATCACCAATATCGTCATTGTTTGTATCTGCCCACACAGTACCAGAAATTGCACCTGACGGGACTGCCTCAACTGTCGCAGTGTCAGATGCCGAAAAGGTTTCAGTACCAATTGTGCCTGTGGCAGTAGCTTCGTTAACATCGGAAATCTTGCGTGGGAACGCTGGTAGTCTGAGCCTGGTATTGAATGGTGAGCGTTTCATTCCCATTCATATCCAATGGATTAACGGGAAAACTGCTCCCACGTCAACTGCTGACCGGAAATATTGGGGTCGTTGTTGATTATGCTTCCATTCGGCAAGGTAATGATCGAACTGCCCGCCACATATTCCCACCCGGATGGAAAATCGCTCCAATACTGACAGCCTGCAATCCAAAGACATCCGTTTTGGTAATAAGTGTGAATGTGGTTATCGCTCCCATCCACAGCCGGTATCACAGTTCGATTAGCGGTTTTATCCATTGTGAGGAGAACATCAATCCATTGTGGGTTAGACGGAAGAATTGTATACCCTGCATCAATATATGGATTGCCTGGGGACACTGTCGGGATCCTCACCCCATACAAGTGCAATAGGCGACGTGGCCCAAATATGCATGCCAGTATTATTGTTATCTGGATCAAAAATCTTTTGAATTTGATTACGGTTTAACGTATAGACAGCATCCACAATGCCGTCTGTTGGACTAAAATCTACAAAGATTGTTGTGTTGTCCGCTGTTGGAGTAACAAAGACAGGCGAACCATTGGCAGAGAAATCAGTTGTTCCTGGTGCCCAACTTATATAATAATTATTTGTTAATTCGCTGGAGGGCATCATCGAAAACCCATAATTGTAGTCCGGATCTTCGGTACCTACCGAACCAATTGCCCAAAATTTAGTCGTTCCATCGGTTGATTCTAAATGTACAGCTGAACCAGCTGGAACGTATCGTCCCACAAGGTCCTGATAACTGCGGGTAGAATTAGGTGGAATGTTAACCGTACCGTTCCCTAAACTATCTTCATAATTTATCGACAAATCGATCCAGTAGGATTACGAATAAATATGTCTGTACTATATGTACCATAAGCATTGGAAAAACTGGGAACCGGGCTATAGTAAGAAGTATCCCATAAACTGTTCGGAACAGAAGTGTAACTGCGGCTATCTGAATTAAGATCAGACCAGAATTGACCGACTATAAATTGTGTTTGAACAGGCGCACTGGCATGAACGGTAGTGCCGGCATCGATATGAAAAAGCTGCGTGACCTCCCCGCGATTTAGTGTCACGCTTACTTCAACACCAGCTACTCCAGGATTGTCGATTTCAACAGCGGTGTTGTTTTGCGTAGCCTGTACAATTACATATACATTCGTAAAATCAGTATAGCTTAAAGGAGCCCCTGCTAAATCTTCGCCAACTGGAATTGTATAATCTGTCTGGTAAGGTTTGATTGGATAGCCTCCCAAGCGTTGGAAAATACTGTGCCGGTTACTTCCGGCCAGAACCTCAGAGACAGAGACAGCACCTCCAGCAACATAAATACGATCGCTCCCGTCATAACAGCTTGTTGAATTACCATTTGGGTTAGTGCTTGTACAAGCATCAGTAGCTGTACGATGTACCGGAATATTTGCAGATTAAACACAAGTACATCGCCTTTATTGGCAGTATAGGTTTCATCTGCTCCAATACTACCTGCTCCATAACCATTTTCCCAGTGATCATAATAAAGAGTTGTATTGTCACTATTGACAGTAACGGTAATCACGTTATGCATTTGATTACAAGGTGCTACTGCATATGTCCCTCCACCTCCCAATGCATTACCCAGATCAGGATCATTATCAATATTTTTCAGGATTTGAAATAATTGATCTGTTCCTCCCGGAATATAGTATTCAGAAAATCCCGCCGCCGCAGCTTGTACCGTTTCATACCTGGGAGTTACAAAGGTAGAGGCCAAGAATACAAACAAAAACGCGACTCGCAACCCCAATCGCAAATTAACGATCGAACGAACACGATTGAATTTCAAAGTAAATCCTTTCAAATTAACATAACGACGACCCAATAACACATACTTTACATTTCTGAAAGGATTGTAGTGTTTCGGAGTGGAATTGTCAACGATTTCGACAAATTTAAATCAGCACAACTTTCACCTAATATATCTGCAAAGTGGATTACAGGACGATAGTAATTTACATTGGTTACATTAAAAATGAGGCAAAATAAGACTGATATCTACCGATTCCTCTTATATTTTGCCAACACGTCAGTGATAAAATCTCCCCATGCTTCCCGATTTCCGTGTCCGACAACGCGACTACCTGCTGGAAATATCACGCGCGCTTACCCAGGAGCTTGACCAACAAAAGCTCCTTGCGCGCATTCTGCGGATTTCCATCGAAATGCTGGCGGGACAAGCTGGATTAATCGCATTAAAAGAAGCGGACGGCTGGCGCGTCGCGACCGCCCATGGAATTGCTCCTGCTTTCTTGAGTTATTTGACTCCGCTATTGGCTGAGGAAAACGTCCGTGAGTTGGACGTGAGCGAACTCAATCGCATGTTGAAAGAGTTGACCTATACTGCAAGCATGGGCATTCTCAATGGCACAGCCCTGCCCCTCGCCGCTCACGGACAGGTTATAGGCGTCATCTTCATCTTTAGAAATTATCCCGACCTATTCACTCCCAATGATCGTGTGCTTCTTCAATCCTTTGCAGATCAAGCCGCCATTGCTGTATACAACGCCCGCTTATACGGACAGATTTCCTACGAGAAACAACGCCTTGATGCCCTGCTTGATTTGGCGGCAGACGGAATCCTGATCCTCAACGCAGACCACACCGTCGAAAGATGTAACCTCTCGTTTGAAAAAATGTTCGGTGAACCCCGTGATCAGATCGTAGGCAAACACCATTCAGAGATCATTCACTGGGCAAAAGACCCTCAGGGTAAAACGCTTGATGAAGCCGAAGCAGGTGGATGGCCCCTCACGCCGAATGCAACCCTCTATGTGGAAGGCGACTTGGAGCGACCTCTTCCTCCTTCCCTGCCTGTTGGCGTCACATACGCGCCATTACTATCGAATGAAGGCAAGCTTCGCAATATTATCGTATCGGTACGCGACATCACACACTTCCGCACAGCAGACGAGATCAAATCCACATTCATCTCCATCGTCAGCCACGAACTACGTACCCCTGTGACATTAATCAAAGGCTATGCATCCACGCTTCGGCGCGACGATGCAAAATGGGACAAGTCCACGATCAATGATTCCCTGGCAGTCATCGAAGAAGAAGCGGATCGTCTCAGCAAAATGATCGACGACCTGCTCGACGCATCGCGCTTGCAGGCAGGTGGCTTGAATGTCAACAAAGCCGACGTTTCACTCGCGACACTGTCAAAGCGCGTTGCCGAACGCCTCTCTTCACAATCCAAGAAGCACACTATTGTCACAGATTTTCCCGAGAATTATCCAGTCATCCTTGCCGATGAAACACGCGTCGAGCAGGTTATCGTCAACCTTGTATCTAACGCGCTCAAATATGCGCCGAGCGGTGAGATCAAGATCAGCGGTCAGGCTCGACCAGAGCAAGTTATCATTTGCGTTTCAGATGAAGGTCCCGGTATCGAAGCCAAAGACCTGCCGCACATCTTCGACCGTTTTTACCGCTCGACAAAAGCGGTTAAGAACACCAAAGGCGCGGGGCTGGGACTTTATCTTGCGCGCGCGATCGTGGAAGCTCACGGCGGGCGCATCTGGACCGACCCGAAACCTGGTTCGGGTGCGAGGATCTGTTTCTCCCTGCCGCGTTGACATCACCCCTAACTCTCCTGAAAGGAGAGGGGAATACTATCGGGATGGTAAAATCTATCGAAACAGAATCAGCTTTCCCTGAGTTCGAGGTGGAAGCAAAGTCAAAAATCCAAAATTAGAAATCGGAAATCCTAGAATGCCACAAACACAAATCGCATGTCCCAATTGCCATCAGATGATCACGGCAAACATCGAACAACTCTTTGACGTTACACAAGATCCACAAGCAAAACAGAGACTTCTCGGCGGCGCTTCGAACATGGCGCGCTGTCCGCATTGTGGGTATCAGGGGCGACTCGCATCACCCATTGTTTATCACGACAACGACAAGGAATTGCTTCTCACTTTCTTCCCACCTGAACTAAATGTGCCTCTTAATGAACAGGAACGGGTCTTTGGTCCTCATATCAAAAAAGTGACCGAAAGCCTGCCCGCCGAAAAACGAAAAGGCTACTTGCTTAATCCCATTCCCAATCTGTCATATGAATTGATGGTCAAGTTGATCCTTGAAAAAGATGGGGTCACCCCTGAGATGTTGAAAGAGCAACAGGATCGTGTCTCCGTGATCGAGCGGCTCCTGCAAGCCAGCACACCGGAAGTGCGCAGTGAGATCATCAAGCAGAATATAGCCATTTTCGATGAACAGTTCTTCGGCTTATTCAGTCGCCTCGCCCAGAGCGCGGCAGGAAATGAACAAGAACCCGTTGCTAAAGCAATGGTCGAGTTGCAGAAACAACTTCTTGACGAGACGGAATTCGGTCGTCAATTGAAGGAATCGGTTGGGGAGTTGGAAGCGGCTACGAAGGTATTGCAGGACGCGGGTCAGGGTTTGACGCGTGAGAAATTGCTGGACATCGTCCTTGAATCTCAAAGTGATGCTCGTTTGCGCGCTTACGTCAGTCTCGCACGCGGCGGAATGGATTATCAATTCTTCCAAATGTTCACTGAAAAGATCGATAAAGCGTCAGGCGACGAGAAAGCAAAACTCGAATCCATGCGAGAGAAATTACTTGGTTTCACCAGTGAAGTGGACAAGCAAATGGAAGCCCGCTACAAACAAGCACAGGAACTTGTGGAAACCATTCTGGCGCAAGAAGATATAGTCAAGGCGATACAGGATAACGCACAAAACATCACGCAAGATGTAGTGGATATCGCCAATCAGATGCTACGCCAAGCTTCTGAGAAAGAACGATTATGCACGCATGGGCAAACTGCAAAAGATGATCGAATTCCTGAAGCAGGCATCCACACCGCCGGAAGTGGAATTCATCGAGCACTTACTGGACGCACCCGATGATGCGACCCTCGAACAAATGCTGGAAGCCAACAAGGATTTGGTCAACGACCAGCTTATGGAGGCAATGGTTGGCTTGGTGGCACAGGTTGACCAAGCAGCAGAGCAAGGCAACCCTGAAGCAAAAGCATTGAGTGATAAACTGAGCACAGTCTATAAGGCGGCAATGAAATTTTCGATGAAGAAGAATTTGGGATAAAGTAAAAGTCCCTAAAGGTTTTGGAAACCTTTAGGGACTTTTGTTATCTTAACCCTTTGAACAGCAAGCTGTTCAAAGTTCTACAAACTAGCTTAAATTATTCATGTGCCACTTTATAGACTCTTTGAAATTCCTGCATGAATTGTTCGGCAATCTGTTGGTTGTAGACAATGATGAAGTTCTCGTCATTTTTCTCCTCAGCACTTTTTGAGAAGTTATAAGAACCGAACGCAACAATCTTCTCATCCACAATGAACACCTTGTGGTGCATCAAGCCTTCATTACCATCTCTCAATACATCCAAGCCAGCCTGGCGGAAGGGGTCAAACTCCGTGCCAGTGTTCGAGGCGATTTGCTCTTCGTCCATCACACCTTTTACGGTAAGACCATCTGCCGCCTTCTGACGGACGATGTCACCCAACTCGTTTGTTGTAAATGAATAAGCAAGAAAGTAAATACTTTTCTCAGCCTTGCTCAAAACATTGTAGAGTCCGCTGAGTACGTGGTCGTCGGGGGAAAAATAAACGTCCAGTTCGGTACCATCAATGGTCACAACCGGATTTGGTGTTTGCGCGACAACGTTGGGACCAAACTTGTTATCTTCAAACATCTCTTTGAATTCAACAGAATAATCCTCCGCCACTTTTGTGGAGAGGATACGCATCATATTATTGTTATCATCATATGTACCCGAGTCTGTATAATTCATCGAACCCATCCAAACCTCGGAACGGTCGATCACGATGAATTTATCGTGCATCAAACCTGGGAGGTTATCTCCAATGATGGGAATGCCTGCTTCAAGCATCGCCTGTACATCGGAGCGATCCATATTCGTAGATTCCATGACGATACGCACCGTCACACCGCGATCATGCGCATCGATCAGAGCATAACGGACGCTGTTTAAGCTGATACTGTATGCCGCGACATCAATGCTCAACTTTGCATCATCAATTGCTTTGACAAGTGGACCATCCACGCCGCCCGTGCCTTGCGAGGAGAACGGGTTGGCTGGGTCAGTGAAATACAACTCGAACCACGAGCCGCGTACACCGTAACCAACCTGCAAATCAATGGGAGTAAGGTCGCCAGTGGGCGTCGAGGTGGTGTCAATTGGGGGCGTTACAGTTAATGTGACACTTCCACAAGCAATTAAAAGTAATGTAGCGGCAAGCAATAAATATAGAAAACGGGGTGTTGATTTCATTAATTCACCTTCTCGTCGCACCGAGCAGAGACTTTTGTTGGGTTTAATGAGCGGAGGAAAATAAGTGACCGAGAGTTTCACGATTATAATCCCCCACCGTGACCAATCCTAATTCAACCGCCAACCGCCAGATCGCCCGTGCCGCAGGGACAATAATGTTCGCTTTCGCATTGAGCAACATCATCGGGCTTGTACGCCAGATATTAATATCGCGTGCCTTTGGCACTGACCGTGCCATTGATGCTTTTTATGCGGCGTCAACATATCCCGATCTGATCTTTAGTCTTGTGGCTGGCGGCGCGTTGTCGTCTGCCTTCCTCCCAACATTCACTGGGTTTCTTGCACGTGACGAAAAGAAGGATGCTTGGAAGCTCGCATCTGCCATTACAAATTTGATCCTGTTGCTTTTGAGTTTACTAAGCATCGTCTCAGCAATATTCGCAAAGCAGATCGTTGTACACATCCTTGCGCCTGAATTTCCAGCCGACCAACAACTTCTTGCCGCATCGCTTCTTCGCGTCCTTTTGATCGCTCCCACCATCTTTGGCGTGAGCGGGCTCCTGATGGGAATCCTGAATGCACATCAGAAATTCTTTTTGCCCGCATTGGCTCCCAGCATGTATTGGATTGGAATGATCTTCGGCTTGATCTTTCTTGTTCCGTCCATGGGAATCTTTGGATTGGCTTGGGGAGCGGTTCTTGGCGCGGCATTTCACTTGGGGATTCAAATCCCTGGATTACTCCGGCTCCCCGAACGAACCTACCACTGGATTCTCGGCTTGGACATTCCCTCTGTCCGCGAAGTGGGTCGCTTGATGGGACCGCGTCTTTTGGGCGTTGCCGTTATACAAATCAACTTTGTCGTGAACACCATCATCGCCAGCGGACTCTCCGAAGGTTCATTATCCGCCATCAAATATGCGTGGCAGGTGATGACCATGCCTCAGGTTGTCATTGCGCAGGCAATTGCCATCGCGGCATTGCCAACATTTTCAGCGCAATTTGCACAGGGAAAATCGGATGAAATGCGTTCGTCACTCGCCTCAACTTTGCGCGGCATCATCTTCCTTTCCTTGCCCGCCGCACTGGGACTCATCCTTTTGCGCCAGCCGTTGATCGCGTTGCTATTTCAGCGCGGCAACTTTGATGTCCATTCAACGGATTTGGTTGCATGGGCATTGCTTTGGTACGCGGCAGGATTGATCGGTCACAATATCGTTGAAATTCTCTCACGTGCATTCTACGCATTACACGACACAAAGACTCCCGTCTTTGTGGGTGCGGGTGCGATGAGTTTAAATATCATATTTAGTTTTGCTTTCGCATGGATATTTACCCAAGTCGGCTGGCAGCCGCATGGTGGACTTGGCATTGGCGAACTCAGCCGCGACTGCATTGGAAGCAACTATCCTTTTCATTCTTATGCGCCGAAGATTGAACGGCATCGAAGGCGGTTCAATATCAGACGGCGTATGGCGCGCTGCATTGGCGTCGCTTGGGATGGCAATCGGTCTATTGTTCTGGATTCAGGCTACGGGTGGAATGAATCGCTGGCTCGTCGCCTTGGGAGGAGTTGCGCTTGGCGGAGTCATTTATTTGGCTGGCGTTGTGATTCTCAAAGTCCCCGAAATAAACATGCTTACAAACGCTGTGATGCGTCGATTAAAAAGTGACTGCCACCTTGAAGGTGGCAGTCACTTCGCTTACTACTTCTTCTGCATGGCAGACATGAAACCGCCAAGCAGGTCCATTGCATCGGCAGCATCGAGTTTGCCATCGTGCCCTGCCACAAGGACCTTGTCCACGAGCGCATCAAACGTATCGGGCAATTTGTCCTTCAAGAATTGAATGACAATGTTGACCACATTCTGGGCTGTCTCTTTCGGAATGCCCGTTTTCTTTACGATCAAGTTTACAAGTTCTTCCATTATATTTCTCCTGTTCTATAGTTTATTTCCAAATCATCCATTGGATGGTTGCAACGACGAGACCTAACAAAATTCCTCCTGCCACTTCCAATGGTGTATGGCCCAACACTTCGCGCAGGTCCTTTTCATTGAGCATGTGTCCGCGCAATAGTTCATCGAACAAAACATTGATGCGTTGTGCGTGGATGCCCGCCTGCCTGCGAACACCGGCGGCGTCATACACAACAATCATGGTAATTGCAACAGCGATGGCAAACATAGGGCTGTCAAAACCGTAATATAAACCAACACCATGTGTCGTGCCGGTCATTAACGCAGAATGCGAACTGGGCATGCCGCCTGTTGTGATGAGTAACGCCCAATTCCATTTCCGGGTACGCAAATAATCCAACGGCAATTTAATAATCTGTGCGATAAGCCAGGCAGTCAACCCCGCGATCAACGCTTTGTTTTGAAGGATCGCTGCAAAATTCATTCAGACTCTTCCTCGAAAGCCTCTACATCCTCACCGACCACCTGCTTCACTTTGAGCTCTGCCGCTTCGAGAAGCACGCCGCATCGCGACGCCAAAGCCTGTCCCCGCTCAAATAACTTGATCGCATCTTCAAGTTGACTCTGCTCCCCCTCCAGCGCAGTGACGATCTCCTCCAGTTCAGCCAAAGCTTCTTCATAAGATAATTCTTCAACAGGTTTTTGAATGGATTTGGACTTTGCCATAAAAATACTCCAGATGCATAATTCGTAAAATACGTTTTACGGATTACGTTTTACTTCAAACTCTCCATCGCTGACTCTTATACGCATCTCATCGCTTACATCCGCAACGTGAGACACAACTTTACCATCATTTTTACGCGTCACTACAGCATACCCGCGCGCCAAGACCGCCAGCGGACTTAACGCATCAAGCCTTCTCTGCATTCCTTTGACTTGTGCGGATTGTAATTGAATTCGATGAACAAGGGATGAATACGCCCGCCGTGACAAGTCGTCCACGCGCTGGGTTTCAGATTGGATTCGCCGCGCAGGAGACGCATATCGAAGTTGAGCGATAAGGGATAAGAGAATATTCTTTTGTTCAGCAACCAAACTTATGGTCGAAGAAGCGAGGCGTGAGTTGTAATTCTGCAACTCAGCTTGCAAATCTAAAACTGTGATTGCGTCGCCAGTTCCGCCGCGGCGGTGGGAGTTGGTGCACGCAAATCAGCGGCAAAGTCACAGAGGGTGAAGTCCGTTTCGTGACCCACTCCTGAAATGACAGGTACATCAGACGCGGCAACTGCACGCACCACGCGTTCATCATTGAATGCCCACAAATCTTCGATGGAACCTCCGCCGCGTGCGAGGAGGATTACATCTGGCTTGTTGACGGTTGAGTGATTGAATGGCTTTCACAAGAGCGGGCGGCGCTTCTGTTCCCTGCACAGGTGAAGGAGCAAGAAGTACTTCCACAAGCGGCAAACGTCTTCGCAACGTGTTGAGCATATCGCGCAACGCCGCGCCCGTCGCAGACGTGACGATACCAATCCGTTTAGGAAATTCTGGAATGGGACGTTTTCGTTCAGGGTCAAAAAGTCCTTCCGCTTCGAGCATGGACTTTAGCCGCAGAAACTCCTGAAATAACGCGCCCTTCACCCACAGGTCGGATCTGATCCGCGTAGAGTTGGTAAAGTCCCTGGGGTTCATACACACCAATTTTGCCATGCACTTCCACTTCCATTCCATCGCGCAGGGACAAGTTCAACCGCGCCGCGCTCGTCTTCCACATCACACACTTGAGCGAGGCGTTCGAATCCTTGAGCGTGAAATAAATGTGTCCAGACGCCGGGCGCGACAAGTTCGATATTTCTCCTTGCACCCAAACATCCTGAAGAACGTCATTCTCCTCCAACAGTTTGCGGATGTGGAACGTTAGCCTGGAGACAGTAAATGTTTGCGGAGTTGGTTCAGGGAAAAGGGAAGGTTGCATTGTCGGTAGGATAATCGAAAAATGAAGATGATGGAAGGTAATAAACGAAAGACATTTCGCCTATAATTGATGGAAATTTCTGGTTCGTGTCATTCTGAGCGGAGCGAAGAATCCCTCCTACCGCCATCGTGAATTTATGATCAGAGGAGAGACCCTTCGCTATCGCTCAGGGCGACATACCAGAGAGCCATGCCATGAGCAAAGAAAAAATCATAGAGGATAAATTATGAATAAGAGATGGATCGAGCCAGTAACACTTACAGGTACAAAAGTTGTTTTAGAACCTCTTTCACTTGAACATGCAGATGGTATGATCGCCGCCGTCAAAGACGGAGAACTTTGGAAGTTATGGTACACATCCATTCCTTCACCAGAGAAGGTGGATGAATATATCAAAAAAGCATTGGACTTGCGCGAGAATGCAGGATGGATGCCGTTCATTGTTCGCGAGAAAGAATCCAACAAGATCATTGGCTCCACACGCTACTGTAATGTAGACGAAGCGAATCAGCGTGCTGGAAATCGGCTACACATGGTATGCGAAAAGTTATCAACGAACAGCCGTGAACACCGAATGTAAATATCTGCTCTTATCCCATGCCTTTGAAAAACTGGACGCCATCGCGGTGGAACTCCGCACACACTGGCATAATCACAAATCCCGCGCGGCGATCGCCAGATTGGGGGCCAAACAGGATGGTGTACTGAGAAACCATCAAAAGTCCGCTGATGGCGTTTACCGAGACACGGTCGTGTTTTCAATCATCAACTCAGAGTGGCTCGCAGTAAAGAAATCGCTGGAATTTAAATTGAAGGATCAATACTAACCTGTAGCTTAACTTGAGTGTACAAATTCTCTGCTACAATTTGAGCATCCTATGAATCATTTATGGTCACCCTGGCGTATGGAATATATAGAAAACAACAACAAAGAAGAAGGCTGCGTATTCTGCAATGCACAAGCTGAGGAAGATAGCGCAGAAAATCTCATTACGTACCGTGGCAAGCATGCCTACGTTATCCTCAACCGCTACCCTTACACAAGCGGACATTTGATGGTCATCCCATTTGACCATAAGCCCAATCTCGAAGAGCTTGACCCCGAAACCCGCGCCGAGATGATGGAACTTACCTCGTACTGCACGACCGTTTTGAAAAACATCTACCAACCACAGGGATTTAACGTCGGCGTGAACATTGGCGAAGTTGCGGGTGCGGGTGTGATCGGACACGTGCACATACACATCGTCCCGCGCTGGAAAGGCGACACCAATTTCATGTCATCTATCGGAGAGACACGTGTGCTTCCAGAGGCGCTGGAAAACACATATATGCGCGTCAAGAAAGAATTCACAAAATAAACAAACAGAAAGGGGATATTCATATTTTCGATTGAGAGTCACAATACCCCTATGAAACAATTTTTTATCTCAGGGATTATCTTATTACTGGTAAGTTGCAGTCCCCAACTCACATCTACTCCTAACCCACCCATACAAAAAGTAAACATTGCGACTGTCACAGCCACGGCAACAACGGCACCCTTGCCGCGACCCCAATATACACCCACCCCACAATCCATTTCTGCGCCGGTTCACCTGGGACCTGACGAGTTTCCACAAGACTACAATCCATTGACCGGGCAACGTGTGGAAGATCCATCCCTGCTCAAGATTCCCGCACTGCTTATTTCCGTTTCACATTTTCCATCGGTGGCACGTCCTCAGGCTGGTTTATCCTTTGCGCCGTTTGTGTATGAATACTTCATCACGGAAGGCGCGACTCGGCATCTCGCGGCTTTTTATGGCGAAGCCCCTGAGCCTGAAATCCCTTTGCATGGCGATTGTGAGATTCGAAATGAACCGTTCGCGAAAACCGATAATATTCTCGGCAACCGCGTCTGGTATGACGAGAATCAAAACGGGATTCAAGACCCGGGCGAGGGCGGCATTGGCGGGATTTGTGTCAACTTGTATGACGCGAACGATCATCTTCTTCAACAAACCACAACGGATAGCAACGGCTATTATGCGTTCAATGTGCAGGCGGGAAAATATATCCTCGAATTTGTGAAACCTGCATGGTTGGACTTTACTCAGAAAAATGTTGGGGATGAGAATCAGGATAGTGATGCGGATCAGGAAACGGGTCGGACGGACGCGGTGGATGTTGAAGTCATCGCTTCTTCTTTTGGACGCAGGCTTGGTCCCGTCCAAAAACATTATCCCCACCCCAGACGTATCTGCCCAACTCCCCGCCGCGGAAGTGGGACCCGTCCGTTCGGGCAGATTGGTTTACAGATTTCTCGGAAACCTTTATCAAAACAGTTGCCTGATCTACGCCTCCGCCGACCCGGATGTGCTGGCTCAAATTCCGGGATGCGCCACCGTGCCACACACCGACGCGGGCGGCGGCGCGATGCTGCCACTGGAACGTATGAACAAGATCGCGGAACAAAACAGTGTAGGCAAAGGGAAATTCAACTACGCAAGTAATCTATATACCGATGAAGTACCAACCAACGGAAAACCCGCCCTTGAACTGGATGAATATTGGGCGCGGCTGAACCAATCGAAATGGGTTTACGATGCGGCGTCAGAAGCATGGTGGCGTTATGCTGATAAATCCAACGAAGCAACGGCTGGAATACTGTACCCACAAGTAGACAGATTGACCAACCGGCAATTGATGGTCGAAAATGTGATTGTGCTGTTTGCCGAACATACCGTGATCACGCCCACCATTGTCGATATCAATTTAGAGATCGGTCAACTCGGCAAAGCCATTCTCTTTCGCGATGGGCAGATGTATGATATTCGTTGGAGCACACGCGCCAACAAGTACGAACAAAAGACCGGTTTGCGTACACCCATCCAATTCCAAAACCCGGATGGCACGCCCGCCGCGCTCAAGCCGGGTCACACCTGGGTAATCGTTCTTTCAACGCAATCCTATCTTGAAGATCAATCGAACGGACTCTGGCGCGCAAGGTTTATTGCACCTGAAGGTGCGAAGTAAAATCAATCCATGTTTGCCAGAAGTTCTTCAATTGGTCAGATCATTATTATCCTGTCGCTTCTCCTGGGTAGTTGCGCTAGTGTGGAAACAACCTCAACACCATCTTCTTCAGCGACGGCAGTTAATACTTCCATCCCAACACAAATATCTAAACAAGCCGCGCCCACAGCTACCGAGACACCCATAAGAATTAATCCACTCACAGGCTTGCAAGTCGCGGACCCATCTTTGCTCGATCTCCCCGCGCTTCTTATTTCCATCTCAACGTTTCCTGTCACGGCACGCCCGCAGGCAGGATTGTCCTTCGCACCGTATGTCTTTGAGATTTACATCACCGAAGGAACCACTCGTTATCTCACTACATTTTATGGAGAGTTCCCCGCGCCCGAAGCGCCCGTCACTGGTAATTGCGATGTGCGAAGGGAAATTTTCAAGCAAACAGATTTGATCATCGGCAATCGCGTTTGGCTGGATGAAAACGAAAACGGCATACAGGATGATTGGGAGCGCGGCATCGGCGGTGAGTGCGTCAACTTGTATGATGAAAATCTCAATCTGCTTCAACAAACTGCAACCGACTCAAATGGCTATTATGGATTTAATGTTGAGGCGGGAAAATATTATGTCGCTTTTGCAAAACCGGATGGGATGGAGTTTAGTCAGAAAGATGCTGGGGATGATGAACAGAATAGTGATGTGGATCAGGCATCGGGTTGGACTGACGCGCTTGACGTTACATCCTCGCTTCTTTCTGTGGACGCAGGCTTGATTCAGACCATCCAGCCTGCCACTACATCCAAGCTTCCTCCCGCGGAGGTGGGACCTGTTCGCTCGGGTCGTCTCGTCTACGCAGACATTGCAAATTTCTTCAAAGACTCGTGCCTTATCTATGCGTTCGCCTCCCCTGAAGTTTTGACCGAACTGCCGAAATGTTTCTTTGTGGATCACAACATTCAGGGCGGCGGATATATGCTCGACATCGAAAAGATGAAACAACTGGCAAACCAAAGCAAAAAGGGCAAAATCGATTACACAAGCAATATTTATTCCGCCACCCCGCCCGATGGAGGCGAAGACGCATCGCGGCTCGATGTGTATATGGCGTGGTTGAATCAAAACGCCTGGGTATATGATCCTCTTTATCAAAGCTGGTGGCATTTTGTGGACGAAGGCGATCCGCAGAATGCAGGCGTGTTGCATCCTGAGATCGACCGTCTAACAGGGCGTCAATTGCATTTCGAAAACGTGGTCGTTCTATTCGCACAACACGATGTGATCTCACCAACCAACCTCGATATTCATCTTGAAAAGGGTTTGACCGGCAACGCCCTGTTATTCCGTGACGGGAAGAAATACGACATCCAATGGAGTACAAAAAAAAATACGCCCATTCAGTTTCAATATAAAGACGGGGAACCATTTCCATTGAAACCCGGTCATACATGGGTGTTGGTCGTCACGCCCAAAACCGCAGTGACCGAAAAGAAACCCGGCAAATGGCTATTGCAATTCAGTCAACCGCCGGGGTCGAAATAACATTCCTCGAGCGAGTGCCAAAAGCGTAAAGTCTCTTCCAAATATGGCAGTCCCAACGCATAAAACAATGTCTCGTAAAATCATCTTATCTTTTCTTCTTGATCTGTTCTTCTTTGCATCTTGTAGCAACTCACAAGATATTCAACCAACTATAACAAAAACAACTCTCCACACCCACAACCACAAACATGTCGACAAGCACAGCGACACAACCACCCACACAAACGCCCACTCCACAGTCACATCTCGCACCCATCACTTACGGACCCGACGCAAAAGACTTCCCATCCAATGTCAATCCGCTGACCGGAAAAGAAGTTCTTGATCCTTCGCTTCTGGGTCTTCCCGCGGTGCTGGTTTCCATCAGCAACATGCCGGTCACGGCGCGTCCACAGGCGGGACCGGGATTTGCTCCGTGGGTGTTTGAGCTTTATATTGGCGAGGGAGCGACGCGCTTTATGAATGTCTTTTATGGAGATTACCCGCGCGCAGTTCCAAACATCGTTGGCGATTGCAAAGTACGCGACGAGATCATTCGTCCAAGCGGAAGTTGGATCGGTAACCGCGTCTGGCTGGATGAAAACGGAAACGGCATACAGGATGATTGGGAGATGGGAGTTGGGGGCGTATGCGTCCGCTTATTGGATGCGAACAGTCATGAAGTCCTGAGTGAGACGAGCACGGACTCCAATGGCTATTATGCGTTCGCGAGTCCCAAAGTCGATTCCATCATCCAATTCAGCAAACCATCCTCTTATGAGTTCACAACATCGAATATTGGAAATGAAGACCGTGACAGCGACGCAGATACAAATGGCGAGACACAAATCATCAAAGCAAACTCATCCGGTTCTTTTTGGGATGCAGGCTTGATTCTTTCCAAAGGAGTTAGTCCCACCCCGAACCCGGTTGCAACGATCACACCCACATATATTCCATCCGAGCCTTACGTGGGACCCATCCGTTCGGGGCGATTGACCTACAACCAAATCGGCGGGATGTTCCCAAACAGTTGTCTCGTGTATGCAAGCGCCGCATGGGACATTGGCAGAATGCTGGACGCCTGTCAGATCGTCTATGGCGTGGACCAAACCACACCGAACAGCGCGCTATTGCCCGTGACGCGGCTTCGTGAACTCGCAGAGGAAAACCTGAATCCCAAACAACCTGTCAATTATTCAGGAAATCTATTTTCAGATGAGAGTCCCTCAAGGTGGGAAGTCTGCCAACACGATCAATGTGTATTATCACGAGTACACACAATCAGGCTGGCAATATGACCCGATCTCACAATCCTATTTACGTCTCACCGACCGCGCCGATCTCACCGGCAAACTCTTCCCCGCAACAGATAGATTGACTGGCAGGCAAACAGCCTTTGAAAATGTAATTGTCCTATTCGCAGATTACAACCGTTATCGCCACAATCAATTTGAAGTTGATCTCAGTCCCGGTCAAAAGGGATTTGCCTGGTTATTCCGTGATGGTCAGGTTTATAAAATCTATTGGTCGACACAAAGTCGTGATTGGGAAAAGACAACTGGTTTATTGCGCCCTCTACATTTCGTTGACGCACAAGGAAATCTTGTCCCCCTTCACCCCGGGCGGACATGGATTCATCTCATGACGCCTTATTCGTCGGTGACAGATCAGGGAGATGGCAAGTGGCTGGCAACGTTTGCCCAACCTTATGACCCAGAGGATACGCCCGTGCCGTAATTAGGAGTCAGCCAACTTGCTGGCGCATCACGGGAGCAAGCTCTCCAATTCCAAACCAGGTGACAGTCACTTTAAAAGTGACTGTCACCTTTGTGTTTACAAATCGATATCCACTCTATTCTGCATCGAATTGGCGATCTCGATAAATCGTTCCTTGAGATATTCGATCACCTTCGCGTCGAGTTGACTCTCATCCAACGCCTTGTTCATACACCATAGCCATTCATCACGTTCCGCTTTGCCAATGGGAAACGGCATATGCCGTTGACGTAAACGCGGAGGACCATACTTTTCAACGTATAACGCGGGTCCGCCTGACCAGCCAGAGAGGAACATAAACAACTTCTCACGAGATTGGATCCAACTCTCAGGGATGTATTGCCCGCACTCTTTTTGCCTCGGGAGCAGAATCCATCAAATCATAAAATCGATTCACCAGCGATTTGAGTCCGGTCTCGCCGCCAATCAGTTCGTAAAGGGAAACATTAAATTCATCCATGCCTGAATTGTAATACACAGAAAGCCTTTCAAATCAATTACGTGTCAAATGGCACTAGCACGCCCTAATAGGATAGGATATAAGAGCGATATAAATAGTCGTGGGTTGTAAGGAAATGGGATGTCAACAGAAGAACTCTTAAGAGCGGGAATCGCAGCAGTCAAAGCTGGTGAGACCGCACATGCTTCAAAATTATTGATACAGGTTGTGCAAGCTGACCCAAATTCCGAGTTGGGATGGTTGTGGTTGGGATTCTGCCGTACTGTCTCTGACCAACGCGCCTATTGTTTTCGTAGGGTTCTGGCTATCAATCCCAATAATACTGAAGCTAGGCGGCAACTTGAGTCTCTCAACAAGCCAGCAACAACCCCCCAGCCTTCCCAGACACCTGTATCTACTCCATCTAAAATTTCTCATCCTCCGCTTACCGAGTCATACGCAACAACGCCACCTGCCAGAGTAAAACCTTCACCTGTTTCCAGGTTGAAAAAACAACCCCAAAATAAACGAAAACCGAATAACGGAATAATGATATGGATCGGTGGAGGGTTGGCATTATTACTCTGTGTCGCAACTGTGGGAATAATCTTGCTCGGAAGGATCATCAGCACAGGAAATGTGGCGATGAATGGAATAGAACCTCCCAACGCTATTCCAACAATGACCGCCACCGCAGTGGTGAAACCTACCCCAAACTATACGCCGACCTTTGAAACATCCCCCTGTAGTTTTGCCGCTCCCAGCCAAGCCCAAGTCACTTGTGGATTTGTAACCGTCCCTGAGGACAGAAGCGGCGACATAAACGATACCATCCGCATTGCCGTTGCAGTATTCCATAGCACAGGTAACGCTCCAAAATCTGACCCAATCCTTTACCTGCAGGGCGGACCTGGAGACAAAGCAATCGAATGGGCTATCAGGGTCTACCCGTCCATCATTGCTCCACTGATTGTGGATCGTGACTTTATTGTGTTTGATCCACGCGGTGTCGGGCTTACCAAGCCTACACTTGATTGTGACGAATTCAAGCAGACCTACCTAAGCGACATTCAAGGAAAGTTACCCGACGACCAAAAAATGTCCTATTACGAAGGGGCACTGCTTACCTGTAAGAACGATCTACTTAAGATGGGAGTAAACCTTTCCGCCTACACATCTGCGCAAATGGCGGCAGATGCAAGGGATGTGATTACAGCCTTGAAGTATCAACAGGCAAATCTATATGGCATTTCATACGGCACACGCATAGCTCAGCTTGTTATGCGCGACTATTCGGAAGTTGTTCGCAGCGCAATATTGGACTCGGTTGTACCCATTGAAGTTAAATTGTTCGACCAGAATACGAATGAGAAAGAGCAGGCGATTCATTCTGTATTTGCGAATTGTCAAAACGACACTGCCTGTTTATCGGCATATCCTGATCTGGAATCGGTATACGTCAGCACAATAGACCAGCTCAATGTACAGCCTGTCACAGTAAAAATCCCCATCGACCAGGACACAACCATCGAGCAGGTCGTTAACGGCTCCACTTTCAGCAACACTGTAACTGGAATGTTGCGAACGCCGCAAACCATTGCGATCATTCCTCAATTAATCTATCGCACACACAATGGAGATAATTCAATACTAACCGTCTCTACGGGATACCCTATTTATGCATTTGGTTCCATTTCACTGGGAACTTATATTTCAGTAAATTGCCATGACCAGATCATTGCCATGGAAATAAAAAAGCTGGATGAAGCCATATACAAACTATGTCAAGTCTGGGATGTAGCCCCGCTTTTGCCTGGCGAGAATGATCCAGTCATTTCCGATATTCCAACACTGATCTTTGCCGGTGAATACGACCTTGTCACACCGCCCGCCTTTGCGCATCAACTTGCTGCACACCTTACTCATAACTACATCGCAGAAATACCGAACCAGGGACATGCTCCATCAGCAACCGAGTTATCTGATTGTCCAACCGAACTTATTTCTGCCTTTTTACAAGACCCTAATACATCCCCAAACTTTGCCTGCATTGAAGAAAATAAAACGATTGAATTCTCGGTGCCTTATAACATCAACACTCCACTCACTCTTGAGCCCGTCACGATCGATCAATATCAAATAAAAGCGCTTGTTCCCGCAAATTGGAGCGCTGCCAGCTTTGGCTTTTACAATCGCAATGGTTTATTTGGAGATGTAACACAAATAGGTATCCAAAAGGCTGATGTAACAGAAGATGAATGGATTACCTGGCTAACGGTCAATTTCAGAAGTAATCAAGGGCTTGACCAACCCGCAATAAAGCACGATCAACGACAGGCAAATGGCTTGAAATGGAATCTCTATCAGGCAACATCCCACGGCTACCCTGTTGATATTGCCTTCGCAAAATCTGGCAAACAGACATTGATGGTCCTTCTCTTCAGCCACACGGACGAACACGAAGCGCTCTACAATACCGTCTTCCTTCCAGCAATCGACTCAACAACCCCCTCTCCATAAAAACCAATATCATTGGCTTTATAATTAACTCGTTCAACCCTATACAGGAGGTGCGATGAGCAAGGAAACGGAAGCGGTCATCCTATCTGCGGCGCGCACGCCGGTCGGAAAATTTCAGGGGGCGTTGAGCAGTGTCCCTGCCACTGAGCTTGGGGCGATCGCGGTCAAAGCCGCGGTGGAGCGTGCGGGCATCAATCCTGAAGAGATCGAAGAAGTCATCATGGGCAACGTTGTGCAAGCCGGTGAAGGGCAAGCCCGGCGCGTCAATCGAGCATCCATGCGGGCATCCCGGCGACGGTCAGCGCCAGCACGGTCAACAAGGTTTGCGGTTCGGGACTCAAAGCCGCGATGTTCGCCGCGCAAGCCATCCGTGCGGGAGATGCGGATCTCTTTGTCGCAGGCGGGTTTGAGTCCATGAGCCGTGCGCCCTATCTCGTTGAAGGTCGTTCGGGCGAGTTGAAGTTCGGCAATCAGTCGCTCACCGACGCCCTGCTCAATGACGGTCTCTGGGATCCGTTCGAAAATTGGGGGATGGGCAACGCGGCTGAATTTATCGCGGACGAGTACGAGGTCACGCGCGAAGCGATGGATCAGTATGCGCTTCGCTCTCACGAGAAAGCTGTCGCGGCTCAAGAAAAAGGTTTGTTCAACGCTGAGATCGTTCCCGTCCAAATCGCGGGGCGTAAAGGCGAAGTCCATGTGGTGGACTCAGACGAAGGTCCAAGAAAAGATTTGTCGCTGGAAGCATTATCCAAACTCAAGCCCGCATTCAAAGCAGATGGCAAAGTGACGCCCGGAAATTCATCGCCGATGAACGATGGCGGCGCGGCGGTTGTGATCGCATCGCGTGCTTATGCAGAAAAAAATAAGCTCAAGCCGCTCGCGAGAATTACTGGATACGCGCAGGCGGCAGTTGAGCCAAAATATTTATTCTCCGCACCCGCATATGCAATTCCAAAATTGTTGAAGAAGATCGGATGGACATTGAAAGATGTTGACCTGATCGAACTCAACGAAGCCTTCGCCGCGCAAGTGCTTGCAAACGGATATGCACTCGCCAACGATGGCTGGGACTGGGACAAGGTCAACGTAAACGGCGGTGCCATCGCGCTCGGTCACCCACTCGGTGCCAGCGGCGCACGTGTGTTGACAACATTGTTGTATGCGTTGAAAGATCGCGGCTTGAAACGCGGCATCGCATCGCTATGTTTGGGCGGAGGCGAGGCGGTCGCGATGGCTGTGGAGATGGAGTGATACAGATATGTCTGTTGACATTAAACGTCCCGTCTTCTTGAGCGGTGAGAATCCTGGAATGACTTTGTATGAAACCAGACACGGATCATCCCATCGCCATTCTCAGTTATTGGCATGTGACCGACAGCCCGCATGGGATCGGGAACGCGCTCATCCTATGGCTGGATGAATCGATCGCTCAGAACCGTCCAATTCTCTGGCGGTATATTCACGGATAATCTATCGCTTGCGCGCACATTGACAGAAATGCTCACGCAATACTTTCCTGAATTCAACGGCATCCCAGTGACATCCCTGCCGTATCACGAAGCACATTGTGAACACACGTACGATAACGGTAAGCGTTACGCGGTAACCTGTGTTTCAGGAAAAGATAAAATTGTCGTCGAGTGGCTGGAGCCGTTGGATCGAAGGGCGATCTCCATCCCTGAATTTCCGATTGGGGATCAATTCTTCGAGCTTCGTAATGTGATCTGTCCGTGCGGCTCAGGGATTCTCACAGATCAATGACCAAACAGTGCACGGAAAAATACAAACCGCGACAAGACCGGACGGCTCCCCATCCAGCACGGCATTTCTGGCATTTGCCGAAAGCTGGGTGGGACCAATCAATACCACATACAAATCTTACTAGTGAAGTGTCATGAATACAAACGAACGCAACGAAAAGATCGAACTGTACGGCAATGGCTTCAACATGCTTGTCGAAATCCTCAAGGACATTCCACGCGAGATGTGGCAATTCAAACCTGCGCCCACCGAATGGAGCATCCACGAGGTCATCATCCACCTCGCAGACTCGGAGTCAAACTCGGCATTACGTGCCCGCATGTTGATCGTCGAGCCGGGCGGCATGTTGATGGGCTATGACCAGGCGAAGTGGGCAGACACATTGGACTATCACGAACAGGATATCGAAGATGCACTTGAAGTGACTCGTCTTGCACGCAAAACCACCTATGAACTCTTGAAGAAACAACCCGATGAAGTTTTCACACATTCGGTGAGCCACCCTGAATATGAAGAACCTTATACGTTCGATGATTGGGTCAATGTTTATTCCGCGCATATTCCCGGTCATATTGAGCAGATTATGAATAACTATAAGATTTGGAAAAACACAGTCGGCTAGTCCGCTGGTCTTCTAGTCAGGGCTGGCAGACATTCAACGGAGCGACAAGAAGACGAGAAGACAAGGAGACTACATGACTATTCGACACATTTTTGTTATCGGCGCAGGGACCATGGGCAACGGCATCGCACAGGTCGCCGCGACAAGCGGATACCAAGTCACGTGCATGGACGTGATGCCCGCGGCGTTGGAGAAAGCCAAAGCAGCGATTGCCAAATCTACAAGTAAGCTGCTCGAAAAAGGGACGATCACAGCAGAGCAAAAGTCCAATGCAGATGCGATCCAATTCGTGTCGAACATGGACACGATGAAAGACGCGGACTTTGTCATCGAAGCCGCGACGGAAAATCCCGAACTCAAGTTCAAGATATTCAAAGACATGGACGCCAACGCGCGCGAAGGCGTGATTCTGGCGAGTAACACTTCGTCGATTTCGATCACGAAGATCGCCGCACAGACCAGCCGTCCCGATAGAGTGATCGGGATGCACTTCATGAATCCCGTGCCGTTGATGAAGCTCGTCGAAGTCATCAAGGGACTCGCCACATCCGAAGAGACTTCTCGCATCCACGCTCGAGTTGTGCAAGGTCATGGGCAAGGAAGCCGTCGAAGCCAACGACTCGCCTGGCTTCATCTCCAATCGCATTTTGTGCCCGATGATCAACGAAGCGATCTTTGCCCTGCAGGAGGGAGTTGGCACGCCCGAAGCCATTGACGCGGTGATGAAGCTCGGCATGAACCACCCGATGGGACCGCTCACGCTGGCGGACCTGATCGGGCTGGACGTGGTGCTGTTCATCATGGAAGTGTTGCAACGCGACCTCGGCGAAGACAAGTACCGCCCCGCGCCGTTGCTGCGCAAGATGGTGGATGCGGGATATTTGGGGAGGAAATCGGGAAGAGGGTTTTATACGTATTAGCGGTTTGCTGATAGCTTTTAGCGATTAGCAATGAGCAGGGATTACTATGCCTTCTGGGCGTAGCACTTCTTTATTGAAGATTTTGCGCTTACATCTATCTGCTGTTTGAAATCTTGTTCTTTCCAACCTTTAACCTCTTTGTACTTTATGTGCCCATTATGGCACACTTATGCAAGAGGTCTAAGATCACTTTACAACCAATTCTACAAGATCCATCGACAGAAGAGAACCGTCTTCCACGCTGATATCTTGCACTTCAAGTCGCACCACCGTGCCAGAGAAAAGATTTCCAAGAGTAATCGTTGTATCGAATGTACCAGGCGCACCCAAGTCTACAGCAGTCACCGGGACCGCTCCCACAGAAAGTTCCACGCCGCCGCCATCGTAAATCTTATACGTGAGCGTATTCTCAAAAGGAGCGATGTCCACTGTCCCTTTGACTTGAACAGAACCGATTACATTCGCGCCAATCTGCTGGAGATTGAATATGTGATCCTACGCGGTTTACCTTCAGGCGTAGGGGGTCTGTGTTGTCGGTCCGGCTGTCCAATCTGATTATTTGCGCTAAAACATAATG
>CAVSRF010000043.1:0-16706 GCA_963730175.1 uncultured Chloroflexia bacterium | reverse complement strand
CTTCATAGCGGTCTCTTTGAGGGACTGGATATATAACAAAAAGACACCTTGTTAGAGTGTCTCTAGGTTGTGCCCCCACGGGGATTTCGAACCCCGGTCGTAGCCTTGAAAGGGCTGCGTCCTAGTCCACTAGACGATGGGGGCAGTTTTTGAAGCGGGCGGATTTTATCATTCCGCTGTGTTATGGTCAAGCGTTTTTGTTTATTTTTCCTCTTTTGCCCGTTGATTGAGAAGGGCAAGCATGTCCACTTTTTCGCGATTGAAGAGGATGCCTGGGCTTTCCACTTTCAGGTTGGGAATCAGTATTGCTGATAGTGTAGCTTCAAAGATGGGAATGAAGTTGCGGGTTCTGTCGGAAATCAGTGTAACAAAGTCGAAACGACCGGCCACCTCTAATTTCCCGTCGATCTCGAAGACGCTTGTTGCCAGGCGGACTGGAAGCGGAGCAACATTGGAATATCCACCACGAACAATCCCTGTAGGACCGAGGTCTTCGCGCCGCGCGGCACATACGGCAAAAATCTGTGACTTTACCAGGCGTACAATCTCAAAGTGATCCACTAATTTTGTGGGCATATGGATACGTGCCAGGCGTACATCATGAATTTCCACGTGGGATTTGGTGGTGTCATTCATGACTCCCATGATCCCGTTTGTGGCAACCATAATCTTTCCGACAACGCGATAACCGGAAGTATATACGTCAACGGGGAGAAAACGATAAGTGCGCGGCGATGTGTCCATAGTTGTTATATTTCCCAAGCGGTAAGATCAATCTCGCAGGGGGTGGGATAAGTTCCTTTTTGTAAGATCAGCCTGACGGGTCGGTTTGATGCGGTGGGTTGATTTTCCGGCACTGGGGCTGAGGAGCATGGTCAGCCATGAGATGGCGCGTTCATCGTATTCGCGTCTCCCACACATATCACATATCCAAGCCGGGAAGTTGGGGACGGTGATTAGTTCTTCGCCCAGCCAGGTGAAGTATGTGATGTGGCGCAGGTGCATGTTGCCGGCGGGACATTCCTTGCATTGGACAATTTCGGGCGTATGGGATGAATGAGGTTCGTTCATTTTATCCTATGTTATTTCGCGGCGAATACTTCCTGTGTGTGGTTGACGATCTTCCATTCAGGCGGGGGCCAGTATATGATGATTGCTTTGCCTATGACATTTTCCATCGGGAGGAATCTCCATTGATGGGAGTTCTTTGAATTATTCCGATTGTCACCAAGTACGAATAATTGCCCATCTGGGACAGTCCACTCGCCATTGTATTGCGGTTCTTGGGCGATATAAGTTTCTGTGAGTATGTTGCCATTAATGCTGACCGTGCCATTCTGGATGTTGACCGTTTCGCCGGGGAGACCAATGACGCGCTTGATGAGATCTTGACGCTGGTCTGTGGGTAAGCTGAAGACGATGATATCACCGCGTGCAGGTACTCCGGTTTTATAGGACAACTTGCTGACGAGGATGTATTCTCCATCCTGCAAAGTAGGAACCATGCTAAAGCCATCCACGCGGACGCGGGCAGAGATGGCGTTGATGCCAAAGTATAAGGCGATGGCAAGGATGATGGTTTCGAGGATGTCGAGCGTAAAGCGTTTCCAGTCATCGGTTTGTTCGGGTTGTGTTTCGCTGGGTTGGATTTGGGTTTCCGGTTGTATTGTTTCCAAAGTTGGGATTCTCCGAAAAAGATTATACTGCTTTTTGATGTATGGTTACCTGCCCTTAATGTTCAGCTAACATGACTGTATGGTTGCGTTTATTTTTTATCATATTCAGCCCAGGTGCGGATAAATTCAGCCTGTTCGTGGGTTTCAGGGGAGCGAGGGTGATATTGGCTCTTGGGTACCGTTTGCCACCACTCTGCAAGTTGACGTAATGCCTCTTCCCCGGTTTTGCCGCGGCGCACGAGATAACAGCCAACCGTTGTGCCTGTGCGGCCGATGCCGCCCCAGCAATGCAGGTATATTTTGTGTCCTTCTTGCAGGGAACTATCTATCGTATCAAGAATATTTGTCATGAGTTCGGGGGTGGGCAAGCCGAAATCTCTGATGGGGAAGTTGAGATGTTTGGCATCCACGTCATAAGCTTTTGCCTGTTCGAGTAGTATTTTTTCATAGGGGACGGTTTCATTGGGTTTTGTGAGATCGATGAATGTGTCTATGCCTGCTTCGAGCAGGGCATCGATCCGTTTACGGGCGACCTCGGTGTTGTAGTCGACTGGATATTCACCGGCAAGCAGTTTGTCTGGTTCCACCCAGTAGGATTCAGGTAGGGGGCGTTTTGATCTGTTCATGTTATTTATTTGGAAAAGCCGTACATAAATTTTGTAAAATAGTTTGACGCAATGTTACAAGTTCGGGGTATTCATAAAAGAAGAGGACCTTTTGATCGGCAATGGATTTGCTCCTGGGTTTCGGCGCAAGGACAAAGAATGCCCATGACTCGGCGATATCCTCTTCGGGGGTGGTGACGGCATAGCTGGTAACGAATTGATCCTGGTACTTGTAGTAGAAATTATCCAGCGCTTCGTAATAAGCATCGTCGTCTTCGATGTAATTGGTTTTGTCCCATTCGTCGTAGATGTCTGTCCAGAAGCGGTTATACCATGCGTTGATGTAGGATGTGGGCGTACTGCATCCTTCACCAGGGAAGTATTGCGGGCAGGCTGAAACTTCCCTTTGCAGGATGTCCTCATTGTCGGGGTTGTTGAAGACGCGTGTGCTGGGCGGCACTTGTTTGGAATTGAGCGTGAGCAGGTGACCGAATTCATGCACGAGGGTGAAGGTCAGGTTGTAGGTATCGGCGGCGTCGAGGATGTCTATTTCGAGCGCCCAATGACTCGGATCATCCTGTGTTTGGATGACGGAGGCGTAGGTGTTATCCACACCGTCTGTGGTGATCAAATATTCTGTAACGAATTGACGTTGGTCCAACGGGATGAGGGTGGTGAAATAATCCCACACGGATTGTTGTGTGGTGAGGTCTTTCTGTTCATCTTTGAGATTGTCTGGGACGGGACCATATTGCGGATCACCGAGACGGTCTCCATTCACGGTATAGGTGACGAGATACTGTTCGTCTTTTGCTTCCGCATCACTGCCAGCGGACGTGGCGGCGGTCATAATATCTGAGAGCAGTACCGGGCAGGATTGTGTTTCGGTGACTCTTGTTGGTGTGGGGAAAAGCTTTGTTGGAGTAGGTAAACGTTTTGTTGGAAGAGGGGCGGGAGTAGGTGTATCAGGCAGGATCAACCTTGTGGCGGCGCGGCAGGCTAAAGTCGAGGCAAGGAGCGCAAGCGTCAGGATGGTTATTCTTTGATTCTTCATTTGCCTATTATTTGGGGAGGTGGATCATGCCGGCATCCAGTAAATATAAATAGATATATCCGATCAGCAGGACTACCCAGCCGATCATTTGCAGACGATCCATGAGGCTCTCGAAGGAAAGTGTAAAATTTTCCTGAATGGTTTGGACGATGTTCTCGATGTTGTCGAGTTTGGTCTTGACGCTTTCCTTCCAGTCCTTGAGGTAGAGCTCGTCGTGGATGATCTCGTAGAGTTTGGTAGTGTACCAATCGCCGATGAAGAGCAGGTTTTGTTCGACGCGTTCGAAGTTAAGCATGACTTCCAATTTATGTTCGGCGATCTGGCGGATCATGCCGCGTGTGGCGCGTGGGCGGCGTTTGTTCTTGAAGAAGGATTCGTTGATCTTATCGAGCAGTTCTTCGATGGATAGATCCAACATGCGGTAACGCAGGAGTTGATAGTTGCCGATCTTGAACAGGACAATGTCGGATTGAAAGTCGTTGTTCGGGGCGATGATGACGGCGCCTTCCCAATCTACCAATGTAAGTTCGCTGGCAGAGTAGTGGGCGCGGGAACTGAGTATCTCTTCCATTTCGGTCTTTTCGAAGACTTCCCGTTGTGAGCGGATAAATTTGGAAATGGACAACGCGTTCTTTTCGATCCATTTATCGGGTGTGGGTTTGACATCGTCCACGAGCAGGATGGTGTATTCTTCGAACAATCCGCTTTGACGGTAGGCTTCTGGGATGTAGCGCGATTGAAGCACATCTTCGATCTTTTTTCTATCCTGTAGTACGTTGTATGCAAACGGATCGCTCAGGTCGTAATGACATTCCACGATCTGGGCAACATCGTCATAACGCTGACGTGTGATCGAGACCGCATAGCCTTCGATGACGATGGTCTCGATGCCGACGGTGACGAGATCGATATCGATTTGCTGAAAATAGGGCGCATCTTTTAGCCCTTTGAACTGTTCAATTGGTTGACTGGATGTAGCCTCGGAATCGGGAAAGGCGAGTAGGTAGCAGGTTTCCATGCGCCAAGTGTAGCATGGATTATTTAGACTTGTCCCCAGGCAAAATACGTTGGAACATATAAGACGCGCTCATCACGTTCCCAAGCTTGTTTATCCAGCAGTTTCATTTTTTGGATTTCCTCCCTGGATGCCATTCCTGCCAGATCGGATTCGAGCACATCCCATTCTTTTTCCCGCTCTTCAGCATTCGGATCATTGCCTACGTTTTGAATTGTTCCCGTTTCATTGATTCTTATCCCCGCCTGAAAAAACGATTCTGCCAGCCGCGCCCCAAAACTCGGATCTGCACCCTGTCTCTTCAATGATTCCGTTTGCCATTTGCCCAAGGGGATAAGTTCATCAGGCTTGTCGATGCGCTTGGTGTAATCGGGTTCGGCAAACGCAATGACATGTCCACCGGGTTTTGTTACGCGTTTCATTTCGAGCAAAGCCTGTAACGGATCACTTACCCACAATAAAAGGAAGTGACAATAAACGACATCAAATGAATGATTTGAATAGGGGAGTGATAACGCATTGCCATGAATTAGCGAAGCGGCTGGAGCGTGGATTTGGCATTGGGCGAGCGCGTCAGGATCAAGGTCCAGAGCCATGAAGCGAGATGTTAGTTGGGAGTTCCGAAAGGATCGCGCCCGTGCCACATCCCACTTCCAGCACGCGGTTTGATTCGTTTAGCTTTATTTTGTTGAAGATATAGGCTCGCAGGTCGCGAGTCCATTTGGCTTGTTGGGTGTAGCGCGTATGCCAGTTCATACTTGAGAATGGATTGTACTCCACTCATCGTGCAGGAAATTGCCAAGGATCTTGTCCGCCATGCCCTGTGTGGGGAGCACATCGCCATCGGGCTCCACATACAGCCAGGCTTTGCCAGCGCCCTCAGGGACTTTGTCTTCCTGTGTTTCGAATGCAACCGGATTGTCGGCAGAATAGGGGACGGGTAGATCTGACCGAAGCGTGAGTCCTAACTCCGCTGCTTTATCGCGGAGCGCGCTATATGTTTCCTGCAATGAACTCTCCGAGATGGTAAGCGAGAGGCTCTGCACTTCCAATTTTGCGAGTCGTTCCAAGGTCTCTTCTGCGTTCGTGATGTTGTCTTTGTTCAATGTGATGTGGGCTGTTACGAAGATATCTTCGGGCATGATGACTTCGAGTGCAGACCATGATTCCTCGTTATTGGGTTGGAGCATAAAAAGAATATGATCAAGCCCGGTCTGTAAGAGCAGGTCGAGATATTTTTTATCTGCGAGTTTCAAGCCATCTGTGAGAAGCCCACAGACCTGACCGTTCACTTCGGCATGTGCGATCAGATCGGGCAGGTCATCGCGCAGAGTGGCTTCGCCGCCTGTGAATGTGATGTGAGGGATGCCTGCCGCCCACGCTTTGTCGATGATCGCTTTCCATTCCGCGGTGGTCAATTCGAGGTCAACACGGTTGGTCGGCGCGTACTCGGCTTGTGTGTTTGCGGGCAGGTGATAGGTCAGCGCGCAATCGAGGCGGAGTGGGGCGTCGAGATCCGCTGAGTGAGGCTGTGCCTGTTCAAAGTCCAAATAAGAGACGGGGTCCAAGTCAGGAGTTGAGATCAAGGTTTGGATTCGATCCACGAAGTCGTTATAGTCTTCGAGCGCCATCCCTTTGCTGATGCGATAACGCGCGGCGATCTGTTTCGCGGCTTCTGCGGGTTCTGCCCCTTTGATGAAGTGATAGGCGCATTCCGCGGCGGTGGGATTCAATTGCAGGATCGTGGATGCATTGAGAATCAAAATGCCTGAACCATCACCGTGTAGACGTAAATGCATACGGTAAGGTCTTTCATTTTGTGTGGCTTGCAAATGATGTGTACCGGCAGGTAAGGGTTGAACTTTCGAAAAACGGTCGGCAAGACGATTGATGATTTTCATATGGTCTCCAGAATCTGATTTACGCTCTTGGCGAGCGATCCTCGCCGCCGAGGACGGTCGGCTTGAGCAAATCTCAATTAATTCACTACATCCAGCGGAACAACCTCGTTGTTCACGCCATACGTTTCGCGGTGATTCTCAAAATTAAGCGGACATCCGCCGCCGCACTCTGCAACGAGCGAACAGGTTTCGCATTTGAGAGGCAGGTTCTGCCGCTCACGCAATTGGACGGATAGTTTATGATTCCAGATCGAATCCCACGGAGTCGGTGAGGATGTTTCCAAGTGGATGGTAATACGATTGGCAGGGCAAAACATTTCCATTTGACTCGATGCACATGCTATACAACGCGGCGGTACAGCCTTTCACACCGAGATTGTTCGCAGTGGGGTCGAACTCGCAATATTGTGTGGGCGTATACCAGATGAGTCGTTGTCCGCGTTCGGCGGTTTTTCGTGTGGCAATGTCAAGGATGGGTTGCAGTTCGCTCTCGCGCAGACCGGTGCCAACGGTGAGTCCGTGACCAGAATAGATCAGCGCGTTCAACCCAATGGTGGGGACACCCATATCTGCGAGAAAATCCAGAGTGTTGGGAATTGTTTTGATGTTCGTTCGCAACATTGTGGTGTTGGTCATCACGTAGAGCTTGCTCTCGAGTACGTTCCTAAGTCCTTCCATTGTTTGCCTGAACGCGCCTTTGGTGCGCATCATCGCGTCATGGATATCTTCATTACAGGATTCAACCGTAATTTGCACATGATCGAGTCCAGCGTCCACGAGTTTTTGTACATATCTTTCATCGGATAAACGACGGGCGTTCGTGTTGAGACCTGTGATCTGCCCGTTGGATTCGGCATGAGCAATCAACTCTGGAAGATCGTTTCGCAAAGTTGCTTCGCCGCCAGTGAAGACGATGTGCGGAACGCCCAACTCCCAAAGTTGATCGAGTATCTTGAACCATTGCTCCGTGCTGAGTTCAGGGAAGTTTCGTTCGCGGGCGTTATAGCAATGAGCGCAGTCGTTGTTGCAACGATAGGTGACTGCCAGATCCATGCGGTAGGGTGCGGAGGGACGTGTGCTGAAAGGCATGAGCGATTCGAGGTCCAATTCATGGACGGGGCAGGCGCCATCGGGGCGGATGAGTTCATCAAGCTGAAAACGGAAATCTGTAAGATCGGTGCGCGCTTGCCGGGCGGTCACGCGATATTGTTTTTGTATCGCTCTTGTTGCATTATTTTCTTCAATGTTTTCAAGAAGTAACCATGCCATCAACGCGGCAGTCGGGTTCAAGTGCATGACACTGCTTGCATTGACGATAAGTGTGCCGTGTCCATCAGGGTCGACGCGCAGATGGATGCGGGACTTCTCATTTTCGTTCTCACGAACGTAATGGTAAAGTCCCGACTTGGGATTCTCTATTTCCGATTTACGATTGAATAACTCTGTAATGAGATTCATGGTTCACCTATAAAAGCCATTAGCTAATAGCTCTTAGCTAAAAGCTATCTTCCTCCACCCGCGCAGGCGCAGGCACAACCGGCGCAGGCACAAGCACAGGCGCAGGAACGTCCACCACCTCCGCCGCGACGACCACCAGTGGAGGTGGGTTTGGGAGGCGGATTGGTCACATTCGTGACGCGGCTGGTGAAGTCTGTGACGTTGCCGATGACTTTTTGCGAGAAGGTTTGGACTCCGGTAGCTACAGAAGATGCAAAATCAGAGCCGGGGAGATGGGGCACCGAAGGCATGGACACTGAAGTGGAGGGAAGTCCACTCGAAACAGAAGCAGGTCCTCGGTAGGTCGGATCGTAGCGTCCCCACCACATGGGAACGAATACCGGACCGGTGAATACGCGTCGTGTGCGATCGTCGTAATTCTTGTCCAGCATGGTCCATTCAAGCGTTTCGTCAAATTTCTGACTTTTCACTTCAGGTGTATCTGCTGCTTCCACCTGGCTCCACGCTTTTTCCATGATGTTCTTGTAGTAGGCGATCGTTTCGCGGCGGCTGAAGCCTTTCATCTTTTCAGATACAGATTTGACCAGTTTGACGGTCATCTCCTGTAACAGGTTTCGGCGCGTTTTGGAATTGTCTTCCTTGAATGCCTTTAGGAAATTTAATTCGTAATCATGCAAGCCATCGGGCAGTGGGGAGGTCACATCCACCTTGAGCGGATCGCGGGTGACCACCTGCGCGGCATTCTTTTTGATCACACCGAACAGGATCATGGTCATGACTTTATCCAGTGATTCGCCCAGGAGAATGGCGGCTTCGACCGCGGTGAGTCCGCGTTTGATGCCATGCCCTTCAATGGAAATGCGCGGCGGCAGGTATTGCAGTTTGCGGCGGCGGTCTGAGAATACAGTGAGCGCTGGAATAATAAGGAAGAAAAAGCCGAAACAACAGAGGAATATAAAAGTAACTATCCCATTGGAAGATAGGGTTATTGATGACGGAGACCGTGAAAGGACAATGCTGCCTTCAGGCACATAACTTTTCGGGAACGATGCGCCAAATTGATATTCGCGGGTAATGGTGGCGTTGGCATTTTGCCATGTGTATGTGATCCTGCCCTGATCGTCGTATCCTGTTTGCGGTTCAGATGGGAATCCAGATGGTGCATTGTGCCAGCGCGGCTCATCAGGTTGGACATTGGGTGGCAAATGGAATGTGACGGTGAGATCGGTCTTGCCGGTAACATATTGACTTCCAAAATAGGTGGGGGCGAAAACACCGCTGGCGTAGGTATTGTCCTTGCTATCGGGATATAGGATGTCATTGATCTTGCCCACATATACATGAACTGTTCCGTTTGCGCCGGATGGAATACTTTGTGACCCCATGACCACTGCAAAGCCGGTGCCATTGCCCTGATACTCGCTTGAGGAGACGTTCACCTTTTTACCGTTGACGTCCGCGGTGACGGTGCTCATAACGACACTGCTGTTTGGTGTTCCCACGTCAACGTATTCTATGGCGTGTCCGTTCGGCTGGTTGACGAAGTGCCATGTGTAATCAAGGCTCATCGTGCCGTCCTTGTTCAAGTACACCTGTACAACTTCCTTATCCACGCTGAAGTAATAATTGGATTGTGCGAACGCTGTTATGGGAATTGTGAGCGTAAGAAAAATAACAAGAGTTGTTATGAGAAACCTGTGTTTCATACGTACTCCTTGTAAGTTCCGAGTTCCACGTTTCAAGTTTCAGGTTCGGTTGACTTGGAACATGGAACCTGAGACTTGAAACTTATTTACCATTTCGGTTCTTCGGTCAATTGATAGGTGGTGCCGCAATAGGGACATTCCACGGTCGGTGCGCCCGCCAGCATTTTGATGTTGTCGGCTTTCAACGCGCCGCCGCAATTTTTGCAGTTCATGGATTCGATCTTGGTTTGCCCGGGCAGGTCTACTTTGAGAGTGACGTTCGTATCCCCTTCCACTTTGGGTTTGCGGCTTGCGAACCAGATCAGACCGAAGCCGAACAACACACTCAACGTTCCCCCGCAGACCCAGGTCCAGCCGCCGCCTTGACTCCCGCCTGAGCCCCAGACGAAGAGCACGCCAAAGAAGATAAGAATTGCCGCTGCAATGTAAGCGATGATTTTCATGAAGAGCCTCCTGCCAATATATACGATGAGTCTAGCATTTTCGTTGTTTTGAAACAATTGACATTCGTCGTGAAATAATCCTATGTTTGTCTAATTCCTGTAGTGAATAATTACGCTTTATACTTGGGATGCAGAACATGAACTTGAAACGATGCAGAAGGTTTAGGGTTATATCAATCCGATGCAGGGCACGAATACAGGGCTTGAAAAGAATAACAACGCAGAAATCGGAATTATTTTGGAGAGATTCATGACACTGAATGACCAGTACAACAAATGGAAAGAAACAACGCTCAAAAGATCTTTGGATAGGTTTAAGGAGCGGCGTGAGCGCTTCGAATATTCCTCTGGACTCGAAGTGCCTCGCCTCGCTCTTCCATCGGAGGCTGATTTCGGCTTACGAGGAGCGACTTGGCTTCCCTGGCGAATACCCCTACACACGCGGAGTCCAGCCGACGATGTATCGTTCACGCTTTTGGACGATGAGGCAGTATGCGGGGTTCTCGACAGCGGAGGATTCGAATAAGCGCTATCGCTATTTATTGGGACAAGGTCAAACGGGGCTATCGGTCGCTTTCGACCTCCCAACTCAAATTGGGTACGATGCGGATGATCCGATCGCGGCGGGAGAGGTGGGGAAGGTGGGAGTGTCCATTTCATCGATCAAGGATATGGAGCAGTTGTTCGATCAGATCCCCTTGGATAAAGTTTCGACTTCGATGACGATCAACGCGCCCGCGGGTGTGTTGTTGGCGATGTATATCGCGGTGGCGAAGCGACAGGGCGCGGACGTGAGCAAACTGCGCGGCACGATCCAGAACGATATTCTCAAGGAGTATGTGGCGCGCGGCACGTATATCTTCCCGCCCACGCCATCGATGCGGCTCATCACGGATATTTTTCAGTATTGCGCGAAGTGACGTGCCGAGTTGGAACACGATCTCGATCTCGGGCTATCACATCCGTGAAGCGGGTTCGACCGCCGTGCAGGAAGTGGCGTTCACGCTCGCGAATGGGATCGCGTATGTGGAGGCGGCGCTGGCGGCGGGTTTGAACATTGACGATTTCGCGGGGCAGCTCTCGTTCTTCTTCAACGCGCACAATAACTTTTTGGAAGAGGTGGCGAAGTTCCGCGCGGCGAGACGGCTGTGGGCAAGGATCATGCGCGAACGCTTCAAGGCGCAGTAAGCCAGCCTCGTGGCAGTTGCGCTTCCACACACAGACCGCAGGCTCGACGCTGACCGCGCAACAGCCTGAAAATAACGTCGTACGCGTGACGGTGCAGGCTCTCTCCGCCGTTTTGGGCGGGACACAGTCCCTGCATACCAATTCCATGGACGAAGCGCTCTGGCTGCCAACGGAGAAGGCTGTGCGTGTGGCGCTGCGCACACAACAGATCATCGCGCACGAATCAGGCGTAGCGGACTCGGTCGATCCGTTGGCGGGATCGTACCTGATCGAATATCTCACGGACGAGATCGAAAAAGGCGCGCAGGAGTACATCGCCAAGATCGACGATATGGGCGGCGCGTTGCAGTCCATTGAAAAGGGATTCATGCAGAACGAGATCCAGAACGCCGCCTACGCCGCGCAACAGCAGATCGAACGCGGGGAGCAGGTGGTGGTGGGAGTCAATCAGTTCCAGGTGGAGGAGGGTTTAACGTTGGAACGTTTGAAAGTTGACCCTGCGATTGAGTTGGGACAGCGGGAGAGACTGAAGGCACTGCGTGCGACGAGGGATGAAGGACGAACGACCGAGTTGCTTGGCAAATTGGTGACTGCCGCCAAGGGAACCGAGAACCTGATGCCGCTGTTCATCGAATGCGTGGAGAATGACATCACGCTCGGTGAGGTTTGTAATACGCTGAGAGGCGTGTGGGGTGAGTATGTGGCGCAGGGGTTTTAGGGACTTGACTTAGTCCACTGGTTAGTCTACAATGCTTGTGGAGGTGCCCGATGACAACTTTCAACATCCACGAAGCGAAAACTCACTTTTCAAAATTACTTGAGCGCGTTTTGAAAGGTGAAGAAGTGATCATTGCCAAAGCTGGAAAGCCAGTGGCGCGCATATTGCCTGTGGTGGCGAATGTATCCACACGTATGCCTGGGGTTGATAAAGGCAAGATTACCATTATGCCTAATTTCGATGATCCCCTTGAAGAGTTTGCCGTATGAGGTACTTGCTCGATACGCATACCTTCCTTTGGTGGAATATGGATGATGCACAATTATCACCACTTGCGAAGGAAATCATCGCAGATGGTGATAATGAAATCTTCCTCAGCGCGGCAACTGCGTGGGAGCTGGCGATCAAAACTGCGCGTGGGCGTCTTGCTTTACCAGAAGACCCCACGCGTTATGTTTCCAATCGCATAAATCTGCATGGATTTCAAGCATTACCTATACAAATCTATCATGCTGTGCAGGTCTATAAACTTCCCATGCACCATGCTGATCCATTCGATAGATTACTTATTGCCCAAAGTCAGATTGAAGCCATGCCTTTGATTTCTGTAGACGGCGAAATTCGAAAATATGAAGTTGAGGTGGTTTGGTAATGGGGGAGAACCTGATGCCGCTGTTCATTGAATGTGTGGAGAACGACATCACGCTCGGTGAAATTTGTAATACGCTGAGAGGTGTGTGGGGTGAGTACGTGGCGCAGGGGTTTTAGAAGGGAGATTTAATCGTGGATGAAAATCGTCGACTTCGCGTGTTTTTATGTCACTCATCGGATGACAAATCGATAGTTCGTAATGTATATAAATTGCTTTCGTCAGAAAAATGGATTGATCCATGGCTTGACGAAAAATCATTAACACCTGGACAAGATTGGAAATTTGAGATTGAAAATGCAATTAATGAAACCGATGTTGTAATTGTTTTCCTGTCGCGAAATTCGGTATCTAAAGAAGGGTTTGTCCAAAAAGAAATAAAAAACGTACTCGATAAATTTGACGAAAAACCCGTTGGAACAATTTTTATTATTCCAATCCGAGTTGAAGAGTGTGAAGTTCCTAAAAGGCTTGCTGAATTGCATTGGATAGATATATCCATAAATAATGCTGAATGGTATTCGCCATTACTCGAATCCCTTAAGTCGAAGGCAAAAACTTTAGGTATTTCATTCAGGCAAGCTGATGATGAGAGCAAGAATATTTTGAGCGATAAGTATGGTCGGCTTTTATCGGAATTCAATAAGCTAGAATCAAAATTTAGAAAATTAAAACGTACATTGGAAATTAAAGAAATAGAAATGATGGCTGTGTTAGCTCAGGCAAATGATGTCACATATACTGACACGCTAACTCTTCTTGCAAATCGCCGAAAGATATTAGTGGATTTACAGGAAGAGGTTATCAGGGCAAAACGATATAGCAATTCTCTCGCGATCATTTTGTTTGAACTGGATCAGTATAATCATATTCGAGAATCTTATAACCGATTTGTTGCGGATTCTGTGTTGCGAGATTTTGCGGATAGGTTGAAGGGATTGATTCGTCATCCAAATACAATCGGACGTTGGAGGGGAATTCTTGATAGTGCTACCCGCCTGCAATATTTCTGATGCGGTCAAGCTTGCAGAAGACCTTTTTGAGAGAGTGCGGGCCAATCCGATTGTCTCTAGTGAATTATCTATTCATGTGACTATAAGTGCAGGGATTGTTCAATTATTGCAGGGACAAGGGGACTGGAAAGAGGTGTTATTGCGAGTTGATAATGCACTTCGTACAGCGAAAAAGAATGGACAGCGACCAATGGGTGGTTATTGAGGATTAATGTTATCTATCGTCCGAGCTGGGGAAAGGCGGGGAATGAGGGTGAGGGACCTCACCCTGATTGACACGAATAATCGACAAGACGGTTTGCCCCTCTCCCACAGGGAGAAGGCATGGGGACGATTTCTTTTCTGGGTTGATTGGCAAGTTGAATTTCCAAATTACGGTTTCGGTTGATGATGGTTTGGACCTCTCCCCATTTGGGGACGCGTACCCGAGCGATAGCGAGCGGTAGACGGGAGAGGGGTTTGCTTTGTCTCGATCAAGAAGAAACTCATCATCGAGATGGATGGCGGGGGAAGTTGAATCGAGCAGCATGGATGAGACTATAATGCGGGCATGCTGAAAAATATTTCCCTCAAGCTGTATCAACTCTCCAGTGGGCTCGTCACGTTGCTTGCTCTGCTGATCTTCGCCCTCGTCGTCGCTTTTGTCCTGCCGGGACAGGCAAGTCGTGCCGAGTCCGTTTCACAGGGCGCGGGCTCGCCAGATACGTCCTTTTTCTATTCCAGCACAGACCTCTATAACATGGCAGAGACATACGGCGCAGAGGGGCGCGCCGCGTATGTCCGTGCCCGCTTCACGTTTGATCTGATCTTCCCGCTGACCTATTTGTTCTTCCTTGCCACGTCCATTAGCTGGGTGATGCTGCGTGCTGTCCCAGATGCAAACAGCCGCTGGCGATTGTTGAAATCTCTTTCCTGTCTTTGGCGCGTTATTCGATTACCTTGAGAACATCTCTGCTTCCATCGTGATGTTGAATTATCCTCAACATACTGTCCTGTTGGATTTGCTTGCACCCATATTTACACTGATGAAATGGTTCTTTGTGAATGGTAGTTTTGTGATTCTTGTCCCTGCGCTGTTAATCGCAGTTTGGAATTGGGTCCGCGCGAGGAAAGGCGGGGAGTGAGGTCCATGTTGCGTGTGCGGACCTAGATCACGATGAAATAGATATGCCAGGCTTTGTTTCTTGCGGGGTATAATGAGGATATACAGGATATATCCTCATGGCAAACAAAGTTTTAGTCTCTCTTCCCGAGAAATTTCTCAAAATAGTAGATCGTGCTGCGGCGGAAGAACATCGCTCGCGCAGTGAATTGATCCGCGAGGCGCTGCGGGCGTATCTGGAAGCGCGTCAGAGTAAGAAAGTAGGGGAGGGGTCTGCTGATTATGTAATTGACGAGACCAAAGTCGTAGATGATGCGAAGGCTTTTCCCAATATTGAAGTGGTCAAGTTCACAGGCGGGACGAGCGCGGTAATTCGCGATACGCGTGTGAAAGTGAGTCACATTGTTGGCTATTTGCAGGTTGGAGAAACGCCTGAAATCATAGCGAATGAGATTGTCCCGCATATTACACTGCCTCAGGTATATGAGGCTATCAATTATTATTTTGTCCATCAGGCAGAGATCGACAAGGAACGCGCCGAAAATACAGAGGAGGTAAGCCGCCGTCTGTTATTGGAAAAACTTGGTGAGAAGAAATATAAGGAAATCACGGGTGGATGAATACCGAGACGGGGAAAGACCCTCCTAAACTACTCCTTGATGAGCAAATTTGGAAATATCTTGCAAAGCTCCTGCGTGAGCAGGGTTTTGATGTTATTCATGTCAATGAGGTTGGTTTGGATGCCACACCTGATGAGAAAATTATGGAATATGCCGCTGATAAACACAGGGCAGTTGTAACATTCAATGTGAGAGACTTTGTCCCACTTGCGATTCAATATGTTGAAGATGGCAAAGAACATTATGGAGTTGTGGTTTCAAAAGAACTTTCTCATGGAGAACTCAAAAGACGAGTAACGAAGCTTTTGGAAAGTGTCACCGCGGAAGAATTGATGAATGCAGTACGATATTTGTAACGAATAGTAAGGGGTAATACGAGCAATTGAACTGGCTTTAGGGGATGTTTGACACGGTCCGCTTTTGGGGGAGATGTATATAATTCTTTAGACATAAAAACGAATACTGGAGAAAACACCAATGAATCCCTCTGCCGTGATTATTATCAATTTAGCCCTGCTCTTTTATTCCATCGGTGTATGGAGCGAGCGCATTCAAGGACGACTCAAAGTATGGCACACGGTCTTCTTTTGGATGGGTCTTGTCTGTGATACGTGGGGGACAGGCATGATGTTTGAATTTGTGGGCGGCATGTCGTTTGACATCCACGGCATATCGGGTTTACTTGCCATCGTCCTGATGCTTGTCCATGCGATCTGGGCGACCTATGTCCTTTTGAAGAAGGACGAGAAGATGATCGTGAGCTTCCACAAGTTCAGTATTTTTGTGTGGCTGGTCTGGTTGATTCCCTATTTCAGCCCGATGGCGCTTCGGATGATGGAGTAAAAAACTCTCGCTGACATCTGCCTCTTGTACAATCGGTTCAGGTCATGCCGTCTTTAGATGTAAAGGATTCGGTCAATGCTTCCACTTGTTTTAACGGACCATACCGCCATGCTGATTCTTAATTGGGGATACTTTATCTGGCTGGTACCCGAAGTGATCTACACAGTCTCACGTCGAATCAAGATGAGTTCGCGTGCCAATGAACGACTATTCGAGTTTGGTAGTCAGGTTATCACTGGGGACGGCTGTCTTTCTGGCAAATTGGCTGATACGCGTGGAACCCTGGGCGACCATCTCCTGGCGTCCCGTTTTGATTTTTGGACTCGGTATCATGCTGATGGTAGGAGGTGTAGCTTTCCGCTGGTATTCGATCCGCGTGCTTGGAAAATACTTCAGCGTGAACCTTGTTGTCCAACCCGGTCAAACCGTGATGAAGGAGGGCCGTATCGCTGGATTCGTCATCCGTCCTATACCGGTTCGCTGATCACAATGTTGGGGCTTGGATTGGCATTCACCAACTGGCTGTGCCTAATCAGCGTACCGCTTATTACCCTGATTGGATATAGTTACCGGGCGAACGTCGAAGAGCGGATGTTGATCACTGCATTGGGTGACCGGTATCGAGAATATATGAATCACACCAAACGCTTTATCCCGTTTGTGTATTGAAATAGAGTTTATTACCATGCGAGGAAAGGTGAGGAGCTTGTGGCTG
>CAVSRF010000042.1:0-70838 GCA_963730175.1 uncultured Chloroflexia bacterium | reverse complement strand
GACATATCACCGAAGAAATGTTTTCGATATTCACCGCCCCCCATGAAGCCTTCATCCTTTTTGAGAAGCGACAAGCGGAATTTGTTTTTGGGCAGATGACTTTTGCCATCGAGGATCGCCTGGAACGGCATTGGAAGCCACGGAAAAGCTGCGAACAACGCACGTTACTCGCAACAACACGATCCACATCCGCTTCGTCATCGGGGTTAACCTGTTCGAAAAGCGTATCGATCTTTTCCTGCGTTTCAAAGAAACGACTGAACCCGCCGCCTGCCAGTTTGTTATCTTTCAACAACGCAAGATATTCATCTCGGTCTTTGGCACGCATGCGTGTGATGCTCAACATCAAATATTCGAGATAGGCGCCCAACAACCACTGCACAGAATAGACCCGCCACAACTTGTAATTCGACCACGACTTGATCGAGTTGGCGGTCAACCTATCGTGCATGTTGATGTAATCCAATGTGATCTTTTCAAGCGACTGAAATGCGTCGGCCGAATAATCGCCAGACTTCTTCGCTTTGAGCAACAAGTCGCCAAAATCATCACGCTGATGTGCGTGACGTATAAGCCTTTTGAATACAACGGATCAATAAATCCCGCCGCATGACCCAACAACGCAAAGCGATCACCCACCACATGATGCGACGAGAACTGCAAACGCTCGGCTCTCACCCAGCCTCGAACTGCCTTGGCGTTCTGGAGCTGTTCCTTCATCTTCGGGAATTGTTCAATGAAAGCATAAAATTCTTCTTCAGGTGTGAGGTCACTGCGGGTGGGATGAACACGAGGGTCAAGCTGTAAGCCAACACTGCATAATGGGTTGGTCGAATCAGCATGGTTGTTGAACGGGATGATCCACAACCAACCGCCTTTAAAGATCTGATGCAACGTTCCCTCCGACCAACGAAACGGAACATCATAATCCTTGGGCGGAGCGGTCACATCGTTATAACAAGGCACATCGATCATATGCGTAAAGATCGAACGGGTATGTGTCTGCAAGTCATGATGCTTCCAGCCGAGTTTATCCGCCACCAACGAACGGAAGCCGCCCGCATCCGCAAGATACTCCGCCTGATAACTCTGTCCGTTTTTGGTGGTGATCGTCACGCCATCAGGCTGAATATCAACATCAGTAACAAATGTGTTTTGTAAGATCGTTGCGCCATAAGAGATCGCCACAGCCGTCAAAAAATAATCCGTATCCTGACGATACAAATGCATCTCATGTCCATACGGTTCCTTGGGAATCACTGCCTGCAGGCTCGTCCGCACATTCTGTTCTGCCCATCACGTGATGCGTAAAACCAAAATGCCGCTTCACACCGTGCGAGCCGCCTGCATGTTTAAAATAATTTTCCGAACTGAAATACGCCAACTCAGGCACATCATAAAACTCCGCCAGCGCCCGCATCATCTCAGATGTTTCAAGGATCATCGATTCACCGATCGCAAACTTCGGGTGTTGCCCGCCCTCGAACACGATCACAGACAAACCCTGGCGAGCTAACACGCTCGCCAGGGTTGAACCACCGATGCCTGAGCCAATGATGGCAACGTCGTATTTCTTTTGTTCGTTTGGCATACAGTTATGCCCCCGCTGTCGCTTTCAGCAATCCATCCACTTTGGCTTTGATGGCAGGAGCGGGAACAGCGCCGACAATGGTATCTTTGACCTACTCCGTTATTAATGAAGAGCAGGGTTGGAATCCCCTGTACGCCATATTTCATTGCCCATTGCGGATTATCATCTGTGTTGACCTTGGCAATCGTCAACTTGTCTCCATATTCTGCGGCTAACTTCTCCAAAACGGGCGCGATCATTTTACAGGGTCCGCACCAAGGTGCCCAAAAATCGACGACAACAGGTGTGGTTGATTTCAAGACTGTGTTTTCAAATTCTGCGTCAGTTACATGTATAGGTGTATTCATTTGTTTCTCCTTGTCTTCAAGCATAAAGAGGTCAATCTTTGTGTTTTTCTTACCTGTCTGGCTGCACTCGAATCAGATCACTCTCGGCAAACAAGGGCGGGACGGTGATTCCCATGTTGACATAAAGTTCTGGCGGCACACTGATATCTGCAAGATAAAGTTCACCAACAAGGTTTTTTGCTTCGGGGTTTAATAATCCGTGCTTGGGCAATGCCAAAGTCAAGGTGGCAGTCGCACGGATTGCAGGATCGTAAGCTATCCCACTTGTGACATCCAATCCAGATGGTGTATCCAACGAGATGATTGGAGCATTTTGGTTGTTAGCCCAGTGAATGAAGTCAGCCGCCGCTCCGCGCGGTGCACCACTCAGGCTGTAACCAATGATGGCGTCCAGAATCAGGTCAGGGGTGGAAGGAAGCGAGTTGTGTTCCAGGACGGGGATGTTCATACGTTTCAAGATGTCCAATTGATGCGCAGGGATGCCGCGCAGTTCACCCGCCGATTTAGTCAATGCGACAACAACATTTGCTCCCCAAATATGCAGACGACGCGCAGCGGTCATTCCGCCTCCGCCGTTGTTTCCATGTCCACAAAGGACGGCCACACTGTGACCTTTCACGGTTCCTCCCATTTGTCGACGTGCCAATTCTGCAAAATTGTCCGGCATTTTCCATCATCTGGATCAATTCGATATGGTATTCCTCGATCATGGCGCGATCGACTTCGATCATTTGAGTTGTGGTTAAAGCCGGAATCATATTCATATATCAGAGATGGTATTCACGAGTGACCTATTACCTGTTGGTTTATAATCCAAATATGGAAAAACGAACCAACGAAGAATGGCTTGCAGATTTGCGTGCGGGTGGAGACCGCCAGGCACAAGCTCTGGAAGACTTGCGTGCGATCATCCTACGGGGATTGCCATACGCTATTGCTGGAAGACTGGATCCCAATAGTCCTGCATCAGAAGCGCTTGTCGAGGAAGTGATCCAGGAAACATTGATGCGTGTATTGGAGTATCTGGATACATTCGAAGGACGAAGTCAATTTACCACTTGGGCACATAAAATTGCAGTGCGTGCTGCACTCACCGAATTGCGTCGTGTGCGATGGCGTGAAGTGCCCCTGCCCGAAATGGAAATAAACGACGAGACCGATGCTTCCTATCGTGAGCTACCAGACCGCCAGGCAAGTCCGGAAGAGCAGATGTCCCGTACTGAAATGATGGAGCGGGTTAATCAAGTCATCATGGAAGAGTTGACAGAAAAACAACGCCAGGCATTATCGGCAATTATGGAGGGATTCCCGTTGGAAGAAGCTGCTCGGCGAATTGGAACAAATCGCAATGCGCTTTACAAAATGTTGCATGATGCACGCTTGCGGCTTAAAAAGGGGTTGGAAAAAGATGGGTTGACGCCGCAGGAAGTTTTGTCGGTATTTGAGCAGGTTGACAGGTAAGACCCTGGATGGTCTTTACTATCTATGCGTAGAAGGAAATTATTAGAATGAATATAAAACAATTCTTCCAAAAGTTCTTTGGCACACAAAAGCAAAAGACTTCACTTGGTGGAATGCAGGCTGTTCAATCCAAAAAGATGCAAAATATGATGGCGATGCTGTCCATGACCCGGGAGGTTGAACTGACTTGTGATGAGGTCTTTGCCTTACTCGATCAGTTTACAGAACTTGCTGCGCAGGGAGAGGATGTCGCGAAATTGATGCCGTTGGTGCAACACCATCTAGATATGTGCAAGGATTGCTTGGAAGAATATAAAGTGTTGGAAAGTATTGTGCATAGCATGGCATAGTTGCCTGTTTCAAGTCGAGTTTATATAATTCCCCAAAAAATTACGTCACCCTATCATTAACTTCGGACGGTATTGCAACGCCTCCGCCAAATGCGCGGACTGTATCTCTTCACTCCACGCCAGATCAACAATCGTCCACGCCCATCCATTAAGTTGGATCAGGTCACATATTGGAGTTTGCCCAAGCTATTAAGTCTTCTCCCGAACCCGGCGACCGACGACCTGCAACCGTTCCATTTCATCGGCAGGCAATGGGATAATTCTTCCCAATGTTCTTGCGACAAAGTAAGAGTGTGCCGTATGTTCCAAACGTTCGAGGGCGATCAAAGCTTCTTCCAATGTGTGTCCAACCGTCAGTGTGCCATGATGGCTGAGAAGAATGGTTTTACTTTGAGAGATCGGACCGCGAATACTATCTGCCATTGCCTGTGCTCCGGGCGTGGCATAATCCGCAATGGGAACACTTCCCAAACCAATAGCCGCCTCTGGAATGATGTCCATCGGGAAGGGCTCCCCCACAATAGTTAGTGATGTGGCATACATGGGATGAGCATGCAGTGCGGCGCTGATATCGCTTCGCTGGCGATAGGCTTCCAGGTGCATGAGAATCTCCGATGTGGGCTTTAACCCGGCTCGACCTTTGACAACCTGGTTTTGCCAATCGATAATGAGCAAATCATCTGGCTCCATTGCCATTTTATACAGTCCGCTGGGGGTTACCAGAAAATGATTTTCATCCAGCCGAATGGAAAGATTTCCCATCATTGGAACGTATCAATCCCTGACCGGCAACGATACGAGTGATCCTGATAATCTCAGCTCTGGCTTGTTCTTCATTTTTGAATTCCATCATGGTTGTTTTCCAATCTCCATTCTTAAGGTTTAAGTAACGCTGATATGCTTCGTCCCATTCTTCAGTTGAGGAGGGTTCATACATCGACACATCAAACGAATTGCGGACTACTGCACGAGCTTCCGCAAGTGAACCAATCTGTTTGGCGGCAATGGCTTGCACTATGATGTTGCCGATGGCTGTTGCTTCTACCGGTCCTGCAATGACCTTTCGCTTCGTTGCATTCGCTGTTAGTTGATTCAGCAACTTGTTGCGTGATCCACCCCCGATGATATGGATGACCGGCAGCGGGCGATTGAGCAAGCTCGAAATTTGTCCGGCGGCACATCGATATTCCAACGCCAGACTTTCCAGAATGCAACGCGTCACTTCGGCTGGCGATTCCGGACAGGCTGCCTGGTTGAACGACAAAAATCCTGGATACGAGCGACCATCTCTCCGGGTGGCAAGAAGCGAGAGTCGGTCACATCAATAAAAGCGCGCAAGGGTGGAGCAGTCTCTGCCAATTGAGTCAGCTCGTTGTATGAATAAGACTGACCGTTCTTCTCCCAAACACGACGACACTCCTGCAAAATCCATAACCCGACAATATTTTTGAGCAGGCAAAACTTTCCGTCGTAGCCGCCTTCATTTGTCAACTCGTAATTCAAACTTTCACGATTGATGACGGGTTCATCAACTTCAGTACCCATCAACGACCATGTTCCAGAACTTAAGTAAAGATAATCATCTGTTGTGGCTGGCACCGCGATAATCGCTGACTGTGTATCGTGTGAGGCAACAGCGATCACTTTTACATCATCGGCTCCGGTCTCGGCAGCAAGCTGAGGGCGCAATCCGCCAAGTACGGTTCCAGGTGGAACGATATTTCCAAAGATACCCAAAGGGATTTCAAATTTTTTCAGTATATTCCAAGCCCAATCGTTTGCCTTGGGGTCGTAGCACTGGGTGGTGGTGGCGATGGTAAATTCAGAAGCCTTCACACCTGAGAACCAAAAGTTAAGATAGATCAGGTATGTTGAGAAATGTCTTTGCGGCAGATAATTGACTGGAGCCGGATTTTGCCATCGCCAATAATTGGTACAGGCTATTGATGGACATAATCTGAATGCCAGTCTGTTGATAAATTTCATGCTGCGGGATTACTGAACAGGCGGCTTCAACCGTCCCTTCCGTCCGACGGTCACGATAGCTGTGAGAATTGTCAATTAAAGAGTCGTCTGCATCCAGGAGGGCAAAATCCACTCCCCAGGTATCCACACCCAAACTCACCAATGTTTTCCCCGATTTTTTTACAGCCAAAGCCAAACCATGTTTCATCTCATCCCAGAGATGCAATACATCCCAATATAAAGAATTGACCACTTGCACGGGTCGATTTGGGAAACGATGGATTTCTTGTAATTCCAGTTTGCCAGCATGCAAATGACCAAGTACTGCCCGACCACTTTCTGCGCCAAGATCAATTGCCAAAAATGACTGAGTCTTTTCCATCACAGCACTTTCATTTGATAACCGATGTCAATCAGTCTCTCGCCGCGCGATTACGCGGATCGCGCCGGGGATGGGCTTCTCAGAAACGAGCACCATATACCCACCGCCGCCTGCCCCGGATAACTTCCAACCCAGCGCGCGGTCACGGTATTCATCGATCAAAGATTTTACACGATCATTCATTACGTTTGGAATCATGGCAATCTGCGCTTCGAATCCCTCGCGCATGGTTTGTCCAAAGCGCGACGATATCCTGATCCAAGATTGCCTGCCAGTGACCCTCGGCAGCATCTGCCAGCGCCTTGGCGCGGTCACGATCAAAGATGCTATTTTCAAACACATCGTAATCGGTGAAGCGAGGTCCCAACGAAACAAGATATATTGAACTTTCCACAAAATGCAGGAGGGGTTCATCCAGACGATGTTCAATACGTGAGGGCCAATACTCCTCCTTCGTAATGGGCATATGCCAATCCTGGAAACACCAATCCAATCGAATCCTGTGAACCGGAGATCACCTCAGTGCCGGGAGGATTGTCATAACAGAAAAGCACCTTCGCAAGCTTTTCATAATTTCCGGGCGGAATTTTATGTCCCCAAAGTTCCATGGCATGACGACGCGTGCTAGACGCCATCCCGCTTCGTTCATTGAACTCTAAAGTTGGTTCCAGCGAAATCGTGATGACAGGACCAGGGTGGTGTTTTGAAACAAACGGCTGATCGAGCCAGCCCCCCGCCAGGTCGATTCGATAAGGCAATGAGTCACGCTGACGTAGTTCCGTCGTAGAGCGTGCATCCAGACCTGCATGTGGCTTGCGCTCCAAAATAATGTATTCAATTCCCAGCTCGCGGCACAAAGCCTGTTTTTCAGGAATATTTCCATCAGCGTTGACAATGAAATAATCAGGCATTACCGAGCGGAGTTCAACTTCGAAATCCAAAATCCCTGAACCGCTTGAAATAAACGCATCCTTGACAAAGGATACCGATTTGACCATGAACAAACGCTCTTGTTCGCTATTGAAGGTCGTACGTCCCTTCAGATCAAAGATCGTTTTATCAGAGCCTAACGCGACATAGACGTCACCATATTGAGCTACTTCGCGGAAGAACTCAACGTGACCGCTATGGAGCGTATCGAAACAACCACTCACAAACACTTTTTTAGCCATGCAATCCTCCAATTGAGGTTTTTGTTTGTGAATATAACAGACATCGCTGTTTCGTCCGAATTTTCATTAACCGTATAACGGTCCGAAGTTCGTGCAGGCGCGGAAATCAGCACCGGTAGAATCATCAGTACCAAAAGCGCTCCAGACGCTGGGACGGAACAAGGCTGTCTCATCCAAATTATGCATACAGACCGGGATGCGCAGAATGGAGGCAAGAGATACCAGATCGGCGCCAATATGTCCGTAACTGATCGCACCGTGATTGGCGCCCCAATTTGCCATGACAGAATACACATCGCGGAATGCACCTTTCCCGGTGATGCGAGGTGCGAACCAATGAGTTGGCCAGGTGGGATTGGTACGTTCATTGAGTTGTTCATGAACTTCGGCAGGCAGGTCCACCGTCCAGCCTTCTGCAAGCTGTAAAACAGGTCCCAACCCTTTGACAAGGTTGATGCGGCTCATCGTCACCGGCATTCCACCTTTGGTCAGGAACAGGGATGAGTATCCACCGCCGCGAAAATATTCGGTCATGGCTGGATACCAGGTTGTAGCTTGCAAACATTTTTGAGCATCAGCCTCACTGATTTCCCAGAAAGGCTTCATCGCCGGCTTTCCATCTTTCTCCATTTGACCGGTTGCATCCAGGGCAGCTGCTCCAGAATTGATCAAATGGATAATACCGCCTGCCGCTGGACCGTTCAATTCATAACCGGTTACGCGCTTGAGAGCATCTGGACTCCAGTAAGTCCGAACGTCGGCAAAAATCTGCGCTGTATTGGTCAATAGATTTCCAAACAACATGGAGACGCCGTTCAGGCTGTCGTTCTCGGTGGCAAACGTAAAGGGAGCGCGTATACCATTCCAATCAAAGGAAGAGTTGAGGATGGCTTCCATAAAATCGCCATTTGGAAAATGATCCGTCCATTGACGTTGTCCCTGAAAACCTCCCACGATGGCGTTATGTCCCAGGGCTTCCTCCCCTCTATCGATTTCAGCTAAACGCGGATTTCCCACCATCAGGTCGCGGGCGATCAACGTCATTTTGACACTTGTTTCCCAATCCTTATCTTTCATTTCACGAGAGCGCTGTTTGTCGGGCGGATTGTATTCTCGTCCTTCGGGGCAGTTGGATTTCGTCCAGGATAAGGCGCGAGCAAATTCATCAGGGTCGTAAATCCCCTCGTCGATACGTCTGGTTATTTCAGACATATCAATCGTCTCAACACGCATATTCAGGTAACTTTCAAAAAAGTTCTGATCCACAATGGAACCAGCGATCCCCATCGAAACGCCCCCTATCGAGAGGTAGGATTTTCCTCGCATCAAAGCTGCCGCCATACCCGCTCGAGCAAAACGCAGTAACTTTTCCTGGACATCCATGGGTATGGAAGTATCCGTCAACTCTTGAACATCATGCCCATAAATGGAGAAGGCTGGCAATCCTTTTTGGTTATAACCAGCAAGCACCGCCGCCAGATATACCGCTCCCGGACGCTCCGTGCCATTAAATCCCCAGACTGCCTTGGGCAAATGAGGATCCATATCCATGGTTTCGGAGCCGTAGCACCAACAGGGTGTAACTGTGATGGAAACTCCAACACCCTCACGCCTGAACTTTTCAGCAGCTTGAGCCGCCTCAGCGACGCCACCAATGCAGGTATCCGCGATAACGCATTGAACGGGGGAACCATCGGGATAATGCAGGTTGGCGCTCAAAAAATCAGCGGTGCGCTTCGCCATGCCCATTGTTTGATCTTCAAGTGACTCGCGCACACCTTTTCGTCGTCCATCGATGGCAGGACGGATTCCAATTTTAGGGAAGGAAGTAGACATGGTTTAGGCTCCTGAGTATCTTGATACTATTGGACAACCACTACATGTACTATTCTGATTAAATTATCCAGCTTCTCTCGACAGCTGAACTTGACTACGCAATCTTTCATAGTCTTCGATCTTGAATTGACCAGCCCCAACTATTAAAGTGTTAGCCGTACCAGCCGCTATTCCACACGTAACAGACTCTTCAAATGATAATCCCTGCAAGAAGCCATGCACGAGACCAGCCAGCGTACAATCCCCAGACCCTACGGCGCTCTTTGCTTCCACACGTGGATTTTTTACGATAAACACTTCATCGACTTTAGCCGCCACTGCCCCATTCGCACCGAGGGAGAGCAAAACATTCGTCCCATATTTTTTTGAAACTTCAGCCGCCGCCTTGGCAAAATCCATTGGCGCATCTGGACTAAGTCCTAAAAGGGATTTAGCCTCGGTCTCGTTTGGTTTTACCAGAAACGGTTTTGCTTCAATACCTTTACGGAGCGCATCCCCACTTGTATCAAGAAAAGTCGGTACGTTTGCCTTTTTGGCAATTTCGATCAGATCCGCATAAAAGTCGGATGGCACACCTGGGGGCATACTCCCAGAAAGTGTGATTGCTTGATATTCTTCGATATGAGTTGCAATGTATTCCCGTAACTCATTTATTTTTTCCAAAGGTACCGTTTCACCCAGCTCATAGATTTCGGTCATCGTTTGTTTTTCACGATCCAAAATCGATGTGCAGGTTCGAGATTCAAAGTCTGTGTGGATGAAGGCAGTTTGAATATCTTCTCGATGTAATTCTTCCTCGATAAACTGACCTGCAAAACCACCAACCCAACCCGATACAACGGGTGCATCACCCAATGTCTTTAGTGCTCTGGCAACGTTACAACCTTTCCCGCCTGCCAATGCAACCACAGATTCAGGGCGATGAATCTTGTCAATTGCAAAAGATGCGACCACTATTGTTTTATCGATAGCCGCATTCAAATTCAGACAAAGGATCATATCGATATGTTCGCTTTTCCAGACGCGCCAAGGAATTGGATTCGCTCACGCACGATTTCTGTCTGAGCGCTTCGCCCTTCGACCAGATATTTGCGCGGGTCAACCACTTCTTTATCCTCGCTGAGAACTTTGCGGATCGCTACAGTGAAGGCTTGAGACAATTGCGTAGCCACATTGACCTTTGCCAGACCCATCGTCACGCCTTGTTTAATATCTTTGATCCGAAACACCAGATGAACCATGCAATACGAGCGGAACAGAAACACGTTTACGGATGGTGGCCAACCGATCCAGGTCCAATGAGATTTGCTTTGTCTTGAGCCCATGTACCGACCCCAGAGCGATCGCAAGCAGATCGACGCCTGTTGCTTCTGCAAACTGAACCGCTTCATCGGGATCGGTAAGCGCAATATCGGCTTCATTGAAGGCTTTGCCATCCGGCTTGGGAACTTCGCCGATTTCAGCTTCCATGCAAACTCCGACAGAACGCGCGGTTTCACAAAGTCGTTTTGTGGTGGATATGTTCTCTTCAAAGGGCAGGGCATCGCCATCAAACATCACTGAGGTGAATCCCAAAGCAATGGCTTGCAACACTTCCATTTCGGTCCCATGATCCAAATGCAGGGCAATCGGCACCGTCACACTTTCCGCAGCGACCTTGCCAACTGCAGCGATATATTTGAGACCTTGAATTTCACTGCCATTGCCAATATATTTCAATGCGCGGTGGCTGACTTGAATGATGGCAGGCGCATTTTCAGCTTGAGCCGCTGAAACAATCGCCTGTACTTGTTCCATGGTATTTGCATTGAATGCTCCTACCGCCCAGCCTTCCTGTTGAGCACGGAGAATCCAAGGGTATACATTTCGAAGCGTCATGCTACTTCCTCGGGGTTCAGGATGATTTTCTGGTGAGTTAGTTTATGTGTGCCGATCTGTTCAAAAATCTCAGGGGTCTTTGAAAGCGGATAACGATGAGAGATGATCGTTTCAATATCCAAGGTGCCGTTCAGCAAGGCATCGATGGTTTCTGTCCACTCATGTCCCGGGAAAGGTGCCGAATAAGACATAAAGCAACCGATGAGACTGATTTCGCGGCGCATCATATTTTCAATAAAGGTTAAGGGCAGACTTTTATCCAAAGGTTGATTGCCTGCCAATACAATTCTGCCGCGTGGGCGCGTAACTTGTATGGTTTGCTCTAAAACCTGTGGGACACCTGTGGCTTCCAGTGTCAGGTCTGCGCCATCGCCAAGTAAATTTTTCAATTCTTTGATCAAATCAACTTTGGTGGGGTTGAGGGTAAAGTGCGCTCCCAGCTTGGAAGCGATCTCTAAATTTTGATCCAGCACATCGGTCGAGACGATGCGTTTTGCTCCCAGTATGCGCAGCCACTGAACCAGCATCAAACCAATGGAGCCTGAACCCATCACGATTGCGGTCTCACCTTTTTGAAAGTTTCCAAGCGCCAACATATGTCTCGCCACTGTCGAAGGTTCGATCATTGCCACATACTCAAGAGGCAAATGTTCCGGCACAATGAAAATATTCTTTTCAGGCACATCGACAAATTCAGCATAACACCCATCCTGGCGGGAACCAATAAAGGAATATTTGTGACAGGCGGAATAGAAGCCGCGCTGACATTGCTCGCATTCAAAGCAAGGCACCAATGGGATGACAGCCGCATGTTTGCCAAGATAATCTTCGCTGACACCTTGACCCACTTGATCGATGATCCCGGCGCTCTCATGCCCCAAGATCAGGTTGTATTCTCTATGCCCATCCATGTATCTTTTGATATCTGAACCACAGATCGAGACTGCTTTGACTTTTAGGCGTACATGCCCCGGAGCGGGTTCGGGAGTTGGAACTTCTTTATAAGTAATCTTCCTTTTGTCTTCAAGTACTACTGCTTTCATAATTGTTTCTCCAATATATGGTTATAAGTTTCGAGAGATCGCGTCGAGTTTTACGAAGTTATCCATATTGTTTCTGGATACGCTTCGATACACTTCAAATAATTTTTCATACAGGGCATGGTTTGCGGCAGAAGGCTCGAACACCTGCCGGTTTGGCAACAGCGTGGAAATCGTATCGCCAATATCTTTACACAACCCAATCCCATAAGCGGTTAGGGCAAATAACCCCAAGTCATGTCCACCTTCACCGCCATCGGCTCGTTTGGCAACGATGAATGGCTTTCCATAAATATCTGCCTTGATCTGACACCAAACGGCGCTTTGAGTGGCTCCGCCTGCGCCCAGGAATTCATTGACCGTGGCACCATGTTCGGCGGCAATTTGTAAATTATCATAAACAGCAAACGCACAACCTTCCATAATTGCCCGCAGGATGTCGGCGCGCTTCGTGCTATAGGATAATCCGAAGAACACGCCGCGTGGCAAACTGCTCCATAACGGGGTGCGTTCACCCGCCATGTAAGGCAAAAAGAGAAGACCACCGGCTCCCGGCTTTGACTTCTCCACCTGACTGCTAAAAAGCTCAAACGGATTCTGACCAAGCAGATGGGCTGCGTTCACTTCTGGATGACCGAACTGATCCCGGAACCAACCGAGCGAGCCGCCGCCGACAGTTCCAGCTTGGAGCAAATATTGTCCCGGAATCACGTGATGCGAAAAGATCAAACGTGGCTCGACTACAACACGATCAAGGCTGATTCCAAATCCCCCGGCTTGTCCACCCTGTTCGTTGGTTTGACCAGGCTTGACCACACCTGAACCCAACGCGCCAGCAACGGCATCCAAGCAACCAGCGATCACTGGAATACCCGGCTTAAGCCCAGTCTGTTCGGCAGCCTTTCCGTTACAGTTCCTATAACTTCCGTACTTCCGTGCAACTCAGGCATTTTCTCGATGGGTATGCCGATTGTTCGAGCAGCAGACCTCATCCCATCTTTCATTTCGAATATCGAAAAAATGATAGCCATATGCCTGGGTGTAATCGCAAACAAACTCACCTGTAAAGCGAGACACAATGAAGCCGGTCGCTTCGAGAAATTTATACGCCGAATTAAAAATACCCGGACGGTTTTTCTTAAGCCAGATCAACTTGGGTGTAATGTAGGCGGCATCCAAAGGATTCGCGTTCAGATTCACCAGACTATCGGCTTCCGGCAATGACTTGAGCCAGCTTGTTTCTTCCTCGGCTCGACGATCCAGCCAGATCATGGCGGGATGAAGAGGATTTCCTGCACGATCCACCGGGATCAAGGTCCAGCCCACGCCATCGACGCCAACTCCTGCGATCGAAGCGGGATCAACCTCACTCGTCGCGAGAACCGTTCGAATCGTTTCACAGACAGCCTGCCACCAGATATCCCCATCGATCTCAGCCCATAACGGTTCCGCGCGTTGCAACTCATAGGCGGATGTCGCATGAGCGACAAGCTGTCCAGTGTCCGTCCACAAGGATGTCTTTGTGCTCGAAGTTCCTACATCTACCGTTACAATAAATTTAGATGCCATATTTTTCCGACATGTTTTGAATCATGCTGAAACGATTTGCCCGTCTTCATCCCATAAATCATGCCAGTCCTTGGCGCTCTCCCATAAAAAGACCTGTCCTTTGATCAGACGGTTATTTTTATCGATGCCTTCGATGGCTTTCATTTCCTCTTCAGTTAAGGGATCAAGCGTGACCACATTAAGATTGCTTCGATATTCATTGGGACGTATGGAAAATGGAATGGGCACCTGCCCGCGTTGTACCGCCCATTTTACGCATACAACGGCTGGATGAACATTCAGTCTTTCGGCAATCTTTACAATGACAGGGTCTTCTATATCAACAGTGTCATCGGGGGTCTTGTCGCGATCCGGGCGGGTGGGAGAACCGATCGGTGAGAAGCCAATGGGGACGATTTTGTTGTCAATACAGAACTGGAACATCTCAGGCTGTTGGAAATGAGGGTGCAGTTCCATTTCATTCGCGGCTGGTTTGATCTTTGCATCTCGTAATAATAGTTTCAATTTTGGAATGGTCATATTCGAAGTCCCGATATGCCGAACCAATCCCATTTCCACCAATTTTTCCATTTGCCGCCAGGTCTTCATATAGTTCTCGTGGATATACGGTATCGCATGCGGGTCACGGGCATTAACATCCACTCCAACATCATGATGATTTGGGAAGGGCCAATGGATCAGGTACAAATCCAGGTAATCCAGTTGCTGGTCTTTGAGTGTCTGCTTGCAAGTGGGAATTACATCTTCTTCGGCATGTTTATTATTCCAAAGTTTTGAGGTGATCCAAAGTTCTTCACGCTTGACGCCTTTTTTCATTGCTTTCTGGAGCGAAACGCCAATCTCTTTTTCATTTCCATAAACGGCTGCACAATCGATATGGCGATATCCCATATCAATAGCGCCCAAAACTGCTTCTGCAATTTGATCTGCTGTAAAGCGATCAGACCCAAAAGTCCCCAGTCCAATAGCGGGTATTTTTGCTCCTGTATAAACTGTTCTATACGGTACCGAATTGGGATCAATCTTGTCAAGCGAAGTATTCATTGTTATTCTCCTATAATCATCGAAATTATAATGGCAGATAAAAATTCAGATATTGAAACGTGATGCAGAATATTATCCCGCATCACGTCATTTACTTAAATATCACCAGAATCCTTGTTTATGAGTATTGGGGTTACCCCTTTTTTCAAAATGATATTGCCATATTTAGCCGTCTCTCCGGTCATAAGAATGGCAAAAGCTTGTTTTGCTCTATCATAGAAGTCAAAACGCTCTATATGTTGAATAGGCGGAGTATCGGGCCAGTGTTTATCAATCGCCTGTCGATATGAGACTTCCACCGCAGGATCAAGCTGATCGCCTGAGACAGCAGACATCATAATCAACGGACTTTCCACATAGGTATCCAAAACAAAAAGAGGAAGGATGGCATCTAACAAAGCGGGAATCCTTAAGCCATCTGCACGCAACACACGTTTTCCGTAGGTCTCACCAGGAAAATGAGCGTCGGCAAGCACAATTTCATCGCCATGTCCCATGCGATGCAGGACCGCCAATAATTCCGGGGAAATAAGAGGGGATATTCCAAGTAGCATAAATCTTTACTCCTTACATAAACCAGACTGATTACACCACCAACAAGGCATGGACGGCCCATGCGCAAAAACATGGGCCGTCCACTTTAGATGTCTACTTGAAAAGACTAGTAGAGAACGTTCTTCGCATCCTGAGAATCAATATTGTCTTTGGTCACCATGAGGAAGCCAGTATCCACATAGGGTTCAACTGTCTTTCCGGCAAAGGCAACGTCATAAGCAGTCTTGACGCCCAAGTAGCCCATGTTGTAAGAGCTCTGAACAGCAATAGCATTGAGAGTGCCATCCTTAACCATGCCAGCCAAGACACTGTTGCCATCGAAACCAATCGCAACGATCTTTCCTGCGAGTCCGGCTTGCTCAATTGCTTTACCCATACCAATGGCGGTCGGCTCGTTGGCGCCAAAAATACCAACCAGGTCCGGGTTGGCTTGGAGCACGTTCGTAGTCTGGTTGAGAGCGGTGGGCATATCTGCATTGGAGTATTGTGTCTCAAGCAGAGTAAACTTTGAGTTCGCCTTAATGTAGTCATTAAAGCCACCGACACGTCCAATCTCAGAGCCTACACCAGCCACATAGGACATAACCTGAACTTTGCCTTCGGTTATACCCTTCGCTGCGAGAGCATCAATCATCGCCTTGGCGCAGGCTTCACCCGCGGCTTTGTTGTCGGTTGCAAGGAAGGATACATACTGGGATGGGTCACCATCAAGCTTGGAATTGATAATGATGACAGGAATGCCAGCGTCCTTGGCATCTTTTACTGCCGGCTGGAGAGCGGTCACATCCGAGGGGGCAAGCACAATCGCTTTGACACCGCGATCAATCGCGCTTTCAACAATGTTGATCTCTTCGTTCACGTTGCTCTCGGACTGAGCGCCGAGGAATGTGACTGAGAGTTTCGGGGTCTGTGCCTTAAGCTCGTTCTGGGCATCCATGGCACCAGTCTGCACATTTTGCCAGAAACTGGAATTGCCGGTCTTGACGATGACTGCAATCTCCCCACCCTCTTCCACCACAGGCTGTGGGACGGCAGTAACTTCGACAACTTTTGTAACCTCTACCTGGACTGTTTTCTCGACGACTTGTGGTGTTGCTGGAGCGCCACATCCGGCTAAAACGAGGGAAACAGCCATAAGCAGGCTTGCCAAAACGAACAGTTTCTTTTTCATTTTATTTCTTCTCCTTATAATTAATTAGTTGGTTGAACAGTTTGTAGTAATGCGGACGATAAGTTGTCAAATATGAAACGGGCACCTCCTCTTCTCCAAACCGGATCGAATCAAAAACGAGGATTGCTATTCGATCTTTCATTTCTTACTTTTGGCGGCCTTTGAGCTGGTCAATCGTCACAGCACCAATGACAACGAGACCGATAACGATCTGCTGTAAGAAGTAATTCGCACCTGCCATTGTGAGACCTACTGTGAGTATCCCGATAATAAACGACCCGATCACTGTCCCTGCCACCGTGCCCGCGCCGCCCATGAGACTCGTGCCGCCAATGACGGCAGCAGCAATTGCGTTCAACTCATAGCCTACTGCACTGTTCGGTTGGGAGGTGGTCATCCGTGAGGCAAGGATGATGCCGACCAAGCCCGCAAGCAAGCCAGAGATGATGTAGGTGATGTTTTTGACCTGATTGACCTTGATCCCGGAAAGCCTAGCTGCCTCTTCATTCGATCCCACGGCGTAGGTGTACCTGCCAATCCGCGTTTTTGCGAGGATGAAATGAAAGATGAGGGCCACTGCGATCATGATGAGTACCGGGTAGGATATACCGGGAAATTTTGGTCCAGTCCTAAAGATGGCTTCGTTACCCAGCACCCCAAAGCCATCCGGTGCGGGCCAGGCGTTGGCGTTCGTAATGGTGAGTGCAACCCCTCGAGCGACCATCATCATGCCAAGTGTCGCGATAAAGGGAGGTAACTTCAATTTGGTGACCATAAGCCCGTTGAGGAGACCACAGACTACTCCGGCGAGCAGACCAACAATCATACTGAGCCAAATCGGAACCCCGGCAATCGCAACCATCACAGCAACCGTACCGGACAGGGCGATGACCGACCCAATGGAGAGATCGATACCGCCTGTAATAATGGTGAAGGTTACGCCGATGCCCATGATGGTTACGGCGCTCGTCTGCAGGAGTAAACTGAGAACGCTTCGCGCAGTAAAGAAATTCTTCGCCGTTATCGAGAAATAGATAAACAGCACGATCACCGCAGCAAAGGTGATGAACTTATCCAAAGCTACCCCAACTCGCTTTGGCGTTTCCTGAACAGCACGAATTTCTTCAATATTTTTTGCTTTAATTTCGCTCATGGTTTCTTTCTCCAGTGGGTTTATTTTTTCTCAGGCATTTGTGTTTTCTTCGATATACCAGCCGCATAGCTTAGAATCTCTTCTTGCGTTGTATCCGCGGTTGTAAGCGTTGCCGCCAGGCTTCCCTCATGGAGCACCAGGACGCGATCCGTTAAGCCAAGTATCTCTGGCAGTTCGGAGGAAATCACGATGATTCCTCTTCCATCACGCGCCAGCGCTCCGATAAGTTCATAGATCGCATATTTGGTGCCTACATCAATTCCACGTGTCGGCTCGTCAAAGATTAGAATCTTCGAATCACAAAACAGCCATTTGGCAACAACCACTTTTTGTTGGTTACCTCCGGAAAGATTATTCACAATCTGGAAGAGGCTGGGCGTTTTGATGAGAAGTTCCTTAACATATCTCTGTGCAGCTTCCATTTCCCGACCGCGAGAAAGCACACCAAAACGTCGGGAAATTTCCTGAACGTTTGCCATTGTGACGTTCTCAGCGACCTGCATTTTCACTGCCAGTCCATCCTCTTTACGATTCTCCGAGAGGTAAGCAATGCCCGCCTCGATTGCATCTGAAGGAGAACGCAGCGAAAGTTTTTGATCATTCATGATTACTTCACCCGAATCAATCGAATCCGCTCCAAAGATCGCTCTCCCTAACTCCGACCGCCCTGCTCCCATAAGCCCTGCAATGCCGAGTATCTCTCCACGATAGAGGTCAAAGGAGATATCATGAAGAGTGCCCGAACGTATAATATTGTGAACTTCAAGCAACTTTTCCTTCGTTGGGATATTTTGCTTTGGCGGGAATTTATTCTCGAGCTTTCGTCCCACCATTCGATTCACAATTTCATCCATTCCAATGGCAGAATAATCATCGGTGCTCACCGAATGCCCGTCACGGAAGATGGAGATACGGTCCACAATGTGTTTCAACTCCTCGAGACGATGAGATATGTAGACGATTGCAACCCCCTGATTACGGAGCGTATGAATAACCGCAAAAAGCTCGTCGATCTCGGATTCTGTCAACGCACTTGTCGGCTCATCCATAATGAGAACTTCCGATTCAGTGGACAGAGCTTTGGCTATCTCCACCATCTGTTGCTTAGAGACAGGCAATTCGTTCAGTTGGATCGTCGGATCCAGATGAATGTTAAGGCGGGCAAGGATTGCGACTGCGTCGGCGTTCATCTTCTTTTCGTCAAGCGTTCCAAACTGAGTAAGTGGTTCCCGGCCAATAAAGATGTTGGCAGCCACCGATAGGTGAGGAATGAGGTTTAACTCCTGATAAATAATTCGAATGCCTGCCTCATAGGACTGGTTTACATTACGGAAGTCGACTATTTTCCCCTTGTAACGAATTGTTCCCTGGTCGGCTTGGTAAACTCCGCTAAGGATCTTCATGAGCGTTGACTTACCTGCCCCATTCTCGCCAACCAAGGCATGCACCTCGCCCTTGCGAAGATTGAATGAGACATTATCAAGCGCCTGCACACCCGGAAAACTCTTGGAAACGTTTTCTACTTCAAGAATTAGCTCTTGTGTAGGCGATGAATCTTTTGTATCCATTTGTACAAACTCCGATATAGTCATAATTTGAATCACTCCCAAACCCTTAAATCACTACGATGTCTATGATATGAAAACGGATTATTCTGCACGAGATCGCTACGATTTTGCCGGGTCATTGGCTGCTTCATCCTTTTTGTAAGATTGATTTGAACATAGAATTGACGCATGTGGTAACGTTACCATGTTCAGGCAAAAAAATTGACATTCTTTCAATTGCTATTATTCGGACCACTAGATCCGCGTTCTATAATTTCGGTAGGCAAAACAAGCTGTTGATATCCATCCGATAATTCGCCCGAAATGCGTTTTAGTAACAATTCAGCTGCCATACGACCCATTTCATAAGCTGGTTGTGCAGCCACTGTCAGAAAAGGCGACAGAAGCATTGATTCAGGGAGATCGTCGAATCCAACAACAGAAACATCACCAGGTACATCCATCTTTAGATCGCGTAAAGCTTTTATGATCCCAATCGTAATAAAGTTGTTGACGCCAAATATAGCTGTCGGCTTTGGAGAATGCATCATCGCTTGATGAGTAAATTCATAACCGCTCTGCTGGTTAAATTCCCCGTAGAAAACGAGTTCGTTTTCGATCAATCCAAACTCTGTTAATGCCTTTTGATATCCAGCCACGCGATCAATTGAAGTGGAGACATCCTTGGAACCGGTAATGACTGCAATCCGTTCATGACCCAGACCGATCAGCAACTTGATCAGACGATAAGCGCCATCATTTGAGTTAGACCGAACAGAGTCGATCTCCATTTCTGGAACGCGTCGATCGATCACTACAACATTAATGTTATTTGATAACAGAAACTTGATCGTCTTCATATTTCCACGTGCAGGAACCAAAAGCACACCATCGACCTGGTGCTGAGCTAAAATATTGACGTATTTTTCTTCCTCGGTTTCAAACTCATCTGTATTACAGTAAACCACTGTGTAATTGTTGTCCCCCGCTACATCCTCAACCCCTCTTGCCATCAAAGTGAAATAGGGATTTGTAATATCCGTGACAACCAATGCCAACATCTTTGTGCGTTTTGAACGAAGTCCACGGGCTAACGTATTTGGAACGTACCCCAATTCTTTTATTGTCGCTTCTACACGCTCTTTAGTAGCTTTACTGATATAACCCGAGTCATTAATCACTCGGGAAACTGTTATTGGGGCAACACCTGCCCTCTTTGCTACGTCAAGGATTGTTGGCATCTGGTTAGTTTCAAAACAAATTTATCAACCGAATATGACAACGTTATCAGGTAACGTTACCATATTATTGCATTTTTTTTCACAAGAGTCAAGAGGAAAATTCTTAAACAACTTGACCATATTGTCCCAATATCAGCTTCAGCCTATATTGCAAAAACGCCTTATCTCCTCTACACGCATATCGGCATTACAGATGATATTTGTTGCTTCCCCAATTCTATCTCCGCTCAGTTTTTCGTAATCCACTTTGAAATTTTTATGCAGCAGCTCCTTGTCCGATATAATCGGACAAGGATATTGCGCGTTTTTTTTCATGTGCAATACTAGAAAGGAATTGGAGAAACCATGACTGACACCCCATTACCCGAACGAAAGATCCCAGATGAAAAGATCGAAGAGTATCGTGACTTTTATGTCGAATTGCTTGGCTTTGTGCCGCCTCGCATCCAGGCGCGAACCGATCTCCTTGCACGCGTTGACCCGGATCTGCTCCCCATGCAGGAGGAGTTACGACGCCATTGCATGTATCCGGACTGCTTCGATGTAAAAACATCGCAGTTGATCCTGTTTGCGATTCTCCTCGTAAACCTGCAGGATGCGGCAAAGCTTCATGCATTGGGTGCATATCGCGCGGGTGCAACTTTTGAAGAGTTGAGCGCTGTTGTAAATCTTGTCTTTCTTTTCCGCGGACTTTCAGCCGCAAACCTCGGAGCAGAAATATTACAAGCTCTTGCAAAACAAGTTGCAGAATCAAAATAGACCGATATGTTACAAACCATTCAAAAAGCAGGCGAGTTACTTTCACTTTTTGACCGTGAACACACCGAGTGGGGAGTCCGCGAGGTGGCGGCAAAATTAAAAATAGCCAAATCAAGCGCGCATGACTTGATGTCGTCTCTTGCCAAATTGGGCTTTTTGAACAAGACCGAAGACAGCCGTTATCGTCTTGGCTGGCGATTAGTCACATTGAGCGAGACCCTTCTTGCCACAACTGAGCTTCGTAAAGAAGCTCACCCGGTCATGGAAGATCTGGCAACAGAATATCAGGAGACACTTCACCTCGCTGTATTGGATGACACACAAGCCGTCTACGTGGATAAGCTCGAAGGCAGGCAGGCAGTAAGGGTGGAGCTAACTTCATTGGGAGCGCGTCTGTATGCACATTGTTCGGCATTGGGGAAAGTTCTGCTGGCATTCTGCGATGAAGAAGAGGTCAGGCGCATCATCCAAACTGCTGGCTTGCCGCGCTTCACTGATAACACGATCACCGACGAAGATGAATTAATACAAAATTTGGTCAAGATCCGCAAACAGGGATTTGCCTACGATCTCGAAGAGATCATGCCAGACTTATGTTGCGTGGCGGCGCCGATCTACGATTACTCGGGCAATGTGATCGCCGCCATTAGCATGTCAATCCCTGCTTTTCGGTTCCGCCGTTCGCAAAATGATTTTCGTGATGGCGTGATACGTGCAGCCAAGAAAATCTCCAAACTTCTTGGTTATTATGCTTATCCACAAAAGGTTTAGATGTGATGAATGTAGACAACAGAAAGGTCAAAGTCGCCATACTTGGCTCCGGCAATATCGGCAGTGATTTGATGTTCAAGGTCTTGCGTGAGCCGGGTCATATGGAACTTGCCTTGTTGTCCGGTATCGAGCCGCAATCAGAAGGATTGGCGCGTGCGCGAACCTTGGGGATTAACGCCAGCCATGAAGGTATTCAATCTATTTTGGATGACCCAGACATTCGCATCGTATTTGATGCGACGAGCGCTTATGCCCATGTCCGCCATGCGAAAGCATTAAGAGAAGCGGGGCGCATCGCCATTGACCTGACGCCTGCCGCGCGCGGACCGTACGTGATTCCCCCGTAAATTTGGGCGCGCATATGGACGAAGAAACGTCAACCTGATCACCTGTGGCGGACAGGCAACGATCCCGCTCGTTTATGCAGTTTCGCGTGTGACGCCTGTCCCCTACGCAGAAATGGTCAGCACGATCGCCAGTCTCTCCGCGGGACCCGGTACACGTCAGAATATTGACGAGTTCACGTTCACTACTGCGCGTGGACTTGAAGTCATTGGCGGTGCAAAAAAAGGCAAAGCCATCATCATCCTTAATCCGGCTGATCCACCCATCTTGATGCGCAATACCATCTACGTACTTTTGGATTCGGAAGACGTAGACCGCAAAGCGATTGTCGAATTGGTCGAAGCGATGGTCAAGGCTGTGCAGGCATACGTACCCGGCTATCGGTTAAAGAATGAACCGGTTTTTGAAGTCCGCGATACACCTGAAGGGAAGAGAATGTTGATCGTCATGTTGCTGGAAGTCACCGGCGCAGGAGATTTCCTGCCTCCCTATGCAGGCAATCTTGATATCATGACATCCTCGGCGAGACAGGTGGGGGAAGTCTTTGCGCAGAAACTTCTAAAGGAGGGAGTTAAACAATGAAAGCACCACGCCTTACCGACACAACACTGCGAGATGGTTCACACGCGATGAAACATCAATTCACGCGTGAACAGGTACGCAACGTAGCACAGGCTTTGGATAAAGCCGGGGTGCAGGTACTTGAAGTAACGCACGGCGATGGGTTGGCTGGCTCATCCATTCAATACGGCTTCTCCCTTACAAATGAAATGGATTTGATCGAAGAAGCGCGCAAGGCAGTTACAAAAACAAAAATCGCCGCGCTTCTTTTGCCGGGTATCGGTACGCGCAAGGAATTGAAGGACGCCATTGACCATGGCATCCAAGTGGTGCGCATTGCCACACAGTGTACCGAAGCCGATGTCTCCCAACAACATTTCGGCATGGCAAAAGAAATGGGACTGGAAGCAATCGGCTTTTTGATGATGGCGCATATGCGCCCGCCTGAGATTCTTGCAGAACAAGCTCTGCTCATGGAAAGCTATGGAGCAGATTGTGTTTATGTGGTTGATTTAGCGGGTGCGCTTTTACCCGATGGTTCTGCTTCACGCGTAAAGGCATTGAAGGAAGCACTCAAGATCCAAGTTGGATTTCACGCGCATAACAATCTTGGGCTCGGTGTTGGAAACACACTCGCGGCTGTCGAAGCGGGTGCAGATCAAGTGGATGGTTGTCTGCGCGGTTTAGGCGCAGGAGCCGGCAATACCGCCACGGAACTTCTCGTCGCAGCGCTCGATAAGCTTGGCTACGAACATGATTGGGATGTATTTGGTTTGCTCGATGCCGCTGAATTTGTCGTTGCGCCGTTCATGCCGTTCCAGCCCTTCCCTGATCGCGATTCGATTGCCATTGGGTATGCGGGCGTGTATTCCACTTTCCTACTTCATGCAAAGAGACTCGGTAAGCAATACAACGTGGACCCATTGGAGATCCTTGTGGAGTTGGGTCGCCGCAAAACCATGGCGGGACAGGAAGATTGGATATTGGATGTCACATTGGAATTAGCCAAACAAAAGGAAAAAGGATAAGAACATATGGCTGTCTCGAATACAAAAATCAAAACGGGTGGTTACGAAACCTATCTGAATGTCAGTGGTGAGGATCAAAAGGAAGCGGTTCTCTTTCTTCATGGTTCGGGTCCCGGTGTGACGGCATGGTCGAATTGGCAGTTCGCGCTCCCGGCGTTGGACGGTCAATTTCACTGCCTCGCACCCGACCTAGCCGGATTCGGCGCAACCGATCATCCAACCCCATCTCCCGCTGACATGCACACATGGATGCGCGTGTGGGTGGATCAATGCAAGGCATTGCTGGATGAACTCAAAATTGAGAAAGCGCACCTCGTTGGGAACTCGATGGGCGGCGCGATCGCGCTTCATCTTTTGATGGACGCACCGGATCGTTTCGAGCGCGTCGTTCACATGGGACCGATTGGCACGCCTCACAAAATCACCCCGGCGCTGGATCGTTTGTGGGGATTTTATGACGACCCGACAGTTCAAACCTTTCGTAACTACATCCGTTGGTTTGTGTATGATGATGCGTTTCTGGCAGACCGGCTCGATGGAATCGCCAAGACTTGTTTTGAAGCCGCGATGAATCCTGATGTCCAGCGTTCTTTCGAAGCGATGTTCCCAGCGCCGCGTCAGACCGCGATTGACGATCTGGTTGTCTCCGAATTGGCGTTGCGCCGCATGAATCATCCCACGCTTCTCGTTCATGGACGCGATGACCATATCGTCCCGATGGAAACAAGCTTGTATTTGCTGGAACATTTACCCAATGCGCAATTACATGTTTATGGACAATGCAGTCACTGGATACAGGTTGAATATGCCAAGAGCTTCAATCAATTATTGGCACAATTCTTCAGTGGACAGATCTAACCATGAGCACATTAGTTGAAACCATCGCGTCCCGTCTTGATAACGCCTGGCAGACGCATACGCCAATTCCACCCATCACGGAATCGGATGGCATTACAGATGTAAGCACTGCCTATGCCATCCAGACACAGTGGACAAAAATGAGATTGGATCGCGGTGAAAAGATCGCGGGTCGCAAGATCGGTTTAACAAGCAAGGCGATACAAACACAGTTGGGGGTCAACGAACCGGATTATGGGAACCTGTGGGAATCCAGTTTCTACGAAGCAAAAAACGGAAAAGTGAATATACCGGCTGGTGAATTTCTCCAGCCGCGTATCGAAGGCGAAATCGCATTCCTGTTTGGCAAATCACTTCGTAAACCGAACATTACACCTGAACAAATTTTGGATGCGACCGAAGCCTGTGCCATGGGTGTCGAGATCGTTGCCAGCCGCATCGCCGATTGGAAGATCAAACTCGTCGACACGATCGCAGACAATGCATCTTATGGCGGCTTCACATTGGGACCCTGGGACAAGCAGATGAAGAATGCAGACCTTGGTGCACTTGCCATGACCATTCATCACAATGGCGAACTTGCCGCCGAAGGCTTGGGGTCTGCCGCACTGGGACATCCCGCCACATCCACAGCCTGGTTGGCAAACAAATTGCTTGAGTTTGGCGTTTCGCTTGAACCCGGCGATATTGTCATCTCCGGCGGCATCACGAAGATGATACCGGTCAAAGCCGGTGACGAATTCCATTTTGCGCTCACCGGTCAACCCGATCTGACCGTTATTTTTGAATAGGAAAAACGATGAACACAGATATTGCTCAACTTGTCAGTACAGCGCTTTACTCTCCCAAGCCGGATGAATCTTGTTGCCTTTTTTCATGACATGCTTGGCATGGAGATCAGTCATCGTGAGGGACAATCCGTTTATATGCGGGCATATGAGGACTTCTATCAATATACGTTAAAGATTCACAGAAAGAAAAGAAGCGGGATTGGAAGAAGTGACATGGCGCGCATCCTCCCCTGAGGCTTTGGATAAATTGGCGGCTCGTATTGAGACTACAGGGTTGGGCATCGGTTGGACAGAGAACGACTACGCCCACGGCCGCGCTTACAAATTCAAATTCCCTGATGGTCATCAACAAAAAGTGTTGTGGGACCTTGATTATTTCAAAGCGGATGACGAACTTTTCAGCAAGCTTCGCAACCGCCCCTCGAAGAGACCATTACGCGGTGTGCCTGTGCGGCGCATCGACCATGTCAACTTGATGGTGAGTGATGTTGTGAAGAACACGGACTTCGCGCTCAACACATTGGGCTTCAAACTTCGCGAGCAAAAGATCGGGGATGGTGGAGCCGTTGTCGGGTCGTGGGTGAGCGTGAGTGCTCTGGTTCATGAAATGGCTTTGATGCGCGACTCGTCTGGCGCGCAAGGACGCTTCCATCACGTTGCCTATTGGTATGGCAATCCATCCCACCTGCTTGATATAGCAGATATTTTCTCCGAACGCGATATCCGTATCGAAACTGGTCCCGCAAAACATGGAACGACTTAGGCATACTTCCTGTATTGCTTCGAACCGGGTGGCAATCGTGTTGAGTTGTTCGGTGACACCGGTTATTTGATCTTCGACCCGGATTGGAAGCCCGTGGTTTGGAATGTGGAAAATGCAATTGACCTTGAGAAAAGCAGTATCTGGTTTGGAAGCCAGCTCGCAAAAACATTCTATAAATATGCGACACCGGTAGTGCCGGGGCATAGCCTGGAGGAGATCGGTCGTTGATTGAAATCAACCATGAAAAACTTTGACAACCGGGCTGACACCCGGGAAAGGAGTACGATACGAAACAATCTGAACACAAATAGTTGGTAACCAAAATTTTTATTTCGCCAATCGGAGGAACCATGAGAAAGAGTAATAAGCAGTCGGCTCGAAGAATCACATTGCAGATTTTTCCCGCCATTTTAGTTTTAATTCTGGTGCTTGGAGCATGTGCACCTGCAACCACACAGGCACCTGCGCCTGCGGCTCCAGCTGCCACGCAAGCACCTGCCATGACTGAAGCGCCTGCCATGACAGAGGCGCCTACTGAAGCACCCAAGGTAGATTTGCCAGCCACGATTAAGATCGGCGTCGATGTGCCGCTCACCGGGCGTTATGCGGCAGGTGGAGATCAGGTCCGAAACGGGTATGTGCTGGCAGTGGAGGACATTAATAAGGCGGGCGGAGTTGAGGTGCAAGGAACCAAAATCCCGCTGGAGCTAGTTATCCTGGATGACGAGTCTGACCCAACCAAAACAGTACAGAACATGGAGACGCTCTATTCGGATAATAACGTTGTGGCTTACCTGGGTGGCTTTGGTAGTGACCTCCACGCCGCAGCGGCAGCCATTGCTGAAAAGAACCAGATACCCTATCTTGGGTGTTGCCTTTTCTCTTTATAAAATTCATCAGCAAGGCTACAAATATCTCTTTTCGCCCTTCCCGAAATCACCAGCTCTGGCAAAGGCATATTTTGATGTCTTCGACACTCTGGATCCGAAACCCCTTAAGGTTGCCATCTTTGCAGAATCAACTGACTGGGGTGCAGAACTGGGCGGCGCCTGGCGGGATGAAGCGAAAGCACGCGGATACGAGATCGTCGCAGATGAAACATATGCACCTCTGAACAAAGACTTTTCAGATATGATCCTGAAGGCTAAGAATGGAGGAGCCCAGGCTGTATTAGGCTTGCCCAATCCGCCGGATGCGATCACCATCGTCAAGCAAATGAAGGAATTGGACTTCAACCCGGCGATCACCGCCATCGTACGTGGAGCCGATGCCGTCTCCTGGTCCGAGAACATGGGCAAAGATGGTGATTACGTCCTTCTGTCAGCGGGCGGAAACCCGGAGGCAGACTTCCCCGGCGCTTTGGATATGGTGAAACGCCATGAGGCAAAGTTTGGCAAAACCGCTGCTGGCACCACAGCGCCTGCCTACTCCTGTGTCCAGATTCTTGTGGATGCCATTCAGCGTGCAAACAGCCTCGACCCCACCGCGATCCGCGATGCAATTGCTGCAACCGATACAACAACCGTTGCCGGACCGGTGACGTTCAATGCTGATGGTACAGGCAATGTCATCACAGTAGTGAGTCAGTATCAGGATGGAAAGCAGAAGCTGGTCTGGCCCCTGGATATTGCCGTGGCGCCTGTAATTTATCCTGCGCCCGCATGGAATGAACGATAACCCATATAAAGAACCTGCCAGGTTTTCAAGAAAACCTGGCAGGTTAAATATTCTGGAAAACCGCCAAGGAATTCAATCTTGTTTCTCCAACTAGAGCGCGTTGCAAAATCATTTAAAGGCTTGATGGCGGTCAACTTCGTCTCCATGAACGTGGATGAGGGGGAGATTATCGGGTTGATCGGTCCAAACGGCGCGGGTAAAACCACGCTGTTCAACCTCATTACGGGTGTTCACCCTCCTACCCAGGGACGGATTCTTTTCGACGACAGGGATATCACCTCCGCGCCTCCGCACAGTCGTTGCTGGATGGGCATTACGCGCACGTTCCAACTGGTGCGTCCCTTCCCGGAGTTGACCGTGCTGGAGAACGCAACCGTTGGAAGGGTGTATGGACGCGACTCGGTCAAGACCCGGTCAAAGGCTGAGGCAGAAGCGTTTGAAATCCTCGCAAAAGTCGGGTTGGATGGACGCGCATTCGAAAAAGCAAAGAGCCTCACATTGGTGGATCGTAAACGTCTCGAACTGGCGCGGGCGCTCGCCACGAAACCCAGGCTGCTTTTGCTCGATGAGTTGCTTGCAGGGTTGAATCCATCCGAGGTGCTGGCTTCGATGGAATTGATCCAAAGCATCCGCGATACGGGTATTACCATCATCATGGTCGAGCACCTCGTCAAAGCGGTGTTTGGGATCGCCGACCGCGTTGTCGTCCTCAATGCTGGCGACTTGATCGCCGAAGGCGTGCCTGATGCAATTGCGCACGATCAAAAAGTCATTGACGCCTATCTGGGAAAATCCTTCCATGACTAAATTCCTCGATGTACAAAACGTCAACGCCGCATACGGAGACATCCACATCTTGTGGGATGTCTCCCTGCATGTGAATGAAGGCGAGATCGTCGCGTTGATCGGACCCAACGGCGCGGGCAAGACAACATTGATGCGACTGATAGCGGGTCTTCATAAACCCCTGTCTGGTTCCGTCCAATTGGCAGATTCATCTCTGCATACGCTTCCCGCCTACGAGATCGTCGAGCAGGGAGTCATTCTCGTACCCGAGGGTCGTCGTCTGTTCGGCGGCATGACCGTGCTGGAGAATCTCGAACTCGGGGCATATTCGCGCCGGGCTCGTGAGATGCGCTTCAAAACAATGGAACGCGTCTTCGAACTCTTTCCCATTCTGGCAGAACGACAGAAACAACATGCCAACACCATGAGCGGCGGTCAACAACAAATGCTTGCCATCGGGCGTGCCATGATGGGACTGCCCAAACTCCTCATGCTCGATGAACCCTCGCTGGGACTCGCCCCGCTCATCGTTGAAAATATTTTCGAGATCATCAAACTGATGAACGAACAGGGCGTGACCATCTTTCTGGTCGAGCAGAATGCACGCAAGGCGCTTGAACTTGCGGGACGCGCCTATATCCTTGAACAGGGCAGGGTTGTCGGCACAGACACGGGCAGGGAACTCCTTCATAACGACGAAGTGCGGCAGGCGTATCTGGGTTTTGCGCCAGCCGCAAGGAATTGAAAATTAATGGGCATCGAATCGTTTGTGCAAACATTGGTCTTTGGTGTATTCGTGGGAGGGATCTACGGCATTGCCGCGATGGGACTGGCGTTGGTTTTCGGCGTGCTGAAAATAATGAACATCGCACACGGCGAACTCCTGATGCTGGGCGGCTATGTAAGTTTTTGGCTATTTACCACTTGGGGAATGGATCCATTTGTTTCCCTTCTGGTTGCAATTCCCGTGCTATTCCTCGTCGGTTTATTACTCGACAGATTGGTCTTTCGCCATGTTGTTACTCAGTTGGGGGAAGAGAAGATCAAGAATTCGATGCTGGTCAGTTTCGGCTTGACCCTTATCATCCAAAACATGGCACAGTGGGGGTTCACGGCAGATGAGCGTGCCATCCAGGTTGCCTACACGGGCACAGGCTTGAACCTGTTCGGTATCATCCTGCCCTATACCCGTCTCGGCAGTTTTGCCGTGGCGATTGTAGTGACGTTGCTCCTGCACGCTTTCCTGCGACGCACGTATTACGGCAAAGCGATTCGGGCAACCGCCGAGGACTGGGAATCCGCCGAACTTGCCGGAATCAACATCCGCCGCGTCTACATGATGACCTTCGCTTTGGGAGCTTCACTCGCCGCCATCGCAGGGACGTTTGTAACCATCACCTATGGCATTTCTCCCAGCATCGGCATTCTCTGGACGCTCAAGGCGCTGGTTGTAGTCGTGTTGGCTGGGACGGGCAGTATCTTGGGAACGTTCCCCGCTGGCATTCTGTTGGGGGTGGTCGAGGCGCTCAGCGGCGCGTTCATTGGCTCCACCTATCGTGAAGTGATCGGGCTGGTCATTTTCGTCCTGGTCTTGATTCTCCGCCCGCAAGGGTTGTTTGCGAGGAAGTAATGGCAGAAAACCCCATCCGGCGCGCGCTATCTTTATCACGATCCTCCGCCCGTTCATTTCCCCGTTGGTTGACTCTGCTGGGGATGATCTTGTTAATCCTTTTTGCAGTGCTCTACCCTCAACAGGTTAACAAACAAAACGTCTGGAATTTATTTTTTCTGATCTGCCTCAATATAACCTTGAGCCAAAGCTGGAACATCCTGGCTGGGTTCGCCGGGCAAACCAGCCTGGGGCACGCTGCGTTTTTTGGGATTGGTGCATTTGTAACGCGGACTTTGTGGCTGAATGGAACCCCCTTCGCCTTTGCCTTTATTTTGGGTGGGTTGGCAGCAGTCGTATTTGCCATGCTCATTGGCGCACCAACGTTTCGTCTGCGCGGTGCATATTTTGCCATTGGTACATTGGGCGTGGCAGAGGTATTGAGAATTACCGTCAGTCAGAATATCCCGTTCATTTCAACGATGCCCGGTCCATTGATTGCCTCTTATGATCTTCCACTGCGCTATTACCTGGCATTGGGACTGGCGCTGGTCACAACCGGCACAGTTTATCTGTTGTTGCGTTCGCCATGGAGTTTGGGCATTCTGGCTGTGCGTGAAGATGAAGACGCCGCGCAAGCGACCGGCGTGCATGTCCTCCGACATAAGTTGTTAGCCCTCGTTTTGAGTAGTTTCTTTGCGGGACTGGCAGGCAGTGTTTTTGCCTTCCAGCAGATCAGCTACTATCCCGCGGCGCCCTTCAGCCCTCTTTGGACGTTTGATGCGCTGTTGATCACCTTTATCGGAGGCTTGGGCACCATAGTCGGACCGGTGATTGGCGCAGTTTTCTTTATCCTGGTTCGACAACAACTTGCACTAAAGCTGGCTGAGATTCATCAGGTCATCTTTGGCATTATCTTCATCATCATTGTCCTCATATTCCCCGGCGGACTGGTAGAGGCGTGGAAACGCTTAAGCCAGATACGATGGACAAAGAAACCCTTTTGGAGAAAATGAGTATGAGATTACATGATTTTCTTGACTATCGTGCCCGTGAACAAGGGGAAGCGGAATTCGCCATCCAGGGTGACCGACATATCACCTATCGCGCCGCACAGGCTGAAGTTAATCGTCTGGCAAATGCTCTGGTCGATTCCGGGTTACAACCCGGAGACCGGCTTGCGATCCTTTCCAAAAACAGCATCGAATATATGTTGCTTTATTTTGCATCCTCCAAAGCGGGGTTGGTCACCATCCCACTCAATTACCGGCTCGCGCCTGGCGAGTGGAGCTATATCCTGAATGATGCGGGGGCAAAGGTCCTGTTCGCAGCGGGCAACTATCTTGAAGATGTCGAAGCGATCCGTAATGAACTTAAGTCCATCGAAAAATTCATCGCCATTGATGGAGCGATGGATGGTTGGGAAGAGTATCAAGGCTTGATTGCGGATCAGCCGGAGACATCCCCCGTCAGAGATGTCACCACGCACGACGATCTCTTTCAACTGTATACGAGCGGTACCACAGGTCACCCGAAAGGAGCGGTCCTCGCTCATCAGTCCGTGACAACACATATCCTGCAAATGGCATTGGTTCATAATGTTCAACCCGGTGAACGGCTATTATTGGTCGCGCCGGTATTCCATGTGGCTGGGCTGAATGCCGGGGCATTTCCCTGCCTCTCTGCTGGAGGATGTCTTTATATTCAGGCGGATTTCAAACCGGACGAAGTGGTCCGCGCTCTTAGTGAGGAACACATCGGCATCGCGATTTTGGTCCCGGCGATGATCCAGGCTTGTCTTAACGCTGTGCCCGATGTCGCACAACGTCGTTACGACGATTTACGACTTATCCACTATGGCGCATCTCCCATCGCTGAAGCCACCTTGCGGCGTGCCATGGAAACGTTCAAATGTGAGTTCAGTCAGGGCTATGGGATGACGGAAATGAGCGCCGCCATCGCGGTCCTGTCTTGGGGAGACCACCAACGCGCTCTTCGTGAAAAGCCCGAATTGTTGGTGGCAGCCGGACGTCCCGTGTTGGGAACCGAAGTTCGGGTTGTAGATGCCGACGATAACCCCGTTCCGAATGGGACGATCGGTGAAGTCCTGACACGCGGCATACAAATGATGAAGGGATATTGGAATCAACCAGAAGCAACCGAGAAAGCCTTGCGCGGCGGCTGGATGCATACTGGCGATGCCGGCATACTGGACGACGAGGGCTACCTGTACATTCAGGATCGGGTTAAGACATGGTTGTTTCTGGAGGGGAGAACATCTATCCACGCTCTGTTGAGGAAGTGTTATTCAAACATCCTGCCGTGGCAGAAGTTGCGGTCATCGGTGTGCCAGATGAACAGTGGGGCGAAACTTTAAAGCGATTGTCGTGTTACGAAAGGACATGACCGCCACTGAAGAAGAAATCATTGATTTCTGTCGGGGTAAGTTGGGTGGCTTCGAGCGCCCGCGTTCGGTGGACTTTGTAGACTCACTGCCGCGTACCCCCAGTGGCAAAGTGTTGAAACGTATACTGCGGGAACCCTACTGGAAGGGACAGTCACGGCACGTGGCAGGTGCATAATAACCATTCATTGGAAGGAAAAAGATGCGAGCGATTGATATTCATGTACACGTTCCGGATCCACCCGGACATCCGGCAGCATTGGAAAAAGAAAACATGGCTGGCTATTTCAAAGCCGGAGAGATGCCGCGTTCTCCTGAAGAAATGTATGAGACCTATAAGGCACTGGATTTGTTTGGCGTGATCTTTGCCATCGATTCAGAGACAACCAGCGGTGTGCCCTATGTTGGCAACGATTATGTTGCGAGTGTTGCGCGCCAATATCCAGATCAGTTTATCGGCTTCGCTTCGGTCGACCCGTGGAAAGGCACGTTGGCAATACAGGAATTGGAACGGTCGGTAAAGGAATTGGGGTTGCGCGGTCTTAAGATGCACCCCACCACACAGGCATTTTTTCCAAACGACACACACTTTTACCCGCTCTGGAAGAAGTGCGCTGAACTGGGGATTCCGGTTCTGTTCCACACGGGGCAAACTGGAGTTGGAGCCAGAACGCCCGGCGGAGGCGGCTACAAACTCAAATATGCCCATCCGATGCTTCTGGATGATGTTGCCGCAGACTTCCCCGATTTGACCATTATCCTGGCGCATCCCGCCGTTCCCTGGCAGGAGGAACAGCTTGCAGTTGTATTACATAAAGCCAATGTCTTTATGGATCTTTCAGGCTGGTCGCCAAAATATTTCCGACCGATACTGACACAGTATGCGACATCTCTGCTTCAAGACAAGGTACTGTTCGGTTCCGATTATCCGGTACTTAAACCGGAACGATGGTTAAAGGATTTCGAAACACTGGAGATGAAGCCCGAAGTGCGCCAGAAGATACTGCTGGAGAACGCACGTAAGCTTCTCAAATTGTAAGACCTTACAATATTTAATTATTAGGAGAACATTCCATGCCGTACCAACCACGAGGACGCACTTTTGAACAATTCGAAGTTGGCGATACATATGTTTGTCAGGGACGCACCGTTACCGAAGCGGACGTTGTTCATTTTGCAGGTATATCCGGCGACTATAACCCATTGCACACGAACGAAGAGTTTGGAAAAACTACTCCGTTTGGCGGAAGGATCGCTCATGGGGTGCTGGTGCTGGCAATCGCCACTGGGCAGATCAACCAAACCGGACTTTTCGAGGGGACAGTCATTGCCTTGTTGCAACAAACGATCAAATATGTTGGTGTAGTGAAGTTTGGCGACACCATTCATCTTGAGTTCAAGATCGCTGAGAAAAAAGAGACATCGAAGCCTGATCGCGGCATTATCACGATGGAGAATAAAGTTGTAAACCAGAACGACCAGACCGTGATCGAAATTCAGGAGGTTGTTATGATTAAAAGAGGACAAGTATGAGACTCGAAAATAAAGTAGCCATCGTTACCGGCAGTGGTGGTGGGATTGGACGGGCAACTGCCCTCCGCCTTGCAAAAGAAGGTGCGGCGGTAATTGTCTGTGATGTCAATCAAACAGGTATTGATGAAACGGTTCAGTTGATCGAGGCACAAAACGGCAAAGCAATCGGGGTCGTTGGAAATGTATCCGACAAAGGCGATGTCCAACGCGTGATTGACACCGCCCTGGAAAAGTTCGGTCATCTGGATATTCTCATCAACAACGCCGGGATCAACCGCGATGCACTCACCGTTCGGGTAAAAGATGGCGACATCAAAATGATGTCTGAAGAGCAGTGGGACGCAGTATTGAGCGTCAATCTCAAAGGCACCTGGCTCATGGCACAAGCGGCGGCTTTACCCATGATCAAACAGAAGTATGGTCGGATCGTGAATACATCATCCATTGCCGCGCAAGGCAACATTGGTCAGGCAAATTATTCTGCATCAAAGGCAGGCGTGATCGGGCTGACGCACACATTGGCACTCGAATGGGCTCGCTTCAATATCAACGTCAACTGTGTTGCTCCCGGCGGAGTAAATACCCCCATGACGGCAAACATCCCTGAGCAAGTCCGTACAAAGCTGTTGGAGGGAACCCCGTTCAAACGTTGGGCTGAACCGGAAGAGATCGCCGCGGTCCACGCCTTCCTTGCCAGCGATGACGCCAGCTACATTACCGGACAGGTGATCTGGGTGGATGGCGGCGTGACGCTCGGAGGTTGATCTTTGAGATCATTCATGGTCTCAATAAAATTTGATCCTATTTTGAGAGGAGCTATAAAATGAACTATCGAAGTGATGTGATTGGCAGCTTATTGCGCCCTGATTATTTGAAGGAGGCGCGCAAGAAGCGAGCGTCCGGTGAATTAACCCACGCCGAATTCAAAAAGATCGAAGACCGCGCCGTGAACGAAGCCATCGACATCCAGCTCAAAGGCTGGCTTGGATGTGATCACCGATGGCGAGATGCGGCGTTATGCGTTCTTCGGTCACTTGATCGATGCAGTCGAAGGCTACGACAAATTCGGCGGCTGGGCGATTCCGTTCCATGATGAGGAGGGGCATGAGCTTGTTTTCAAGCGACCCGTCGTCGTGTCGAAGTTGAAGCGTGTGCGTCCGATGTGTGAAGAGGAGTTCGTTTATCTGCGCGCCAAGACGGATCATCCAGCCAAGGTGACGATCATCAGCGCACAACAAGCCGCGGCGTATTACAACGCGGAGACATCCAAAGACGCGTATCCCAACATCGAAGCCTATCTCACCGATCTGGTGGACATCCTGAAAACGGAAGTCGAGGAATTGATCAGGCTTGGATGTACGTACATTCAGATCGATGCGCCTCAATACGCAGCCTTGATTGATCCGGGCATTCGAGAGGGCTATCGCCAGCGTGGAACGGATCCCGACAAATTGCTGGATCGCTGTATCGAACTGGATAACGCGGTCATTGGGAATCATCCGGAATCAATTTTGGCATTCACCTTTGCCGCGGCAACAACCAGAGCAAATACTATGCCAGCGGCGGATATGACCCGATCACATCCGTGTTCAGCCGCACGAAGTTCAATACCTTCCTGCTTGAATATGATGATGAACGCTCGGGCGGTTTTGAACCGTTGAAGAGCGTGCCTGAGGATCGAACCGTAGTACTGGGCTTGGTCACATCCAAGAAGCCAAAACTGGAATCGAAGGATGAGCTAAAGACACGCATCAAAGAAGCTACAAAATATGTTCCGACTGGAACGGCTCGCATTGAGTTCACAATGTGGTTTTGCTTCCACCGAGGAAGGTAATTTGCTCACCACTGCAGAGCAAGATGCAAACTTGAAGTTGGTTGCTGAAACTGCAAAGAAGTGTGGGGCTGAGTTAACATGTCATTGCGAGGAGCGTTCGTTGCGACGAAGCAATCTTCCGCATAGTTGGGGATTGCTTCGGGCTAACGCCCTCGCAATGACGGCATACAGGAAAGGACGTTCCTTCAATGCGATTGGTCACTTACGATTCGAATGGCGAATGGCGGGCGGGGATTCTCATCAATGAGAAGGTAGTCGATGCTTCGGTCACTGCAAAAGCTGCGGGTATTAACTTTAAAGGCAACGACTTATCAAACCGCGCCATTATTCAATTGAGTCAAGCTGAGCAATCACAACTTGAAAATTCCGCCCAGGAACTCGCGAAATCAAACGGGATGGAAGATGTGCTTCTCGGTCCGCCCATCCCTGACCCTGATAAGATCATTTGCCTTGGGTTTGAACTACAAGAGTCATGCGGAAGAAGCGCAACTTAAACTTCCCGAAGTGCCCATGCTCTTTGCAAAATATCGCAATGCCTTGATCGGACCAACCAGTTCCATAGTCTTGCCAAAATTTAGTAAGGAAGTTGACTATGAAGGCGAATTGGCTGTTGTAATTGGCAGGCGTGGCAAGGATATTCCCACTGGGAATGCACTTGAATATGTTGCAGGTTACATGGCTTTTCATGATGTGAGTGCACGTGACTTGCAGTTTCGCACGAGTCAATTTCTCTCTGGAAAAACACTCGATACCTTCGCACCTTGCGGACCGTCACTCGTAATTAACGAGATCAATGACCCTCAGAATCTCAATATCACAACACGTGTGAATGGCAAGGCTTTGCAGAATGGTAACACCAGGGACATGATCTTCCCCATTGCAGAGACCATCGCCCACATCAGCCAGTTGATGACTTTGGAACCAGGTGACATCATTGCCACAGGCACACCTGGCGGTGTGGGTTTCAAACGCACATCGCCCATCTTCCTGCAGGATGGCGATGTGGTTGAAGTGGAAGTTGAAAAGATCGGCATGTTGCGGAATCCAGTTGTTCGTAACAAATAATGTATTTCTCTCCGAAAGGAGTTTCACATGAGAACTCAAGTTGGTATCATCGGTTCAGGACCTTCAGGACTTTTGCTGGCGCGTTTGCTGCACCTGCAAGGCATCGACTCTGTTATTCTTGAGAGTCGCAGCCGTGACTATGTGTTGGGACGTATCCGCGCAGGTGTGATCGAGCAGGGCATGGCGGATTTACTTCGAGAAGCGAAAGCTGGCGAACGCATGGATAAAGAGGGGCTTGTCCACGAGGGAATTAACATCGCCTTCGATGGTCGCCTGGAACGAATTGATTTTCCAAAACACACAAACGGCAAGGTCGTGATGGTTTATGGGCAGACGGAGATCACCTACGATTTGATGAAGGCTCATATTGATGAAGCAGGTGGCGTTGTCCATTATGAAGCGCCAGCCATCCGTGTGGAAGATTACGATACGGATCATCCAAAAATTATTTATGAGCAAAATGGCGAGCAGAAAGAATTAGTCTGTGATTTTGTCGCAGGCTGTGATGGGTTTCATGGTGTGGCAAGGAAAAGCGTTCCCGCCGATAAGCTCATCAACTTCGAACGAACTTATCCGTTCGGCTGGTTGGGAATTCTTTCCGATGTCCCGCCTGTCAAAGAAGAATTGATCTACGCCAACCACGAACGTGGATTTGCATTATGCAGTATGCGCTCGCACACACGCAGCCGTTACTATATTCAATGTGAAATTGATGACAAAGTTGAGAATTGGACCGATGATGCCTTTTGGGATGAATTGCGCCGTCGCCTTCCGCCCGAAGAAGCGGAGCGCATGGTGACGGGTCCGCGGCTTGAGATGAGCATAACCCCGCTGCACAGTTTTGTGGTTGAGCCGTTACGTTTTGGGCGTTTGTTCCTGGCTGGCGATGCGGGACATATTGTCCCGCCGACGGGCGCAAAGGGACTCAACCTGGCGGCATCGGATATTTATTATCTATATCACGCGCTTGTTGCCTATTACAAAGAAAAACGGACAGACCTGCTCGACCGCTATTCCGAAACCGCCTTACGCCGCGTGTGGAAAGCCATCCGCTTTTCATGGTGGTATACCTCCCTGCTCCACAAATACGATCGATGATCCTGATGACCAGTCGCTTGCAAATTGCCGAACTCGATTATCTCGTGGGTTCAGAGGCGGGGCAGACGGTACTCTCTGAAAACTATGTTGGGTCTACCCTACGAAAAGTTTGAATAAAACGTCCCTGAAAGATTCACCACATCTCCCATGAAATGAGGTAAATACGCTCATGCGCTGGCTTCCATACGCTCTGATCTGCTCGGTCTTTCTTGCAAGCGCCGATTTCTTCGTCAAACTGGCTTCAAACAAAATCTCATCAAGCATGGGAATGTTCGTCTATGGTGCAACCACGTTTACCGTTGGCTTGACCTGGGTCAGTTATATGAAGCTTACAAAACAACCTCTTCTCATCACCCAGCAAGGTTTGTTGTATTCCCTTGCGGTGGGAATTGCGTTTAGCGCTGTAACCCTTCTGCTCTACATCACCTTCGCACGCGTCAACGTCTCGGTCGGCTCCCCAACCATCCGCGTACTAGGTATTCTCATTGCCAGTCTACTGGGCATCCTGCTGTTGCATGAGCCTTTTACCTGGCGTTATTTGTTCGGTTTGATTTTGACTGTTGCAGGTGTAGCCCTGATCGTCTTTCGATAGGCAACCAAGCTCTTAATCCTTATGCCACTCGGTCACAACCAGACGGAAGATATCTGATTCTGTGATGATGCCAACAAGATGTTCCGCTTCATCCACGACGGGTAAGCTGCTGAATTTTTTCTCGAGCATGATCTTTGCCGCATCGCCGATGCTTACATTCTGCTGAATTGTCATGGGGTTGCGCGTCATGATCTCGCTCACCTTGAGTTTGGCAAGCATGTCGTTCACCTCCCATATGCTCAACGACGAAGCCTTCGATGGTTCCGCCCCGCGAATATCCCCCAATGTAACGATACCAGCCACCTTCCTTTGCATTATCACAGGAAGCCTGCGAATGTTTTTGCCATTCATGATGTCGTGCGCTTCCTTCAACGATGTTTCGGGTGTAATCGTAATCACATCCCGCGTCATCCAGTCGCTTACAAGTTCCTGTTTCATCTGCCACTCCTCTTTTGAAAATACTCATCGCTTGATGTAGTTGGAATCAAGCGTCCGCTGCGGATAAGTTGATTGTTTCGGATTCAGGCACTCCTGAGAAAGGACCGCCTTTTCCTTCATCATACACCCGGAAGCAAGGGGAGAAAATATCAACCAGAGTCAAAATATCGACTTCAGTATCACATATGTAAAAGAGGTGGGCAAGTGCCTTGTCCGACTATATCGAACACGTCTGTTGAATAAAGATGCAAAACGCGCCATCGCCGCTCGCATTAAACTCTGACTCTCGTCCTGCAACTTGTAAAATTATCTTATCTCCCCGACGTGCATATCCGCACTTGCAACGATATTCGATGATTCGATATTCGCAAAACGTGCCAGTTGAATGTTGCGGGTAACTTGTACCCTGGCTCGAATAGATTCCGACATCTCCCCCATTCGATCACCGCTCAGCTTTTCATAATTCACACGGGAGACCTCGATGTGAATATCAATACGATCAAGCACGGGACTGGAGATTTATTTTTGATATTTTGTCACCATTGCTTGTGTGCAAGTGCAAGGCTTATTGTGGATCATTGAACCATCCGCATGGGCAAGGATTCATCGCAACGATCAACAGAAAGTTTCTCGAAAAAAGTTAATTCGCAAAAACAATTCATTGGTGCAAACCATCTATCGTGTCAGGCTCAGTACGTTTAGGTCGTGAGTTCCAATCTAGTACCGCACAGTTTAAAAAGAAAACAGGCACTCGATAAGTGCCTGTTTTTATAGCGGGGGCAGGACTTGAACCTGCGACCTTCGGGTTATGAGCCCGACGAGCTGCCACTGCTCCACCCCGCATCGTAGTGTAAAGCCCGACGATATTACCATACCCAACAGACAGAGTCAAGTTGAACATCAATTTAAATAAAATGTAACAGGTAGTACTTATTTCACAGAACACATCTTGATATTATTCGGAAGTTGTAGTTTAATCGGCGTCACCTTAAAACCCAATGACCTTGCAAGAAAACTTTTGTTAAGATTTAGGGTATAATGAAATCACGCCGAACAAATAACGAACCATCCTTGATATTATTCGGAAAATTTTTCACATAATGAAAAAAGCCACTCTATTAGTTATCGAAGGACGACACGCAGAAATCCCTTCTTTTGCCAATGATTTGCAAAAGAAGGGATTTGATATTCGTTCCTTTCAAAACGGCAGCCAGGCTGTTTCCAAGCTAAAACAGATCAACCCAAGCATGGTTGTCATTAATGCCGCTTCACTGCGAAGCACGGGAATACGCATCTGCCTGTCTGTCCGCAAAAAGGATCCGAAGCTTCCAATCATCCTTATTCTTGAAAAGAATAAGCTCGTTGACAAAGACCTGGCTGATTCTGTGCTTGCATTGCCATTCACTATACAAAAACTTGTCAATCGTGTGAAAGCGCTCATGCCCGGCGACGGCAATAACATCGTTAGTGCGGGACCCATTCGCCTTGATCTTGAAAATAAACGTGTGCGATGTTTGGGTAAGAACACAAAGCTTACCCCTCGCTTGATCACTCTACTCAACATGCTTATGGATAAGCACGGAGAAGTCGTCGAACGGGAAGCGTTGTTCAAAAAAGTTTGGGAAACTAATTACACTGGCGACACGCGCACATTGGATGTTCACATATCATGGCTTCGACGCGCCATCGAGCTTGACCCCAATAATCCCAAGCTCCTCAAAACCATTCGCGGTGTTGGATACCGCTTAGATGTTTTAGTCGACATTGTTTTCCTTTTTACTTGCCAGTCGGATATATGCAGAACTATTGTTCCGGCTTATATCTATAATTCAAGAAGACAAAATGAATATCTCTTTCGGAGATAACTTCGAATTCTAAAGTTTTGCCTGAGCGAATCTCTTGATTTAATTTCTATTGACCCTCCATTCAATTCGAGATCCAAACCTCACAATAAATCCAGATCAAACCGGGTGTCAATGGTTTAAAGGCAATATTTATCGAACCATCTAATAAAGCTTATGCTGTATTTTGATTGTTACATAGAAGGATTTCTGAGACCAAGATCAAATGAAGCACATCAATTATTAAAACCACATGGCTTTGTATCTACATATTGACTATTGCGAGTGCATTATTGCAAAATATTGCTAGACGAAATTTTTGGCAGGGAGTGCTTTCTCAACGAGATTATTTGGGCTTATGATTTGTGGCCGAGAAAAATGGAGTTGGCCTGCAAAACCGACAATATTTTATTCTATGTAAAGGATCCAAAAAAATATATTTCAATACCAAGATAGTCAGCGAGCCTTATATGGCACCAGGTTTGTTGGTCTGAAAAAGCAAAAGCTGGAAAATTACCTACGGATGTATGGTAGCCTGGGCTTTTAGGTGCAAAAATAAATAAAGGAACTTCAGAACTCGTTATTTAACAGGGCAAAACGCTACATGGTGGCAAACTATAGTACCAACAAACAGCAAAGAACGAATGGGATACCCCACCCAAAAACCACGTATTATTGGATAGGATAATCCAAAGCTTCATCAATGAAAGGCGGTGTAGTCTTAGATTTCTTTGCAGGTAGCGGAACGACTGGGGAAAGTTGTCTCGAAATGGACAGGAGTTTTATGTTAATCGACAACAACAAAGCTGCTCTTGATATCATGGCTCAGCGGTTTACAGGAATAAAGGAAATTGAATGGAAAAAATTTAATCCAAAACCTTATCAATTAAGAATAAAGCCAGCACACACTTACAATAAAAAAGTTGAAATACCCGAGATAAGCAAAGAATTCATAATGCTTGCAGCTACAGTTAGCTCCCTACAGGAAAATATTGAGAACGAAGTTGACCCTTGGGAGAACAGCCCATTTGAGTGGATATTTAAATTACCGCCTCGAAAAAAAGGATAACTTGGCGGCGACCTTATAGCATCTTGGCTCGCAGGTAAAGGTCTTAGTGTTAGAAACAACAAAAGATTCGAGTGAAACAATATCAATAAACGGGGTGCGGTTTTCTACTAAATTCTCTACACTATGGGCAAATGGCATCTACAGATTTCAAAAAGTCCGCGCTACAGGTTTCGACTATGTAATCTGCCTCGGCATTTCTCCTTTCAATGCTCACTGCTGGGTTGTCGAAAGACAATATCGATCGATAAGAAAGACGCAACATACGCGGAGCAAAAGTGCCAGTCTAGATAGAAGTACATCCTAAAAACCTGAAAAATGGATTAGTGATTGTGGCGGAGCATTAGAACAAACATATCAAACCCAAGAAACTCTGAAAAAGAAAGTGATTCCATGAATGCATCAATATCATGCTCAGTTCCCTTCTTGATAGCCGCAAATACTCAGCAAGGATTCGCCAAAGATCATCAGTGTGTACGGGAGTCCATTTGAATGGATTCTCCCTTTACCCTCTGCGTCAAAAGGAAAGCTTGGAAAGAGGTTAGTTTACCAATGGTGCGCAGTGAAAGGTTTCGATTGACCGTAGCCAGAAAAAGGAGCAGATATGATGGTCAATGCATATATGGAAATTGATCCGCCCTTATGGGAATCCAATATATTCATTGCAACAAATACGCGATCAGAATTACAAATATGCGGTGTGTCTTGGAGTTTCCCCATTCGAAGCCCATTGTTGGGTAGTTAGCGAACGAATTCTAAGAAAAATGTTATTGGGCATTGGGTCAACTCTGGCTCTGAGGACGAGAGACTGCTTGGTTTCCTGTTCCTATCCTCGATCTCCTCCCGATTGGCTTTCTCCATGTGGTGGGACATTAGATCAAGCGTATAAAGTACTAAGTAGTCTGAGTAGCAAAAAATAGCAAAACTGCCTGATGAGCAACTCAGGCAGTTTTGCTATAAATTAGTAGTGAATTTGTACGAGTGTCCCATACCCGCGATTGAAAGTCTTTCCAATTTGATGAGGAGGTAGTGCCCAACGGAAGAGCCATTTGGCTTCCTCGGTGCGCATGTTGATACAACCATGACTCATGGGAGTACCAAAATTATCATGCCAATAGGTGCCGTGAAAGGCGTGTCCCTGTGAAGTAAAGAAACAAGTCCACGGGACACCGGGGAGCTCGTAATCGTCCGCACCGGCAAAGAGGTTGCCATTGCCCATGTGTTTGGCAGGCATTTTATCCTGAATACGGTGTTCGCCTTCAGGAGTTTTGGTGCCAATTCCATTTTTATCTCGCGGTCCATTTGGGATGCCGGAAGAAATGGTTGTATCAAGCATTGGTTTATCGAATTCGTAAGCGACCAATCGTTGCGTTGCTAAATTCACATCGATCCGCTTATTCTGGAGTTCGATCTCAGGAGTGATGGCTGTCAATTCTTCCAGCGGAATTGGGCGGACATGAAGCGGATTGATATGGTACGGGAAACCTGTCAGGTCATCGTAGATGCGATACCAAAGCTCGCCTGTTGGACCTGCCTCGATTGCCTCTGCCCAATGAACAGAACTGTAATACAGGCGAAATCCAAGCTGTTGCCAGCCGTAAGCTTTACTTGTGCGCCACGGTTGCGTAAAGGGTACGGTCACTTCCACAAGGCGAGGCGTGTTATCTTCGAGCGAAGACATGGTTGGGTTATAAATCACCTTCACCTTTTGCAGGTGTGAGCGATGTACAAAACCTCCCCACACACGATACCAAATTGGATTCAGTTTAGGTTCAGCGGCTTTCACTTCGCCATAAGTGTGTAAAAGCTCATCACGGAACCACGTTGAGACGATACTGCTTTGGTCGTCTGGCTTCGTGTAAATACTGACCGACTTCGTGGCAACGCGGACAAGGTTGCTGTCGTCAAAATCGAACAAATTACTCATGGACGGAGTAAAAGCCAGGCTCCCCAAACTCAAGCCGCCAAGTTTTAGAAAATCCCTGCGAGATAAATTGGGCATAGTGTCTAAATTTTAATCGATAACCTTTAGTTTCTGATGAATGTTTCCTATTCCAGTTTTAGACTGAATCCAACCGTTATTCCTTACTGATACATTAGTATCTATCTAAAATTGCTCTCGTCGCCGTCCCCGGCGGCGAGGACGCCGCCTCAAGCGGAATATTCAGACAAGCTCTTAGTCTTTTTTAACGAAACAGCCCTCCGCGAAGAGAGGGCTGTTGAAAACAGGATCAATTTCATCCTGAGCGGAACCGAGAGGCAGATCAGTCTTGAGCCACCGTTTCCACGATCATTCCCTTGAGAAGAATTTCGAGCGCCATAGTGTGTCCACAACGTTGATGGGTCATGAAGAATTCACAGTCGCACTGAAAAACGCCATTATCATATTTGACTTTATGTTCATTATTGTCGCCGTGGAAGGTCAGTTCAAACTTGTTGAAGCGAAAACGTGTGTGGTCTTCTGCGTATCGTTTTGCTTTTTCCAGCTTGCCGATCAGTCCGTAGTCCATAGGAAACTCCTTTTGAAAAAAGATAAACAAAAAGGCACGCAATACAATGCGTGCCTTGGGTCACCGAAAACGAGTTATAGAATAAAACGTTCGCATGTTGGCAGTATAGTACGGTTCAAATCACAAGTCAACACCCAAATGTATGACCTTTGTCGCATGTAGGGGAATCGCAAGGAAATCGTCAGGTTCTAGGTTCCCCAGTCTCTTAAATAGAGGAAATCATATCCAATTGTGCGGTTGCTTACCTTGGCAACCGGCGGCAACATCCGTTTGAATTGATTGCGGCGGACCCGATTCACAACAATATCGACAAACTTTTCGTCAAAACCCGCTTCCACACATTCCTGCGGACTGTATCGCTGGTCAACCAGAAGGTAAAGAAGCTGGTCGGCTTGTTCGTATGTAAAGCCCAACTCTCCTTCGTCTGTCTGGTCTTCCCACAGGTCGGCAGAAGGCGGTTTATTGATGATTGGTGCCGGAATCTCCATCGCCCGCGAAAGTTGCCGAACCTGAGCCTTATATAGGTCACCAATGGGATTCATCGCGGATGCCGCGTCGCCAAATTGTGTGCTATAGCCAAGCAATATCTCTGTCTTATTGCTCGTACCGATGACCAGTCCCTTGAAAGCCTCAGACTGATCATATAGGACGATCATACGTTCACGCGCCATGATATTGCCTTTGCGGAGCTTAGTAATATTCGGATCGCGCACAAACAACGGATCGACCATATCCGTGATCTCAATCGTCTCATTCTTGACCTTGAGCTGGTCGATCAACAATTGAGCGTGTGCCAGCGAATCAGCGCTGGAGGCTTTGTACGGCATTCGTACCGCCAACACATTTTCAACGCCGAGCGCTTCCACTGCAAGGACGAGCGACAACGCCGAGTCAATACCGCCGGAAACCCCAACGACAGCGCGTGAATAACCTACACGCGTTACTTCGCTTTTAATAAAAGCAGTCAGAATGGTTCTGGCAACATCTGTATTAATCGTCAGGTCAATATTCATAAGGTAACTTTACTTATTCTTTGCAAGTATTCTTTCCAATTCATTTTGCACCAAAGCTGTTCGCTCATCACGCAGAAGTGGAAGGCGCGCTCTTGTACGGCGCAATTGATTCAAATCCAGTTCGGCAAAAGTTAACGCCTCTTCAAAATAAGGACCGCGCGCGATCACTTCACCGTTCGGGTCGTTGACCGTCGCCCCACCCCAGAAAAGCAAGCCATCTTCAAAACCCACACGGTTGGAATGTGCAACAAAGGAAGTGAACATACTGGCATAAGCCTCGCTTACACGCTCCACCCAGCGCGCAGACTCCAATTTGTCGCGGTCATTCAATCCACGCCCGGGAGAAGCGGAAGAAAAGAGCATAATATCTGCACCATCAAGCCAAAGCAGATAAGGAGGCGATGCGTGCCAGAAGTCTTCACAAATAAGCATGCCCATCCGCCCAAATTTCGTATCGAACGAGCGGACCGAATCTCCCCATGCGAAGAAACGACCTTCGTCGAAGAGCCCATACGTTGGCAGATAGACCTTATGATGAACGTGCAAAACTTTACCACCAGAAAGGTAGGCAGAAGCAATGTAAAAGCGATGACGAGTATCTTCGTCGACGAATCCAACCATAAGGTCCAGATATTGAGACGCTTTGAGAAGATGTTTGAAGACTGGGTCATCCTCTGTCGGTTTATGGGCAACGGATGCTACCAGATCCTGCAAAACATATCCTGTGAGAGAAAGTTCGGGGAATACGAGTAAATCCGCTTTTTGAGCTTTGGCTTGTTCGATGTAATCCAGATGCTTTTCGAGGTTGAATTCAACATCCCCCAGTTTGGTGGCGATCTGTGCGAGTGCAAGGTTGAGTTTCATTAATGCGAATCTTTACCGTTAAAGAAGATCTCCGAGTTCTTGAAGAACTCGGAGATCCATAGCGGGAAGGGGGGGATTCGAACCCCCGGTGGACCGGAGCCCACAATAGTTTTCGAGACTATCCCATTCAGCCACTCTGGCACCTTCCCAATAGCGTGTCACGTGTCAGGCTTGCCCTGAGTTTATCGAAGGATTGCAAGTATCACGTGAATTGAATAGCGGCGAGATTATATCTTAAATCTCCACGCTCGAATGCAGTTCGGGATAATACACTTCGTGCATATCCTGTTCCTTCAATTTTTCTGTAAGCGCCATTGCGGGTTTCTCTTCACCATGCACGAGGAAGACCTTCTTCACTGTTTTTTTGACGTTCGTTGCATATTTTATCAACAAGTCTTGCCCCGCATGACCTGATAAACCACCAATGGTTGCAACCTCCGCTTTGACAGTATAAGGCTCGCCGAATATCTTTATCTGCTTTTCACGGTCTGCAAGCCGACGTCCCAGTGTATACGGAGCCTGCCATGAGACAATACAAACTGTATTCCTGGGGTCTTCGATATTATTGCGAAGATGATGCAGAATACGTCCTGTTTCAGCCATGCCAGAAGCAGAAATAATGATCATCGGTTCCTTACGCTTATTCAAAGCCTTCGATTCTTCAACAGAGCGCACATAGGTCAACATCTTGAAATCCAAAGCAGGATGGCGCGCTTCCGCAACAAACTCACGCGTCTCTGCATCAAAACATTCAGGATGCTTTCTAAAAATATCCGATGCGTTGACAGCCAGGGGGCTATCCACAAAGACAGGCACAGCCGGGACATCATGCTCGAACATCATAATATTCAAGTTGTACACCAGTTCCTGTGTGCGCCCCACCGCAAACGCAGGGATAATTACTTTGCCGCCGCGTTTGATCGTCCGTGCAACGATTTCTTCAAACTCATCGAAAGCCTGGGTTGGGTCGTTGTGCGGTTTATCTCCGTAAGTCGATTCCATCAGAAGGTAATCTACATTTTCCGGCAAAATCGGGTCGCGCAGTATTGGGAGTTTATACCGACCAATATCACCGGAGAACCAAAAGCGAATCTTTCGTCCTTTTTCCTCGATCTCCAACGACACCGCTGCAGAACCAAGGATATGGCCGGCTTCTACAAAACGTGCGACAACGCCAGGTACGGGCTCAAATGGCACGTCATAATCCACACCGCGGAATAGGTCAGCCGCGTGTCGTGCATCCACTTCGGTGTAAAGCGGCTCAATCGGCTGGTCCTTTCTTCGCAATCGTTTCTTATTCACCCAAGCCGCATCCGATTCCTGAATGCGTCCAGAGTCTAGCGATCATAATGGTTGCTAGATCAACGGTAGACCGTGTCGCATAGATCGGTCCTTCGTAGCCATTCTTCACAAGATTGGGTAAATTTCCTGCGTGATCAATATGGGCGTGAGATAGGATAACCGCGTCCACTTTGCGGGGATCATAGGCAAAGTTCAAGTTTCGGGTGTAGGTCTCATCACGTCGACCCTGATACAGCCCACAGTCCAGCAGGAGGCGGTGTCCATTGATCTCCAACAAATGCTGGCTTCCTGTTACCGTATGTGCCGCGCCGTGAAAATTGATCCGCATGTCAGCCTCCAATCAAATGGTAAATTTGATCGCCATATTTACTAAAACGATTTGGTGAATCTTTCATAACCAGTTTCAATTCGTTCAAACTCTTTGGCGGGTTCTCAGACAGGACGCTCAAAAACTTTTTGGGCAGGACAATGTCAGACTCAACTTTTATCTCCGCGGCGACTTTCTTTCGCCAGGTTTTCAACTTTTCCAATCGTTTGATCACCGCGTCATTCGGACGTTTAGCCTGCTCCCGTTTCACAAGCGGGACATCCGCCCCGCGTTTTGTCGCCGTCAAAATGGCATCTCCCCACAATCGTATTTGTCGTGGACTTAACCCGATGGTAATAAGATCAACATCCTTTTCGGGCAAGTTTCGAGCAATATCGAGAAGAACACTATCCGACATCACCTTGAACGACGGGCGATTCATTTTTTCTGCGATGGAATCACGACAAACACATAATTCGCTTAATATGGTCAACTCTCGCGGGGTTATATCTTTACGCGCTCCAAACTTCTTCCACGATGAACCGTTTAACCTTTCCTTTGGTTCGTTTACGTCACGAGCAAGGGAAAAATCATCCTGTGCAATTTCCCAACGTTCCTTTTCACGTAATTCCTGCTCAAGCAAATCACGCAAAGCGAAGAGATAATGGGTATCCTGTCGGGCATAATCAATTTGAGCGGAAGTTAACGGTCTTGCCCCCCAATCCGCTTTTTGATAGCGCTTATCTATCTTGATTCCAAATTTTTCACCGAGAACATTATCCAAGCCCACGTATGGGTAACCCAAAATGCGTGCCGCCTGCATCGTATCAAACAGGTGGGCAAACTTGAATCCAAAATCACGCTTAAGGCAGATCAGATCGTACTCAGCCGCATGGAATATCTTTTCGATTTTGGAGCTGGCAAAGATGGGGGCAAGTAACGCCAAGTCACTAAGCGCAAATGGGTCTACTACATAATCTTTTTTGGATGTGGAAAACTGGATCAAACACACCTGCTCGCGATACGCATGCAAACTATTGGATTCGGTATCGACCGCGATACGGGATTGTGCAGATAAGTCTTCGATCAACTGATTAAGAGTTTTTTGATTATCCACCCATACAGGCGGGCGAAGGGGTTCAAAGGTCATATGGAGTTATTATATCCCACGTAATATGAGATATTGCCCTTACTGCAAGATTTTTTCCATTACTAAACCATCTTCCCCGTCGTCGTAATATGCCTTCCATATATCAATCGTCCGATAGCCTTCCTTTTCATAAAGAGAAACAGCCCCTCGATTGGATAGTCGTACCGTCAACTTCATGCGCGGCAATTTGACTTGTGCCTCGCAGGCGCGCAAGAGCGCCTGACCGATACCGCGTCGCTGGTAGTCGTGGATCAACTCCAATGGTGGCGACCCAGCCCACGCCCTGGGAGGGACGTGGATCCCCCGCGACAAATCCAACCAGCTTGCCATCTTCATCCGCTTTAAGTCGGATCACATCGGGCCAGGTCAACACAGCGATCAGGTCAAGCAGGGGCCAGGCATCCTTCTCAAAACAGGCATTTTCAAGGTTGCGTAACGCTCGCAAATCACGGATACTTGCAGGTTGAATTTCCATACGCGAGAATTCTATCACTCACCTTGAACGTCAACAAAAAACAGGAAGTGGAAAACATTTTCTCCACTTCCTGTCTACGTATCTACTTGTTTGCTTGCCTACTTCTTCCCGCTATCCTTACCCAGGAAGTTATCAAGCATACTCGTGAATTCCATCGGGAAGATATATTTCGTGGACGGGCTCGTGCCGATCGATTTAAGCGTTTCAAAATACTGAAGGGTCATAGTCTTCTGATCTACTTTTCCAGCAGCACCGAAGATCTTTTCCAATGCTACAGCAAAACCTTCAGCACGTAATGCCTGCGCCTGCTTTTCGCCTTCTGCACGCAGAATGTTAGACTCGCGCTCACCTTGCGCCTGCAAAATGGCGGCCTGCTTGGTACCTTCTGCACGGTTTTTGGCGGCTTCCTGGTCACCCATGGACTCGGTTACCAGCGCGCGGCGGATACGCTCAGCAGACATTTGGCGGTTCATTGCATCCTGTACTTCGCGCGGCGGAACAATCTCGCGGATTTCGACGTTGGTCACTTTCACGCCCCAACGTTCGGTAACTTCATCGAGACGTGTGCGAAGCATGTTGTTAATGTGCTCACGTTCTGAAAGAACGTCATCCAAAGGAATACCACCGATGACCGCGCGCAGTGTAGTCGCCGCAATACCTGCAGCAGCCGCTTCAAAGTTGCCTACTTGCAATACAGACTCGGCAGGATCAAGCACCTTGAAATACCAAAGGAAGTCAATCGAAATCGGAGCATTATCTTTTGTGATCGATACCTGGTGAGGTACTTCTCTGAGTTGTTCGCGCAGATCGACTTTTACAGCACGGTCAATTATGGGGACCAGCAGAATGATGCCAGGTCCCTTGGGACCAACGGAACGACCCAGGCGAAAGACAACCAGGCGTTGATACTCAGGCACGATCTTGATGGCATTGGCAAAAAAGAGGAAGCCAACAACCACGATCACACCGATCAGACATGTAACAACACCAATGCCTGCTCCCGTTGCATTTTGGATGAATAGTGAATTCATTATCTACTCCTTTTGATAAATCAAGACTGGGATGAATTTGATTTTTCGACAACAAGGGTAAAACCTTCTCGTCGAACGACTTTTATCGAACTTTTCGCAGGGATGGGATGCTCACTCCGAGCCGACCATAGCTCACCGCCTACCATGACACTTCCTTCTCCATGAATCCTTGTCCGAGCTTCCCCCACCTTACCATCTAAGCTTTCAAGATCGTGGACAGGGCGAATAGATGAGGCTTCGACCGATTTGCGGACTGCAATCCACAAAAACCCTGACACAAAACTGGATGCAACAATGGCGACAAATGGATTGACAACGGCATTCCCATCCGTTCTTGGGAACATAAACACAGAGCCTACAACCAAAAGCAAAATTGCCAAACCAAGATAAAGTTCACGTTTTGGCTTTTGAATTGAATAAACGAAGGGAACAATACTCAACACAAGAAGAACCAATGCCCACCAGGTAAAAGACAGGTTATAGACCGCGTACCCTGCCAGTACAAGAGAGAAAACCCCTGCCAGTTCAAAGAAACCTGTCCCCGGTGTAGCAAGAGCCAACATCGCCAGAAAAACTCCCCCGAGCAAAAAAAGATACGCAATATTAGGGTCAAGTAGAAAGCTCATAGATTACTCCAATTCATTATACAGCAAGACAAGCGTTTAATCCTATTATGTTTACGTATCCAGGGGTGAAAAGTTTTATCAATGGATATTTCTCAAGGCTGTATAATAACCTCGCAAAAAGAACATCTCTCCAACAAGGAGTTCGAGTGAAATTTCATAAAATTTGTATTCTTGGTCTTGGCTACATCGGACTGCCAACCGCATCCACCTTTGCCACGCACGGGCTCAAAGTCGTCGGCGTGGACATCAACTCACATATTATCGAAACCCTCAGTAAAGGCGAAATACATATCCATGAGCCTGGGCTACAAAGGGTTGTTGAAGCCGCCCTCACATCAGGCAACCTGACCGTTTCATCCAGCCCAGAAGAAGCTGACGCTTTTCTAATCGCTGTGCCAACCCCCTTCAAAGAGAATGAGATGGGCGAGTACAACGGACAGAAATACAAACTGGCAGATATGACCGCCGTGACTTCCGCAGCAGAAGCGATTGTGCCTTATCTCCGCAAGGGAAATTTGGTCATTCTGGAATCGACATCACCGCCTCGCACGACCATTGATCTGGTTGCCCCAATATTAGAGCGATCCAATCTGAAAGCGGGTACCGACTTCTTCCTGTGCTATTCACCGGAGCGTGTGCTACCCGGTCAAATTATGCGCGAGTTGATCGAGAACGCCCGCGTCATCGGCGGCGTGACATCTGAATCTGCAAAGGCGGGTCGTGACCTGTACGCGACATTCGTCAAAGGCGACATTATCGAAACAGATGCCACCACAGCCGAGATGGTCAAACTCATGGAGAACACCACCCGCGACGTGAACATTGCCATTGCCAACGAATTCTCCCGTCTCGCTGAAAAATTCGGCGTGGATGTTTGGGAAGCCATCCGCCTTGCCAACCTCCACCCACGTATCAACATCCTCAGCCCAGGACCCGGCGTCGGCGGTCACTGCATCAGTGTTGATCCGTGGTTCTTCGTTGAGACCGCGCCGGAACTAACTCCTCTTATTTATCATGCGCGGCAAGTCAATGACGAGCAACCTCATTTCGTCCTAGAAAAAGTAAAGCAGGCGCTTGGCGAATTGAAAGGCAAAAAGATCGCCGCACTTGGATCTGGCATACAAGCCCGATGTGGATGACCTGCGCGAAAGCCCCGCCACCGAGGTGGTTCATCTATTACAACAAGCAGGTGCACAAGTCAAAGCATGGGAACCTTTTAAGCCAAATGCCGTTATGAAAGGTATCCATATGGCATCGAGCTTTGAAGACGCAATTAAAGATGCGGATGCGATCCTGCTTCTCGTAAAACACACCGAGTTCGCCAACTTCAAACCTGAGGAAATTGCAACAAAAACCAAAGCCCGCATCGCAGTAGATACGGTCAACGCATGGAAAGCTGAAGAATGGCAAAAAGCAGGCTTTCAATTACATGCGGCTTGGCGACAACAAATCGTAAATCAAAAATCGACAACCACAAACCCAAATGAAAATCCTCTCCGTATTTGGCACACGTCCAGAAGCTGTAAAAATGGCTCCCATTGTCCGGTTGCTGGCACAGACACAAGGGATCGAATCCCGCGTCTGTGTCACCGCCCAACACAGGCAGATGCTCGATCAGGTTTTGGAACTATTCCAGATCAAACCTGATTATGACCTCGACCTCATGCGGGATGGGCAATCTCTCGCTCAACTGACAGCCAGAATTTTTACACACCTTGACCCTGTTCTGGAAGAATTCAAACCCGATTGGGTTCTGGCAGTCGGCGACACGACCACAGTAGTTACAACGTGTCAGCTTGCTTTTTATCACCGCATTAAGTTTGGTCATGTGGAGGCGGGATTGCGCACCCACGATAAGTGGCATCCCTTTCCCGAAGAAATCAACCGGCGACTCGCAACCACCATGGCAGATCTCCACTTTGCACCGACAGCACTGTCAAGAAAAATTTGCTTCGCGAAAATGTGGATAAAGAATCAATTTTTGTTACTGGAAACCCCGTTATTGACGCTTTGAGATTCGTGTCAGAGCAGGAAGAGCCAGAAGAAATTAAAGAATTGCTGGAAAAGCTGGAGATTGCTTCGCCTTCGGCTCGCAATGACAGGAAAAAAGCTGATCCTTGTCACTGCCCACCGACGTGAAAACTTCGGACAACCCATCGAAAATATTTGTCATGCGCTCAAGGAGCTTGCCCAACGCGACGATGTTGAGATCGTCTATCCTGTTCATCTCAACCCGAATGTGCAGGAGCCAGTCAATCGAATTCTCAAAGACACCAAACACGTTACTTTGTTGCCACCGTTGGACTACCTCCCGCTTGTACATTTGATGAAACACTCAACACTCATTCTTACCGATTTAGGTGGCATACAGGAAGAAGCGCCCACCTTTGGCATTCCTGTACTTGTCCTACGCGAAACCACCGAACGCCCGGAGGGAGTTGATGCAGGGACGCTAAAGCTGGTTGGAACAGAGACCAGCCAAATCGTCCAGGAGGCGAAGCGGCTGTTGGATGATCCGATCGAATATGGAAAGATGAGCAAAGCATCCAATCCGTATGGGGATGGTCACGCGGCAGAACATATCGTTGAGGCGTTGACTGAAAACAACTATCTAAAGTGGTAGGTGAAATCATGTAAGGACTCCTCAGCCTTCGATTAATCTGAGTATAATGAGTTCTGATGAAAACGGCTCATTGGCTTACAACACTCATCCTTGCCGTGACAATTTTGTTCGTCACACAGGGGTCGGCACATGCACAGTCAGGGGATGTGCAATATTTTCCTCAAACAGGACATAATGTAAGAGGGGTATTTCTGCAACTCTATAAAGCCGCCAAAGACCCCACTCTCGTTTATGGCTACCCCATCACCGAACAGATCAAATCCAAAGATGGCAAGACCGTACAATATTTTCAGCGTGCCCGTTTTGAGCTGACAAACGTCAAACCATTCAGCTTACAGCGCTGGGACGTATTACCTATCCAGCCAAAAACTCCGGCGGTCTACCAACAACGCCAATGGATGCGAGACCTTCCCAACAGACTACAGCGTCTGTTATACATTCCTTGATTTCTACAAAGCCAATGGCGGAGCAAAACAATTTGGCAACCCGATCTCCCCATTTGAAGTTCACAGAAGGGATGACCGTCCAATACTTCGAAGGCGCACGCTTCGAATGGCATGCAGACCGTCCCGCAGGACAATGGGTTGTCATATCAGATTTGGGGCGCATCTACTTCGACCAACTCGGTGAAGACCCAGCATATCTCAAACCCCTTTCGCCGTTGGATGCCACAATCAACCCCGTCCTCTCGCTCAATGTACGCGGCTTCTGTGTTGAAAGCTGTCACACGCAAAAGCGGAGAACAAACTGTCTATGTGATCGTTCACAGATCAAACATCACAAGCGGTTACAGGTGCAACAGGGAAAGCCGTGATCCATTTATCGAACGGCAAAACACAAGAACTCACCTTCACAACAGAACACGTCTGGCATCGCAAAGGTCTCATTCGATTTCGCCGACCAGACACCCGGCGATCTGTTGCCATCGACATCACCGTAAACTATCAGGGCATTACAGGCACAACGACAACATCCTTCAGGGTTTGGTTTTAGATTTCCCGCAGAGTCAAAAACAAGCCCATCCCTGCAAGCCAATTTCCAACCGGATTTCAATACAACTGAACAAACTCCGCATTCAGCAATTCCCCCGCACGGCACAGGTGTGTGGATAAAAACCTGCGCTTCGCTCTTAAGGGACATTTGATTCTGTCCGCCCAACCTTTCCCTCAACCCAAACAAATTCTCCCGCTCCACATCGAAGGCAGTGTAATCCGCCCATTTCAAAACATCATCTAAAGCAGATAATGGCTGGATCTCCACGTCATCTGGCAAACCCTCTGCATCCACATCACAGACCAACACAACCGCGGCTCCCTGTTTCAAAGCCCGTGCGATCAATCCATACAAACGCACAGGCGAATCATCGAATGCGACCAGCGCAACCTTTCGGGCAGACACGGGCAATGTAAATCCACGCCCCAGGGGACCTGCGCAGGGAAATCTCCTGCCCCGGGTTCCATGAAGCAGGCACAGGCGAGGCTGTGATAAAACCTTCAGATGAAGAATCCGTATAAAAAAGAGGAACAGGCAACGGGTCGTTAGAGGCGCTCCCTGCGAGCACGTATTGCCCGGCAGATGGGATCAGGTTTGCGGCGCAGGAGATCCGCAAGTGACGAAATCCATTCTGTAAAATCAATTCAACGACCTGTCCTTTGCCTGTGTGCATACCGCTATGCTATCATGGCGGTATAATAATTTCAACTATGAAACGGAGGAAGTATGAATATCGTTGATCTAATTAGATCGTTAGCTGGCTTCGCATGGATTGGAGCCGTTGGTTTGTTCGTACTGGCTGTGACCCGCGCCAGTCGAAACCAAAATGCAAAAGGATTAAGCTCCATGGGCATTGCGCTCATTGTGGTTGCTATCATCCTGACAACCCTTGGCGCAGGGTTGGTCTTCATTGAGCCAAATGAACGGGGCGTGGTCATTTCGCCCTATTCGTTCCGTGCGCCGAACGGATATCTGACCAGCGCCATTACTCCCGGCTTGCGCTGGATCGTGCCTGGCGAACGAGTGCAAACCTACAGCATTTCGCGGCAGACCTACACCATGTCTTCCGCATCTCAGGAAGGACAAACCGTAGGCGACGATTTAATTCGCGCACGCACCAAAGATGGACAGGAAGTATTTGTTGATGCTTCGATCATTTATTCAATCGACATGGCAAAGGTCATTCAACTGCACATCGAATGGCAGAATCGTTTTCAAGATGAAGTAGTACGCCCCACCGCCCGAAACGCCATCCGTGACGCGGTTTCACAATATGGCGTGGAAGAGATCGTCAGCACCAAGCGCGCAGAAATGGAAGTCTTGATCAATAAAACCATTAATGAAAAGTTTGCCCAAAACGATTTACTGCTTGTAGATTTCCTTTTACGCGACATTCACTTCAGCGATGAGTATGCCGCAGCTGTGGAGCAAAAACAGATTGCCGAACAGCAGGCACAACAAGCCCAGCTGGTTGTTGAGCAAAAAAGGCAGGAGGCTGAACAAGCCCGACAGGTTGCGCAAGGTACCGCAGATGCCGCCGTAATTGCTTCAAAGGGTGCAGCGGATGCGCAAATCATTCAGGCAGAAGCGCAGGCAAAGGCTAACGAGTTGATCGGAAAATCCATTCAAGACAACCCAGAGATCTTGCAATATCAGTACATCCTAAAACTTGCACCGGGCGTTCAAACGATTTTCATACCGAGCGGCAATCAATTCATCCTGCCACTGCCAAACACTACTACAACTACAACAGCGCCAACAACACCACAAACGATACCGTAATCGTAAGGAGAAGGTGACAGTCGCTCTTGTAGAGCGACTGTCACCTATTATTTAATCATGCCTATTCCCCAAACTGGACGCGAAATACGTCTCACGACTCTTTCCACGTGCGCAGGTTGAGCGTCCAAACTAAGCGCTGATGCGCTGACGCAGGTACTGCGTCCTGTAAAAGATATCTTCGATGCCGCTTCATTCCCGGACCTGCTAGTGGGTCTGCGGGAACCTGACGACGCGGCTGTTTGGCGTTTGGACGAAGAGCAGGGCAATCGTTGTGACTACCGACTTCTTCACGCCCGTTGTAGATGACGCATACGACTACGGCTCCATCGCCGCGGCGAACAGTCTCTCTGATGTGTATGCCATGGGCGGAAAGCCCTTCCTTGCGTTGAATGTCGCCGCGCTGCCTGATAACCTGCCAAACGAAATATCCAGTGAGATCATCCGTGGCGGAGCAGAAAAAGCGCGCGAGGCAGGAGTTGTCATTGCAGGCGGGCATACAGTAAAAGACAAAGAGCCAAAATACGGACTTGTTGTCGTCGGTTTTGTAGATCCGCGCAAGATGATGAGCAAAAGCGGATTGAAGGTCGGAGACGTGTTGGTATTGACCAAGCCGTTGGGCTTTGGCGTCACAACTACCGCCTTAAAGCGTGAACAAGCGGACGAACAAGATGTGCTCGAAGCGGTCAACTGGATGAAACAACTGAACAACAAAGCCGGGCAACTTGCAAATGAGTTTGAGATAAAAGGTGGGACCGATATCACTGGGTATAGCTTATTGGGTCACGCGATGGAAATGGCAAACGCGTCAAGTGTTTCACTGAATTTCGAGTTTGCAAATATTCCGTTCATTTCCTGCGCTCGCAAATACGCAGAAAAGGGGTGCTTCGCAGGCGGCGCATTCGATAATAAGCAACATCTTGAAACAAATGTAGAATTTGCCAACACAATTGACGAAGAGAACCAAATGTTATTGTTTGACCCGCAAACAAGCGGAGGATTATTGTTGGGCGTCCCACATGAAAAACTGGATAAGTTCATAGCACGTGCAGGGGAATTGAATCAAGCCGTCTGGGAGATTGGGCGCGTCGAAGCGGGAGCAGGCATAAAAGTCAGGTAAGAGGCGAGACATCCATAGTACAATATAGGTAAATATAGAGAAGCTCAATAGAGATCATGTCAGAAATCCCCATAGAAATCAATATTACATCTGGGTTGGTCATCATTGGCATATTGCTTGTTTTTAATGCAGTATTGGCAATGGCTGAAACAGCCCTGCTTTCTGCCCGCAAAGCACGATTGCAAAATGAGGTCAACAAAGGCGATGCACGCGCAACAATTGTCTTGAAGTTGACAGAGAACCCCAACCAATTCCTGTCCGTTATTCAGATCGGCATTACATCCATAGACTTGTTCATCGGCGCACTCACAGGTGCAACAATCGGCGTATGGGTACACGCTCAACTCGGGAAAGTCCCATTGCTCCAACCGTATAGCGGCATTATTGGGTTGCTTGTTGGCGTATTGCCGATAACCTATCTTTCTCTCGTATTGGGTGAGTTAGTACCAAAACGTTTGGCGTTACGCGACCCAGAAGGCGTCTCATCAGCTGTTGCAAGATCCATGCTTTTCTTAAGCAAGGTGTTTTCTCCGTTGGTGATTTTTTTAAGTTTTTCGACCGAATCGATTTTGCGGATGCTGGGTGTGGAAAACAGTGAAGAACCACCAGTGACCGAGGAAGAGATACAGTTATTAATTGACCAGGGTACACAGGCTGGCATCTTTGAAGAATCAGAACAGGATATGGTCGAAGGCGTGTTCAGCCTTGGTGACCAGCGCGTCTATTCGCTGATGACACCCCGCACGGATATAGTCTGGCTGGACATTGAAGATACGCCGGATGAAATACTCACAAAGATGGCTGATAATGAATTCTCACGTTTCCCCGTGCGACAGGGCACGCTGGATGTGATATTGGGAATTGTCAAAGCACGCGATCTGCTTGTAGCAAGCTTGAGGGATGAACCGATCAGGCTCAAGGATATGTTGAAGCCTGCATTCTATATCCCCGAAACCATGCTTGCATCGAAGGCGCTTGAAATTCTCAAGGAAAAGGGGACAGACATCCTGTTGGTTATCGATGAGTTCGGTGGCTTGCAAGGATTATTAACCATCAACGATATTCTGGAAGAGATCGTCGGTGAAATGGAAATAGACGAGCCGCAAGCCACCCAGCGACAGGACGGCTCGTGGCTGTTGGACGGGATGTTGGAAGTTGACGAGTTCAAGGAAATATTCGAATTCACAACCCTTCCTCACGAAAACGAGTACGAAACCTTGAGCGGGTTTGTAATGATGTCACTGGGACGCGTCCCGCAGGTGGCAGATCACTTTGAATGGAACAGTTATAATTTCGAGATCATCGACATGGACGGCCGCCGCGTAGATAAAGTGCTCGTCAGTACGTTACCGCAGAAACCATTAACACAGGAAACACGTGGCGTTTAAACAAAGTACAATATCAATCCTTTTTGTCGATCCATCCATACTAATCCCCATCCGTTTTTAAAAGAGAAAAACAAATTTGCGGGGATTAACGGAAAATTTCAGGACTTGCATAAGCCTCATTCATAAAGAAAATCAACAATGCCTCGCAACTTTCTTCGCGCTGTAATATTTGATTTCGGCGGGACGCTCATGTATGGGCGTAACGCATGGGAGCCGTTCATCGCCCAGGCAGATGAGGCGCTTACCAACTATCTAATTGCACAGGGAATGGAGCTCAACTTAAGCACCTTCCCGTCTCAATTCCGCAAGAAATTGGATGAATATTTCAAGCAGCGAGAGAAAGACTTGCTGGAGACCACCTACACCTTTGTATTGCGGGAATTGCTTAAGGAAAAGGGTTACGACGATGTGAGCAGTGAGACTCTTCGCAATGCACTCAACGAATTATTTGCCGTTACACAAACCAACTGGGAACTTGAAGAAGACGCCGTCCCAACACTAAAAAAACTGGTTGAAAACGGCTACCGCCTTGGCATTGTCTCGAACGCCGGTGATGACGTCGATGTTCAGCAACTTGCGCGAAAATTTGGCATCACTCAATTTTTTGACTTTATCCTTACCTCCGCTGCGTGCAGTTATCGCAAGCCACATGAGCGCATCTTTGAATTGGCTCTCGCCAACTGGTATTGTCCACCCAATGAAGCAGTAATGGTTGGCGACAATCTGGATGCCGATGTGCGCGGAGCACAAAATGCGGGGATGTATGGAATCTGGCTCAACCGCCGAGCAGATCCCAAAACAGAGGACCGAGACCGCATCCAACCTAACGCAAATCTGTCACTGCTCTCAGAGCTTCCCGCCGTCCTTGACCGTCTTCAGATCAAATAAATTCAACCGATGATTAACAAAAATACTACCGCCTACCTCGCACTGGGCGTTGGAATCCTTGCGTTGAGCCTCTCCGCCATGTTCGTCCGCTGGGCAAACGCACCAGGACCCGTAACTGCTTTCTATCGGCTTTTCTTCTCTGTGTTCTTATTATTTCCCTTCTTCATCCGCCGGACCCAGGTCAACCCCGCCACAAAAAGCCGTGCGATGATCTTCCCGCTATTAGCAGGCATATTTACTGCGCTAGATCTTGCACTCTGGACTTCATCTCTCTCCTACACAACCGCTGCCAACGCAACATTGCTCGGCAATACGGCGCCTCTTTGGGTTGCGCTCGGAACATGGCTGATACTGAAACAAAAACTGGGGGCGAGCTTTTGGAGCGGACTCGCCATCACAATGGCTGGAGCGGCGCTTATCATGGGAACCGACTTCATTCTGCATCCGCGCTTTGGCATCGGTGACCTGATGGCAACATGCACGGGATTCTTTTATGGCGGGTATTATCTCTTTACCGAAAGAAGTCGCGTCCATTTTGGACCTGTCAGCCATGTCTTTTTTGTCGGGATCGGAGCCAGCATCACACTCTTCACCGTAAACAACATTCTTCATTACTCGTTATCAGGATTCGACACGCGCACCTGGCTTGTCTTCCTTGCCAGCGCCATCGTCTCACAAGTCATCGGCTATATGGCTCTGGCATACGCACTTGGTCATTTACCCGCATCCGTTGTCGCACCGACAATGGTACTCCAACCTGTTGCAACAGCCCTGCTTGCCATCCCACTCTTAAATGAGATTCCTAACATCTGGCAAGGGCTGGGGGGTGTGATCGCCCTGGTCGGCATTTACATTATCAATCAAAATCATCACAAAAAAGGTAAAAAAGATATAATTGTGACACCGTTTACAACATAGGAGAAGCGATGGAAGTTAAAGTAGCAATTGAAAATGGTCGCGTCCCTGTCACAGTTATACATGTGGATGGCAACATAGATGCTTCTACATGCGAAACTTTCAAAAACAAAGTCGACGAAGTAATCGAGGGCGGCGTACGATACATCCTCGTTGACTTGATACACGCGCCCTTCATCAGCAGCGCCGGCTTACGCACACTGAACGATATCTTTAACAAACTCCGCACACTTTACCCAGATACAGACTTAAGCGAAGAGGAGATCAAAAAGGGCATCAGTGCAGGAACCTACAAATCTCCCCATCTGAAACTTCTCAACTTATCAGAGAACGCGCGCACCTCTTTTGAGATGAGTGGATTTGACCTATTTCTCGAAACATTTACAGATAGAGATAAAGCCATCGCATCTTTCTAAGCCGACAACTGATTCTGCTCAAGGACGCCCTTACGCGTCCTTTTTTGTTAATCCCCTCCACAAAGGGAGATAGCCGAGGCAAGGGAAATGCTATAATCATCACCATGCCCGACCTCTTCGACCATGCCATGCAAGAAAGAATGAAATCCGAAGCCCCACTCGCCGCACGGATGCGTCCGCGTACACTGGATGAATACATCGGGCAGGAACACATCGTTGGCGAAGGCAAACTTCTACGCCGCGCCATTCAAGCGGACAAACTTTTTTCTTCCATTATTTTGTGGGGACCTCCCGGAACAGGCAAGACTACGCTCGCACAAGTTATCGCCAACACTACCAAGAGTCACTTCACCACCATCTCCGCCATTCTCGCCGGCAAAGCGGATTTACGCGTCGTCATCGAAGAGTCGCTTGAACGCAGACGATTACACAACATCCGCACCATCCTCTTTGTGGACGAAGTCCATCGCTGGAACAAAGCCCAACAGGACGCGCTCCTGCCCCACGTCGAGAATGGAACGTTTACCCTCATCGGCGCGACAACTGAGAATCCATACTTTGAAGTCATCAAGGCATTGATCTCGCGTTCGCGTGTTTTTCAACTCAGAAACCTAAATCAACAAGAGACCAGCATCCTAATCGACCGCGCCCTTTCAGACAAAGAACGCGGCTACGGAAACAAACCCGTCACATTGGATGATGATGCCCGCAATCACTTAATCGAAGTTGCCAGCGGCGATGCACGTAACGCGCTCAACGCTATTGAGCTGGCGGTCGAATCCACTGCACCAGACAAGAAGGGCGTCATCCATATCACATTGGACGTCGCGCAAGAATCCATTCAACGCCGCGCTGTTCTTTACGACAAAGACGGTGACGCACATTACGATACGATCTCTGCCTTCATCAAATCCGTGCGTGGAAGCGACCCGGACGCGGCTTTATACTGGCTTGCAAAAATGATCTACGCGGGCGAAGATCCAAAATTTATCATTCGCAGATTAATCATTCTGGCAGGAGAAGATATCGGCATCGCAGACCCAATGGGACTCGTAGTAGCATCTTCAGCCGCGCAGGCATTCGATTTTATCGGCTTGCCTGAGGGCATCTACCCCATCGTCGAAGCGACGCTCTATCTTGCTACCGCACCCAAATCTAACAGTGCGGGCGCATACTTCAAAGCCATGAAAAAGATAGAGGACGAGGGACAAGTTTCCGTGCCGCGTCACCTCATGGACAATAACCGCGATGCCACCGCCCTCGGACATGGTAAAGATTATGTCTACCCGCATGACCAAGAAGGGCACTTCACTCCGCAACAATATCTACCGAAGAGATTGCTCGGAACTTACTTCTATACTCCATCACAAGAAGGATACGAGTCACAAGTGACCGCCAGGCTCGATATGTGGCGTGAAGCACAAAGAAAAGCGTTGGGTATTACCAAGGTGGAAAACATCCCAGCCATGAGCGAAGAACAGATTCAGGAAATGAAACGGAAGATCAAGTAACAGGAATAATTCCTTATGTCCTTCAATGTAGCGTTTGCTCTAAAACGCATATCAGTTTCACCAAAGGTTAAACTCCATTCAATTTTCATTGTGCTTCTTGCTATAATTATTCTTTTCACCCACATTAATCTTTATGAGTATGGATTTGATGACGCTTTCATCCATTTTCGCGTAGCACGTAATCTCTTAGACCTAGGCACCCCATATTTCAACATCAATGAGGCATTGAAGGTAAGTACTTCTTCAGCCTGGACAATTTTCTTGGCATTTGTCTTATTTATTAGTCGTGTACTGGGAGCAGAAAAAAACCTTCCGCTAATTGTCGCTTTACTTAATGCAGCATTTACCTTTCTAGGAATGCTTGTTTACACAAAAATCATACATCTGTTATATAAAGGCACAAAAACACCATATCTTGACGCTGTGTTTCAAGTTTCCTTTATCACTCTTATGGCACCATCTAGCATTGGCTTAATGGAAACGCCGTTGGCAATGTTAATTGCTGGAATAGGATTATATCTTCTATTACTGAACAGGCATGAATGCTTCATCCTTTTCGCCTTGGCCGCGTATATTCGTATTGAACTTCTTGTCTTGATTTTTCTAGGTTTTTTTCACTTATTAATTCACAAAAAAATACGCGGCTTTTAAACCTTGCTATTCACCACAATCGGACTAGCCCCATTCGTTGTATATGACTTATACTTTTTTCATACTATTCTGCCCTCATTCAATTACAGCAAAATCTATAATTTATTCTATTACCAGCGTAGAAACAATGGGGCGAATAATTTTATTATCGCTTCCTTCAACCACGAGTAGCATGACAACGTTTATTACCAACTTAATCTTATTGTTTGGATTTGTATACTGCACAATTAAAACTGCAATCATTCAATGGTTCGCTACGAAAAGAGAAACATTCACTCTTCTACTTACAATCTGGGGCATTCTGATAATCAGCCTTTACGTTTGGAAACATGTACTCATGTTTGAATGGTATATCCCCCTTTACATTATTCCATTGATTACCGCACTAGCAACTTCCATCGGCACATTGAAGGCATCTCAAAAAATGCTGCCAACCGCTTTATTATTTTGCTTATTTCTGATCTCTTTTTACTCATTAGTACAAATCACAAATGCAAGCATAAATTCTCCAGCCAACTTCAGCCTTTTCGAGAGCGGGTCACGAGTAAAGACATATAGGAAAGTTGCGGAAATTCTAAACTCAGAATACCCAAATACAACATTACTTTCATCAGAAATAGGTGGATTAGGATATGAGTTTAAGGGAAAAATCCTGGATGCAGCAGGGCTTGCTTCATCAGACGCATTGAAATATCATCCTATGAAAATCCCCGAGGAACGGGAACGTGGAGACTTGGGGGCGATTCCACCAGAATATGTAGAAGAAAAGATGCCAGAGATCATCGTTAGTTATGATGTTTTCGGAACAGCGCTCCTAAATAGCAAAGTGAGTGACAAATACAACATTATCGCAATTCCAGCTTATCTTCCTGAAGATAGTAAATATTCCAGTACAGGCTTAATATGGGGAAGCAAATATTTACGTGTATACATTCGAAAAGATCTACCAATCTCAGATAAACTTCGTAGTTTGAGCGACGAAAATGAATAAGATGATATTAATACCATCAGACATGATTAAGAATTCAAGTACATTCTGTGTTTTTGCACTGCTGCAATGAGTTTATTCGACGCCTTCTAGGACGTGAGAGTGGAACACCCCGAAGCGATGCCTCATCAACCAGTTTGGGAATCACTGTGTCTGTATTATGGCGAAACAACTCCTTATCTTGGTGTCATGCGAGTCCAACCATAGATACTTATGGTAAACTTTTTTTCGTGACGAAATCACTTATCAAAAATCTACCGAGAGGTCAGCAATGACAGACACAATCACGATAGGCATGGCTCGTATGCATGCTGAATTTGGGGAGCGTCGAGATTTTCTACCATCCTTTGTGGCACGCTTGGCGCGCCGTGGCGCAATAATCATTTTAGAACATGGATACGGGGCAGGCATGGGATTTACCGAGGAGGATTATCGTACAATCGCCCCCAATAGCGTTCAATTCGCCGCACACGAAGAAATTTACGAGCAGGACTACGTCATGGTTCTGCGTTGTCCTACCGAGAAAGAACTCAGACAAATGAAACAAGGCGCAACGTTGATCTCCATGTTGCACTATCCCACCCGTCCTCAACGCGTGGATTTGCTGCGCTCATTAGGCGTTGAAGGTATTTCATTGGATTCGCTCAAAGATGATAACGGACGCCGCCTCGTCGAGAATCTAAAATCCGTTGCGTGGAACGGAGTTGAGGTTGGCTTTCAGGTTTTGAGACGTACCTATCCTTCCCCCGGTATGGAGGGCAAAGACCGCAATCCAATTCACGCCACTATTTTGGGAGTCGGCGCGGTTGGGGTCCATGCAGTCCAAGCCGCCAGCCGTTATGGCGACATGCAACTTTGGCAACTCCTTGCAAAGCGCGGCATCCCGGGGGTACAAGTCACAGCCATTGATTACGATGTAGTCAACAACGAAAAAGCCATGCACGAGATACTCAGCCGTACAGATATTCTTGTGGATGCAACCCAACGACCCGATACAAGCAAGGTGGTGATTCCCAATGAATGGGTCGGCTGGATGCCCGAACATGCGGTTCTTGTTGACCTTTCGGTTGATCCCTACAACTTTGAAGTTGACCCACCCGAGGTTAAAGGCATCGAAGGCATCCCTCAGGGGAATCTTGATCAGTATGTATTTCCGCCGAATGATCCGGCTTATGAACGCGTACCAGCCCAAGTGTCCAGCAAGAACCGGAGGCACGTCGTCTCGTGTTATTCGTGGCCCGGCATCCACCCCAAAGAGTGCATGGACCATTATGGAAATCAATTGCGCCCGATCCTGCGCATGTTGATCGAAAAAGGCGGCGTGCAAAATATCCGTTCGAAGGGATTCTATTTCGAGCGCGCCATCGCGAGGGCAATGCTTTCAAAATGGACCGGTTCGGAAAAATCGGAATTCGTAAAAACATTGGAAAACAAATCAGAAAAGAGAAACGAAGAATGACCACCCCAACATCAATCGGTTTTCCGCGCATGATGCAGGAACCCGGTGAAAAGCGCGTGTTCCTGCCGGAGTTCATCCGGTTCATCGCCAACCTGGGCGTAAAAGTTTATGTGGAGGAAGGCTATGGCTCACGTACGGGCTACACCTTCGCCGACTACAAACGCGCCAACCCCAATGTATACATGTGCACCCGGGAGCAAGCATTTCGACAAGACGTTGTGTTGATCCTGCGCTCACCCAAGGCAGAGGAGTTTCAACTGGTCAAGCGCGGCACAACTCTCATCTCCATGTTGCATTACCCCACACGTCCCAAACGCATTAAGCGCTTGAAGGAAAACGGTATCAACTCCATCTCGCTCGACAGCATCGTTGATGATAAAGATCTGCGCATGGTCCAGAACATGAAAGCCGTCGCATGGAACGGTCTTGAAGCCGCTTTCGATTGGCTGGAAAAAGACTGGAAGGGACTTGTACGCCCCGATAAACAGCCCATCAAGGTTTTGATCTTGGGAACTGGGATGGTAGGCAAACATGCCATCGAAGCCGCGACAAAACTCGGCAACGTGGAACGCAACAACGACCACATCGCTTCAAACGGACCCGGGGCTGTTGCCCTTTCGATAGGCAGGAACATCGCTTCGAATCCTTCCACGATGAAGACTCTCATGGAACAGGCAGACATCCTCGTTGATTCAACGCAACGCCGGGACCCATCCAAACCCGTCATCCCCAACAAATGGATCGGATGGCTTCCCAAACATGCTGTGCTTGTCGATCTTGCCGTTGACCCGTACACGCTTGATGCAGATCCGCCTGTTGTGCGCGGCATTGAGGGCATTCCACAAGGAGGACTTGATCAATACGTTTTCCCTGCCGATGACCCCAAATGGGACAAGCTGGTACCAGAGTCGATTCCATCCAGACACCGCCGCACAACAGTGACCTGCTATTCGTGGCCCGGCGTACATCCAGAAGCCTGTATGATGCATTATGCACAACAACTGGAACCTTTCATGGAAGTGCTATTCGAAAAGGGATATGAGGGCTCTATCGTTGAGTGGATCATATTTTGAGCGGGCACTCTACCGCGCTACTTTGAAAGCCTGGTTGCACGGAGAGGCAGTCACAACGGAACCACCTCAAACCCCATCAGGAACATAACATGCCTTTACTTTTACTCGTACGTCACGGCGAAAATGATTACACAAAAACGAACAAGCTCGCCGGAAGGCTGCCTGGGGTACATCTTAACGAACATGGACAGAAGCAGGCTCAAGCGTTGGGAGAAGCGCTGAAGGATGTGCCGATCAAAGCGATCTATTCGAGTCCGCTGGAACGCGCGATGGAAACGGCAAGTCCAATTGCCGAATCGCATAAGCTAACCATTCAGCAGGAACCCGATCTAATGGATACCGATATCGGCAAATGGCAGGGTAAATCACTGGCATCGCTGCGCTTGACAAAGGCATGGAAAATCGTACAGAGTGCGCCATCACGGTTTCGATTCCCTGAAGGCGAATCATTTATAGACGCTCAGACGCGGTATGTAGATACGCTGGAACGTATCATCAAGACGCATCATAAACCGCAGGATGTGGTGGTGGTGGTCTTTCACGCGGACCCGATCAAGATGGCGGTGTCACATTTTCTGGGTATGCCGCTCGATCATCTTCAACGCCTGGGCTGTGACACAGGTTCATTGACTGCGTTATATGCAGGCGAGGCGAGCGCTAACCTGATCAAGTTGAATCAACGTCCTCCGTTCGATTTTCTGCCGAAGGCAAAGAAGAAATAATGGCAAAGCTCAAACTCGACCTGCACGACATCTACAACAAAGGCTACGAAATCGACAAGGAACTTAATCGTATTGTCGAAGAAGCAATTGAAAAGAAAATCGCTCTTGTCGAGATTATCCCCGGCAAAGGGAGCGGGCAACTCAAGAAGAAAGTGTTACGCTTCCTCAATCAGGGACATATCAAGAAGCTGTATCATCGCGTTGAAAAAGACGATAAGAACTTCGGGCGGATATTCATTCACTTTCAAATTTTAAAGAAATCCATGATTGAGATTCGCCCCATTCAACCAACTGAAACAGGAGACGCCAAGTTGGTTGTCTTCAAGGTAGCGTATGAAATCTTTCATAGCGAAGGCACACTGGAAGAATCGATTGCAACGTATTCTGCCCGTGGCGCTTTACACGACATGGACGATATTCGAAAGAATTACTTTGAGAACGGTGGGACATTTCTCGTCACATGTGAAGATGGCAAGATTATCGGCACTGGCGCAATTCGCGCATTGAAAGAAGACATCTGCGAATTGAAGCGTCTCTGGCTTTTGACCGAATATCATGGTCAGGGACTCGGTTATCGTATGACACAAGAATTATTCTCGATTGCACGCGCCAAAGGATATAAACGCATGTGGCTTGCAACAGATGAAGTCTTTCAAACACGCGCAGTTCAGTTTTATAAAAAGCTGGGATTTCACGACATTCCACGTTATGAATGTGATGATCCTGAAGATATAGCGATGGAAATTTTTCTATAAAACATATTTCACAACGACAGGTTACAATTTAAAACCATGAGCATAAAACAACCTAATTCACGAATGTGTTTGATATGCGGACTTGAAAATCCCGTCGGCTTGCATTTGCATATCTACGAAACCGAACCCGGCATTGTTGAAACGACCTACACCGCGCCTGAACATTTTCAGGGCTATCCAGGTGTTTTGCATGGCGGAATTGTCGCGGCGATCATCGATGAGATCAGCGGGCGCGCTCACATGGGCAGCGACCCAATGGATCCGCGTTTCATGTTTACAGCAAAGCTCGAAGTGAAATATCGCAAGAACGTCCCCATCGGAATCCCCTTGAAGATCATCGGCAAAGCCGGAAAAGCAAAAGCGCGTTCCGCTGAGGCATGGGCAGGGATATATGACGCAGGGACAAACGAACTCCTGGCTGAGGGAAACACCTTGTTGATCAATGTCCCTGACGAACAATTCGACAAATCACGATTAAGCGAACTTGGATGGAAGGTGTATCCTGAATGAGGTGTGTATAATAGACTCGTTCACGGAGACACAAATATGATAACTGCCTATCATCGCCCCAAAACGTTGGATGAAGCTCTAACGCTTCTGACTCAACCAAATACCCTGCCCTCGGAGGCGGCACGCTTCTTTCTCAAGGAACGCCTGATCCTGTCCAAGCAGTTGACCTCCAACTTCTGGGCTTGGACTCCCTAACCCAAACCGGCAACACTCTCGAACTCGGCGCAACGCTCACTCTGCAAGCCTTACTCGAATCAGAACACTGCCCGCCCGCGTTGAAAACAGCATTGAAGCTCGAAGCGCCACTCAACATTCGCAATTCAGCAACAGTCGCTGGGACATTAGTCGCTTGCGATGGGCGTTCCACGTTTGCAAGCGTTCTGCTCGCGCTGGATGCAAAAGTAGAGATTCGCAGTATCGACAAACTCGAACTCGTCAAAATGGAGACCGAATCGCGTTCGCCGGAATATACGGTCGCTTCGTTAGGAATAGGAGAATTTCTGCCCTTACGCTCAGAGCAGCTACAGGGAAAATTGATCATATCCATAACAATTCCCCTCAATGTAAAACTCGCCTTTGAATATGTTTCCCGCACGCCTGCGGATAAACCCATCGTTTGCGCCGCCTTGGTGCAATGGAATTCAGGTCGCACACGACTTGTACTGGGAGGCTATGGCAAGAGTCCCATGCTGGCGATGGATGGCACCGAAGCCGAAGGTGTTGAAACAGCAGCAAAGAACGCCTTCCACGAAGCGACAGACGAATACGCCTCCGCTGAATATCGCATGGACGTCGCGTCAACGCTGGCGAAGAGATGTTTAGAAAGTTTGCAGTAGGATGATGGATAAACTCAAACCCTATCAAAAGATCGCATCACAATTTCAGATCTCTGAGGAAAGTGCCAAGTATTTCTTAAATCACGTTCAGAAAAGTTTCAAGACCGAAAGACCCTCACCATAAATTGATCCTGGAATTTATCAAATCACAAAACCTCGAATTTCTCCTCACCCCCTACGAAACCGCCGCGATCATGTATGAAACCGGCACGTGGGCATACGACCTCGGCACCGCCCCGCCTATCATTGTGGATGATGACGATATCGAGATGGGATGAAGTGAAAGCGCCAAAATGGCACTTACTGCAGATCAAAGACAATCCGCCTATAGAGACTGATTGTTTTGTAATCCCCTCCTACGCATTAAAGAGTCGCACGCTACCAACGCTGCCCACACGGAAACAGATCGAATTGGCATATGAATGGTGGCAGAGGTTTCCGCACGCGAAAGTGATCATGTCCACGGGGGATAATCAGGGACTTGGAATCAACAACTCTACAGTGATGGCTGAATACGCGGTCAAGTTGGGTTTTCCAGTCGAAAATGTGATCGAAGAAAATCGTTCCATAAACACATATCAAAATCTCTTGTACTCAGCAGAGATCATAAAGAAGTATGATTTGAAACATCCCACCCTGGTGACCATTGATCTTTACACAAGACGCGCCGTCGCCACGGCAAAAAAGCTGGGCTGGAAAGATTTTTATTGGCTTTCCGTTTTTTCCGAAGGCGAGCCAGCTTATGGGTATAAGTGGATTCAAACCTACTCACGGACAACGATCTTTTTCTATGAGGTCGGTGCGACGATCCT
>CAVSRF010000041.1:0-37280 GCA_963730175.1 uncultured Chloroflexia bacterium | reverse complement strand
TGGGAAGGCAACACTTCCGCCAGATGTCTTGCGATGAAGGGAACGTTATGGAAGAAGACACTTTGGAAATTCAGAAAATCATCGCTCGCTTCGCCACTTCATTCGACATGAAAGATTGGAGCGGACTTGAAGCTTGCCTTACCGAATCGCTTTACGCCGATTATTCTGACTTACGAGGCACTCCCCCACAGACCATCTCTGCCAGAGAATATGTTCAAAAGCGAATCGACTCACTGATCATTTAAAACTGCATCATCTAGTTGGTAACTACGAAGTGGACCTCAACGACTTAAACTCCGCCAATTGTCGCGCCTCCATGATCGTTTGGCGCAATTCGGATGAGGAAGATTTCACATCGCATTGCGTCTATATATTCCAATTGCAAAAACAAGAGTTTGGTTGGAAGATCAGCGGCATCACGCAAAAAGTTTTATGGAACGATGGAAAGTCGTCCATTCATAAGGGTGCAAAGTGAATTGCCCCGAATGCGGTGCAAAAGACTCTTTATGCAAGGAACGCTTCGATGAATTTCTTGCACTGGAGTTTTCTGACATGGCTTACGGCGCTGTCCATAACCTGACTGTCGCGACGTTCATGATCCAGCACTCCAGCAGAATGAGCAAGGAAGGCTGGCTTTATGAACGTGACTTATTGAGAGAATTTATTGTGGAAAAGAAATCGCCATCATTGATTCGTCAACAGGTTAAGGATAGCGTTGACAGCGGCAAGCGCACCTTTAAATTCAAATCGAAAGATGGTGTACCGATTATCTCGAAAACCACATGGACGAAAACGATTCTGGATGTCCGTACAGAGAATGCGGAAGTGTATTGTGAAGATGTGACCGCATGGGCAAAGTCTATGCTGGATGAGGCAGAAACAATCACGGTTGGATAAAATGGAAATCGGCGAAACACTTTACGTAACCACCCGTGATGACTTCCGCAAGTGGCTGGAGGAGAATTACAAAACCAAGAGTGAGATTTGGTTGATCCAGTACAAGAAAGCCACAAAGAAACCGTCCATCAATTTTCACGACGCCGTCGAAGAAGCGATGTGCTTCGGCTGGACAGAATCCATTGGATTCAAAGGTTTGGACGCGGAACGTTATGTGACACGCTACACGCCGCGCAAACCAAAATCAAAATGGTCAGAAAAGAACAAGGAGCGCGCAAGAAAATTGATCGCCGAAGGCAAAATGACCGAAGCCAGGACGCGCAACCCTGCCGCCTGATGTGAAGATAGGATTCAATGTACCCAAAGAGTTGGCGTTATTATCGAAACTCACTGATCTTCTGGACGCTCTTCTTCCTACTGCTGGCATCGGCAGGCTACGCATTAAGGCACCCAGGTCTATTGGATCGTGGCTTTGTTCCTTTGGTTCTTCCTGAATGCGATCAGGCGAGCTTTCATTTTTGCTCATCCTTCCAGACGCTTCGGATGGATGGAAAAGACTCAACTGGAGTTTCGGGAAGTGACGTTCAAATCGCGCGATGGGCTGACTCTGTTTGGACGCTTTATCCCAGCCCGAAATCACGCGACCATCATTCTCATCCACGGACTTGGAAGCGCAAACAACGACATGCTGGTGTACGCGGAATTTCTCGTCAACGCTGGTTTTGGAGTCTTCATGATCGACCTGCGTGCGCACGGCAGCAGCGACGGCGACACATCCACATACGGCTTACGTGAAGCGGACGATGTGCTAGGCGCTGTAGATTATTTACAAACTCGCTTTGGATGTACACGGAGATAAGATCGGCGCCTTCGGTATTTCATTAGGCGCACAAGCCGCCTCTACGCGCCGCCCTGAAAACGGACAAGATCCGTGCGCTGGTCTTGGAAGGGCTGAATCCGATGATCTTAAGTGACCACGGCGGCAAACCTGATACACTAATCCGCTGGATACATTACCCAGCCAATTGGCTTTATTATCATATTTACGAGTTTATGATCGGCGGAAAAGATCAAGGTGTGTTGGATGTAATCAGTAAATTTGCGCCACGACCCGTTCTATTGATCGCCAGCGGCGCAAATGACATATACTTCAACCGCCTGTTTTTCAAAGCCGCACAGGAACCCAAAGAATTATGGGAACTGCCCAACGGTGTTCATGGCGGAGCGATTCTGCAAGAGCCAAAAGAATATATAAAACGTATGATCGAGTTTTTTGGAAAAGCGTTGGACGTTCAAAGTTGACCTCGACGCCATCACACCGCACGGACGTAAACGTCCATGCTACACCAACAAAGCCGACTGAAACCAGCTCCCCCTAAAGGAGACACGAGTTCCGCTTAAGCGGGCTTCGTACGAATAGCACGGGGATTATGGTTAAAAAATAAATACCGTAACCTGAAGGGTACAAAACTGTTTCAAGTAGCAGGAGGTGCGAAATGCCCGCTAAACTAAAACTTGAACTCAGTGAAGAGCAGGTTCTTGAATTGGAAGAACTGCGAGACCATGCTTCAAAGCCGTATTTGCGTGAACGAGCCGCGGCGATCCTGAAGATTGCTCAAGGGAGTTCAGGGCGCGAGACAGCCTTACATGGTTTACTCAAATCGCATTGGCAAGACACGATTTATGAATGGGTCCAAAGGTATCGCGCCGAAGGCAAAGCAGGTCTTGAGATCAAATCTGGACGTGGGCGCAAACCCGCTTTTTCCCCCTCAGTATCTAACCCGAGAGGAAGCTAGGGAAGCCATTTTACACATTCTGCATCAACCACCCAAAGAGTATGGGCAAACAGGTACCCGCTGGAAACTTCAAACTTTGCTGGGAGCTTGCAAGTGGTTATGTTTGAAGTCGCTGGCTGGCTTATGTCAACTGCTCAAACGCCTGCGGATCCACTGGAAACGAGCTCGTGCCCATGTTCATAGTCCTGATCCGAATTACGTTGAGAAACTCTCCTCAGTAAAAGTCAACTTCTTGAACATTGACCTGGAAACAAACGCATTCTTGTTTCAAGACGAGTTTACTTTCTATCGTCAACCCAGTCTAGCCCACGCCTATGAAGCAGTTGGTAAACAGCAGCCTCTGGCAGAGTTGGGATGGCGAAGCAACCTGGCTTGGCGAATTGCGGCAGGGATGAATGGCTATACTGGGCAAGTCACCTATATTCAAGGTTTTCATATTGGCATTCGTCAATTGCTCCAACTTTATCAGCAAGTCGTTCTGACTTATCCCCAAGCCAAGACGATTTTCATAGCGCAAGACAATTGGCCTGTACATTACCATCCAGATCTTTGCGTAGCTTTGCAACCGCAAGAATGGAAATATCCACCGAAATTGCCATCGAACTGGCCCGTCGAAGCTAGCCCAAGAGCTAAACTACTCAATCTGCCAATTCAACTCTTGCCTTTACCAACCTACGCTTCTTGGACCAATCCCATCGAAAAACTTTGGCGTAATCTCAGACAAGAAGTCCTACATTTACATCGCTTTGAAGACGATTGGGACGCTACCAAACAGGCTGTTACAGCTTTTTTAGATCAGTTCGCACATGGCTCTTCTGATCTACTTCGCTATGTTGGACTGCAGGAGCCTACCAAAATCTATCGCTCTTTGCCTGCCACATCATTTGATTGAAGGTTACAGTATTATTTTGTTAATGTTCATAAGCGGATTAGCCGACTTCCAGTCGGCTTTGTAAAGATAGCTTGGACGTTTACGTCCGAGCGGGCATAATCAACGCCTCCCAAACTTTCTGCTTTACAATTAGCCCCTTATGGGCGAATACCTTGACCTCTTAAAACGCAACGCAAACTTCCGTTACTTGTGGTGGGGGAATGTCATCTCATTGTTGGGTGACTGGTTCAACTTAATTGCCTCCGCCGCGCTCGTCACAGAATTGACGAGTTCAGGCGTGGCGATCAGTTACCTGTTCCTTGTCCGTTTTATTCCCCAGTTCCTGTTCAGTCCCATCGCAGGCGTGGTCGCAGACCGTTATGACCGCCGCAAGGTCATGATCTTTGCAGACCTTCTGCGCGCCGTCATTGTGCTGGGCTTTTTATTGATCCATACCACGGGTCAATTATGGCTGTTCTATGTGCTGACGATCCTGCAATTCATGTTAAGCACCGTGTTCGTCCCTGCACGGTCGGCGGCGCTGGCAAATCTTGTCGAGCCAAAAGACCTGGTCGTTGCCAACGCGCTCGATAGTTTCACCTGGAGCACCATGCTCGCCTTGGGGTCCTTCCTCGGCGGAGTCACCGCCACCTTGTTTGGCAACCAGACCGCCTTTGTGATGGACGCGTCCACTTTTTTGGTGTCCGCCTTTTTCATCAGTCGAATCGTCATGCCAAAACGGGAAGGTCCCAGAGTCTCGGCTCAGGGAGGCTGGCTCGAGTTCGTGGACGGGCTTCGCTACTTGTGGATGTTTCCATTGTTATTGATGATCAGTCTCTTGAAAGCGGCGGGGTCGTTTGTGTGGGGCGGCATCAACGTTTTGGAAGTCTCCTTTGCCAACCATGTTTATCCCCTGTCAGTAACGTCGCTTCCTCAATGGCTGTCCATTGATAACGGCGGCACAGCCACATTGGGATTGATCTACGTCGCAGCCGGACTCGGCACCGGATTCGGTCCCTTGCTCATGCGCCATTGGCTGGGCGACAGCAGGAAACGCCTCCTGACCGGCATCACGATCGGATTCTCCCTATCAGCCATCGGCATCCTGATGCTTGGATTCGCCACCTCCCTGCCCGCATTTTTGGTCGCCACTTTCATAAGAACGTTCGGCACGGGAACCCTTTGGGTATTCTCAGCGGTACTCCTTCAGATCATGGTGCCCGATAAAGTGAAAGGACGGGTCTTTGCCTTTGAATTTGCCGCGCTCACACTGACGGAATCCATTTCCGTTCTGGCGGCGGGATATTTTCAAGACACGTTCGCATGGTCGCTCACCAGCATCACGTTCATCTTTGGCTGGTTTGGTGTGGTTGTTTGCATCATTTGGTCCTTCTTCTATTTCTCCACCCGAAAAAGATTGGATACAGACGAAGAAATCCAACCAGAAACTGCTGGGACGATATGACCTCAACCAGAGATAAAATGACATAAAAGGGTACAAATGCAACTGGCAATATTTGCAAAGACGCGCTAAAACAAGCAGAATGTCAAAACATCTCATCACATTTTCCATGCCGTGGTACAGCATCATCCCAGTAGGGTTGGGTGTGTCGATGCTTTTGGCATTCCTGACAATTTTCAACATCTTGGGCTTCACAAACTGCACCGAGTGGAAATTTCTCCAGTCCGCGCCACAGAAAGACATGCGCGTGATCGGTACCTTCAAGAACATCGTATATTTGAAGGCACAGGATGGTGAAGCCTACTGCAACAAACAAAACAGGTGGGAGAAGTGTATTGCTGATACATGGCTGGTATCACATCATGATGCTCCAACTTGGTTTAATCCATGGTTCAATACAGTCCCTGCTAAAGCGAAGGCTGTTCAACTCACTCTGGCAGGAGACTTTTATCTAGGTCAAACCTATTTCGCATTATTAGATGATGGCCAAATCTGGTCATGTCCCAAAAATTTCAAATCAGAGACAGAACATATCGTCCAGTCAGGTGCGGTGATCTGGCTGATAATACCCATTGCGATTGGGGTATGGTGCTTCTGGTGGTTCTTGGATATAGCTATCAAACATGGCTCCCCAACTCTCTGGGATTTCTGGGGCAGAGGCACAGAATCAAATAGCCAGGAGAACATCGCATTGGTGTCACGGGGAGGGCTGGGATGAGGTTAGAATAAACACATGCCCAACGGACAGGAACACCAGCAGGAAGTCCGTGCGTTTTTGAAGAAGCACCTTTCGATCTATGATTGGAGATTTTCACTTCCACATGGCTGGGGGAAAGAATCCTATTTTGTACATGGATTTAAGCGGACTTATTTTGTCAAAGTCGGTGTGCAGACCGAGCGGTATCTGGCGATGGCGGAGATTGGCCTGACGCCGCCTGTTATCCTTCACGGTCAATTGGAAAGCGGATTATCCGTTATCGTTCAGTCATTCATAACGGGGCGGAAACCTTCACAGTTGGATTATCGCGAGCGGCTGATTGAAGTCGCGGCATTGATTCGCAAAATGCATAATAGTCCACAAATGAAGGAAGTCTTACCAGCGGCATCTTCGAACCTTTATAAAGATTTGGGAATGCAGGCGTTGGATCGTCTGCGCCAAAAGTGGGAACGGTATAAGGACCAGGTCCCAACCGAGGTTGAATTTGTAGAGGATAGTCTTGAGCATCTCACTGAACAAATCGATCAATTTTCGGGCGAGGGGCTGGTCGCATCGCATGGCGACATCTGCAACGCGAATTGGCTCTTCGCTTCGGAAGGAAGAATTTATCCTTATCGATTTCGATTTAATGAAGATGGACGATCCCGCTGGATATGGGTGCGCTCTTGTGGTGGTATTATCCGCCCGAGTTGCGAGGGTCCTTTTTGGAGGCGACAGGGTATCGCTACAATGAAGAGTTTAGGTCTCGGATGCAAGTCCGTATGTCAATGCATTGTCTCGATATCATTCTTCCAAGAGAAGACAGTTTTGATGGATTTGATCCTGAAAGCTTTGACGAATCATTGCAGGACTTTAGGGCGGTCCTTGAAGGAAAAGAAAATCCAGAAGGCTATCATCAATGAATGACCACAAATACAAATAAGGAATCCATATGAATAACAAAACAATCTTAATCACAGGTGCAAGCGCAGGCATTGGTCTGCAAAGCGCCATTGAATTGGCAAAGATGGGCACAAAGATCGTCATGGTGGGGCGTGACGAAGGACGTACATCCCAAGCAGTGGAACTTGTAAAATCACAAACGGGAAATCAATCGGTCTCGTATCTGCTGGCTGATCTTTCGTCCCTGCAGGAAGTCCGCAGAGTGGCACAGGAATTCAAGGATAAATACGAAGCACTCGATGTGTTGCTCAACAACGCGGGCGCGATCTTTTTGACCCGCAAAGTGAGCGTGGACGGTTATGAAATGTCCCTGGCACTCAATCATCTCAATTATTTTCTGCTGACTAGTCTGCTGTTGGACATGCTCAAGTCTGCACCTTCGGGACGCGTGGTCAATGTGTCATCGCGCGCACATTATCGCGGTCACGTTGATTTTGATGACCTGCAAACCCAGCATGGCTATAACGGAATGAAGGCTTACAGCATGTCCAAACTCATGAATGTGCTGTTCACCTACGAACTGTCACGGCGCTTACAGGGCACGAACGTCACTGCCAATTGTCTGCACCCCGGTTTTGTTGCCAGCAATTTTGCAGGGAACAATGGCTGGTTTGTGCGTTTCGGTATGAAATTTATGGCAGGGCGAATATCCGTGGAGGAAGGGTCAAAGTGTTCGATCTATCTGGCATCCTCCCCCGAAGTGGAAGGCGTGACCGGAAAATATTTCAACTATGATCTGAAAGAGACGCGCTCCTCTGACGAATCCTATGATCAGGCTGTAGCCAGTCGCTTATGGGATGTCAGTGAGAAACTGGTGGCGATACCCTAAGAGAGTTTCGTTTCAAGACGTCTCAGTCTCTCCCCTTTTGTATTTTTAAAAATTAATCGAGTAATCCCAAAACCAGCCTCGCCCGGACTAAACGTCCAGGCTATTTTTACGAAGCCGCCTGTGGCGGCTTAAGCCCCGCAAGGCGGGGCTTCGTAGGAATAGGCGGGGGCTTCCAGTCCCCGCCGTGGGCGGCAGAAGCTTATTACTCGAGCTTAATTGTTTAATCGCAGCGGAGAATTCAGGAGGGTCTTGAAACACAGCAAGATTCGGGTGGTATCATATAAATCTTTCACTGTAAACTACAAAAATAAATTCTCTAATGTAAGAGAAAAGCAAAACGCATGTTCTAATTATCTTGAAGCCATCCCTGTTTTTCACAAATTTTCCACACCACGTACAGGTTGTGCCTTATAGGAGTACATCATGAAAACCAAACATTGGGTCGTTTTCCTTTTATTGGGAGCCATCTGGAGTTCCTCCTTCATGTGGATCAAGATCGCCATACAGGAAGTAGGTCCGATCACGCTCGTTGCATTCCGCGTCGTATTCGGACTTTTATTCTGTGCGGTGGTGGTCATCATCCAACGCGTCTCATTGCCACGCACCTTCAAAGAATGGCTGCCGCTTTTCGTCGTTGGACTCACCAACATAGCCATCCCCTTCTTCCTCATCTCATGGGGCGAGTTGTCCATTGATTTGGCGGTCGCGTCCATTCTGGATGCCACCGTGCCTTTGTTCACCATTCTGCTCGCCCACTTCCTGTTAAGTGACGACAAGATCACGCTTCCCAAAACCCTGGGGCTGATCGTCGGCTTCGTGGGCATTGTCATCCTGTTGAGCAAGGATATCGGCGCCTCCCCAAGTTCCCTGATTGGACAGCTCGCGGTCATTGTGGCTTCGGTCTTTTACGCTGTCAGCTCGATCTACATCCGCAAGACGACGGTGGATACTCCCGGAATCATGAGAAGCGCCGGACCTCTGGTCTCTGCCAGTGTAACCATGTGGCTGGGCGCGCTGATTTTCGAAAGCCCTGTAAAGATCCCACAATTGGGAATCACCTGGGTCGCCTTGTTGTTCATGGGCGTGCTCGGTTCAGGTCTCGCCTTCGTCATGCTTTTTCATCTGATCCACGAGATCGGACCGACGCGAACGACCATGGTCACCTATCTGTTCCCATTGGGAGGTGTGATTCTCGGTGTCACATTTTTGCACGAACAACTGACATGGCAGGTCATTGCAGGCGCCGCCCTGATTATTATCAGTCTTGCCATCGCAAATTGGGAACCAAAGAAACAGAAGCTAACGGCGGAAGAACAGATAGCAGCAGGCTGAACAAAAATCAATACATCCTCCAGATACAACAACTTAAAGTCTGGTTGTATTTGGAGGAGTTTATGCATGTGAGGGAGCTTCAATCCAAATAACCCTGATTTCCTAAAAAGCTTATCGGTAAGAGTAAAATTGAGTTGCAATATAATTTCTTAATGGTGGTTCGATCTTTATTGCAAGGAGTGATTTATGCAAAGCGTAGTTGTTACTGGTGTTTCCACAGGTATTGGATGGGGAATTCTAAAAGTTCTGATTCAGCATGAATTTCGAGTCTTTGGCAGTGTGCGCAAAAAAGAGGATGCGGAGCGATTAGCGAAAGAGTTTGGAGAGAACTTCGTCCCGTTGATCTTTGATATCACAGATGAAGCGGGCGTTCACGCCGCGGCGCAGAAAGTTCGTGAACAACTGAATGGCGAGACCCTGTTCGGGCTTGTGAACAATGCGGGCGTTGCCGTCCCTGCGCCGCTGATGCATCAACCTATCGATGATTTTAGAAAGCAAATGGAAATCAATCTGATCGGACAGTTAATCGTCACGCAGGCATTTACTCCCCTGCTGGGTAGTGATCACTCCCTGCGTGGAAAGCCCGGGCGTATCATCAATATCAGTTCGGTGGGAGGGAAAAGAGGCAGTCCATTTCTTGGCGCATACGTCGCGTCGAAACATGCCTTGGAGGGATTTTCCGAATGTCTCAGACTGGAACTCATGCTTTACGGGATCGATGTCATCATCGTTGGTCCCGGGGCGGTGGCAACTCCCATTTGGGATAAGGCTGAAAGCATGGATACATCACCCTATGAAAAAACTGAATATGCCAAGTGCCGTCAAACGTATGCAGAAATATGCGATCGGAAATGGTAGAAAGGGCTACCCACCGGAAAAGGTCGGCGAGGTTGTTTTGCAGCGCGTTGACCACATCCAAGCCACGCGTCCGTTATGCGGTCGTTCCCGGCAACCCCATCGGTCACTTTATTCAGAGCCTATTACCGAAGCGCGTCATCGATGGAATCATTGCGAAAAATTTGGGATTCGATCCGGAACACTAAGCGGGGTTTCTCATCCAGGTATAAAAGTTAAGCCCAAACAACAACACGATCAGGATGATCAAGCTCAACGAGATCTGAGGGAGGTTGGAAGGCTTATCCAACTCGGCGAAGCCGGGCTGCGGGACATTGAAATCAAAGGTGACAATGGCATCGAATTTAGATTTCGCGTTGCACGGTCACTTCAACCAACCAGCGTCCTGAGAAACTGAGATTTGACCCACTGGCTGTGAATATACCATTGCCCTGATCGGTCAATTGAATTTCAGAGGGTGGAACATTAGACCCCACAGGGATAAAGGACAGAGACACCTTCTTCACTGATTGGGTCAATTTAGCAGGAGTCAATTGCACGGTCAAATCGTTTTGACCGACCAATCCCGGCGAGATGGATAGCGCGATCTTGATGTCATCCACGTTTATGGTTCCGGTTAGAGTTGTTTTGGGAGGCAGGGTTTTGGCGGGAGGCAGATAAGTCATCAGCGTGACAGAGGCCAGTAGAAAGCAAGCAAGTACAATTTCGGTAAGAACGGTCTTTCCAAAGCGTCGAAAGGACGGTGAGTTGGGAACATCCTGCAGGCTGTCACGATGAAGTCCGGGGGAAATGATCAGGAGATTGACAGCCGCGATCAACAAAAGGGCGGCAACAAATATTTGTTTGAAAAGCAGTGCATGACCGTATAGGGTATCAAGAAGCGCGGATATGGAACCGACACGCAACACAGCAGAATAGATTCCCGTCAGACCCAAAACTCCAACACTTGGAAGCGCCATCATTGAGAATCGTCTCGCCACCGAGTACGTTATGTCGGTTCGCAATCGCCCCCCCACTTTACGGAGGATCGCCAACCCGATGATGAGATGGACGAGTCCACCAAACCAGAAAGCCATCCCGATCAAGTGGAACCAGTCGCTTCCTACAGGTAACAAGGGATGGATTTCGGTCGCCGCGTGACTTGTGAAGCTGATCGTCAACAATAAAGCCAGCCCCACGACAAATCGAGCGGGGTGTTTCCACGTGGCTGTACGACTTCGTACCAGCCATAACCCGATTAACACGAGAACCATTCGAACCAGCCAGATCGACTCCGAAACGAGTCTCTGCCAATACTTGCCCTGTCTCTTTCGACCAGGGAAAAGCAAGCTCATGCCCCGTTGTCTGACCCGCCTGTGCTAACACGCCCAGCCCAATTGCGAAAAGTGCGCCAAATAAACCGATCGTATATATCCGATCCCAATTCAAGGATAAACGATCGGACAACCCTGGTTCTTCTTTGTTTGACCGTAGTGCAAAATCCCAAATAAAAAATATGGATGTGAATTGACCGGCGAGCACAGCCACACAAGCAAGCAATAGCCATTTGGCGATCAACGCGCTGATCGGAAGGTTGGTACTTGTCTGTTCTTCGGCTGGAAGTGTGGAAGCATCTATTTTTCCAACTGCAAAAGGAAAACTCCCCACGGTTTGGTGACCATCGATCTGCGAAACGACCTGCCATGCAACAGAATATACGCCGTCTGGAAGCGATGGCAATGAGACGATCATCCGTTCGGAATTAGAGGCATCAACACCCGAATCCCCCGCATCAACGACCTCGCCGTTTGTGTTGTAGACTTTTATGGTGCTGAGTTTCGATTCCAACGGCTCGCTAAATAAAAGCTCGACTTGTGGAGGTGATTGAACAAGAATCGCATTTGACTCTGGAATGGAACGTAATAACTCAGCATGTGCAGACACTGGCACAACCGCCCATACACAGTAGAGTGCGATTATCGCGATCAGCCAGAATATCCGCTTTTGTATTTTCATAGTAGATCGAAGCTGTCGATGGAAAAGGATTCTCTAACAATTCTTACGAAGAGCCATAAAGCCCATCCCAAATCCAGCCAAGCCAAGGACAACGCCCAGGATGGACAACCAACCTGTCACGCCCAGCCCGGAACTTTGCGATGAAGCCTCAACAAGAGGGAATTGGATCGTTTCGGGAACCTTGACCGCTTCTGGCTGCACTTCAGCAGATACGGCTGTATCTCCCAATTTGCCACCCAGCTTTATAGTGTATTGTCCCGGAATGGCGGGGAGAATGGGAGCAACAAATTGACCGGGAGTATCTTCTCCCAAAGGCTGCAATGTGAGAGTCTTGCTTTGACCTCCATATTCGACACTCACGACCAAATCAGAGACATTTTCCACAGGCGCTTCATCCGCCGTAGTGACGTTGACCACAACGGCATTCATCTGTCCCGCAACCGCCGGCTCGGTGACCCAACCGATCTCGATTTGATAATCACCCACATTGATAGCCTCGTGTGCAAAAACGTTCTGGAAATTGAGGATCAAGAGAAACAACACGACGAGGCAAGCTGGTAATACGATCTTTTTGTTCATCAGGTTCACTCCGCGGGAATAGTTCATAATAATCTCCTTTGGCAAAATAGAAATAAGGTTTTTCTTACACAAACACTTTAACGAAATCCGGACTTACATGTGCTTCAATCGAATAATGCAAAAGCTTGGATTGTGCCACCTAATGTTCTGCGACATTGTCCGCTCCGAAAAAGCGAAAGAGTACCAGTGAGAAAATGGCAAATATGATCAGCCCTCCTACAATCCATATCACCAACCCGCCTGCTTGTTGGTCAGAGAGCGAGGAGGGCGCACAAATCTCGAGGGAGAAGGAGCGCGAGGTATAGATCAATTTGTCCGCAAACGTAAACATAATTCCTAATAGCATCATGGGAGCGCGCATGAGAAACAGATAGACAAGCTGTATCGGATAAGTCGGTTTCCATATGGATAATGGTCCCGCGACAGGTAACCATAATAAGAGACCGGAAATCACAAATAGCACCTGCTTAAAAATCCACAGGGGCAGACTGCTTGAAGCGGCTTCAAACAAAACAGGGACGAACCAGCCAAATAGAATGGCAGCACTGGCAAATCCCACCAGCAGTGGCTTTGCCAGATTACGCATCAATGCATCCCATTTCTGGAGGGGCTGTAGAAGCATCTCTGGGATACCGGAGAACAGCAGGAGAGGTCCCAGGTCAATTGCGAGCAACATCTGTCCCATGCTCACCGTAAAGCGATGGTCAGGGCCTAATAGATCTGGAGACGGGATAAATACAACCAGTATCACCAACAGCCCCAGAATGAAACTTCCAAGATGCCGCCGCTGACGAGAGACCGGCAACTGGCTGGCAATTCGACTCATTGCTAGAAAATAGATTCCCAGGATCGCCAACAAAACGATAAACAAATTCGAAATCATTACACTTCCTGCTTATTGCCCTTGTCGAACCGGCACATCGAGCGTGATCGTACCGCTCTTTTTAAAAAACAATGTGACTTTTATTGACTCTCCTTCTTTTAGATCTTGCGTCAACCCAACCAGCATCATATGATAGCTGAGAGGTTTAAATTCGATACGACCATGTGCTGGAATATCCACGTGTGTGATGGGCACCATTTGTGCAATATCATTTTCGATCTTCGTCTCATGGACTTCTGCAGAAGCCGCAACATCGCTGGCGGCGCCGACCAACGTATCCATTTCACCACCATCATTCACGATCACAAAATACACGGCGCTGTTCGTTTCACTCCCAGACATCCCAGGCATGTTCTGTGTTTCTGGCGTGCTACTTGTCATGTCCATTGAACCTACAGCAGCAGGACGAGCCCAGGCGCTTTCCACGTGAATTTTGGGACCCGTAGCTGTGGACGTTGTGCAAGCAGTAAGCATTAACATTACCCCACAAAAAACAAGAAACTTACGATACATTATCAACCTCCACTATTTTTTCTCATTTACAAGTTGTTTGATTAATTGCATAGCATTATCAATGTCCGTGCGGCTTCCGGGGGGAAGGGCGCGAACGTTTCCCTGACGGTCGACCAGGAACAGGCGATCGGTATGATTGACCAAATAAGGAGTATCCGCTTCGGGGTTGGGAAGTGACGCTTCAGGTACGGGCGTACCGTCAATATAATAGACGCGCTCCACATAAAGGCTTAAGCCTTTTATCAAGATGTCGATTTGATCGGACGTTCCTGTGAGAAAGACCCAGTTACTTGGATCCATGTGGTAAAGACCAGAGAAACGCTTGAGTACATCTGGACTGTCACGCTCAGGGTCGACCGTGAACGTAACCAATTGGACCTTGTCCTTCAAACCAGCACTTTGAATACGATCTTGAATCTGCTTCATTTTCGCGGTAGTAACCGGACAGATATCAGGGCAATGAGTGTAAATGGGACTGACCACAGTCACCTTGCCGCGCGTCTGATTCAAATCAAAAGGCTGTCCGTCCTGATCGGTTAAGGTCACTTCAGGAAGCGGCATATAAACTGGCAAAGGCTGAACACGCGAAGCTATAAATTGATATAGCGCCGCGGCTCCCGCCAGAAATAACAGACCGATCCCAATCCTAATCCAAAGTGAACGTGACATTTTATCTCTCACTAATTAGCTGTTGACGTTATACATCTGTTCAAGGACAGATACAGCATTGTGACATACATAATGTATGTATTATCACTCGTATCCACCCGGGTTATGCCGCTTCTAATCCAAAACAATAGCATCTTACATATATTTTTATGCTAACCAAAGTCTATATCTGCCCACTAATACTATATTTTTTTAGTATACCATTGTCAATTCTTATCCAAAAAGTAGATCACTATTAGTGTTCTTTAATCTTTCAATGAATATACAAGAGCCCGTTGGGAAATGCTTTTAGCAAGAGCTCAAGCTATCACATATGAGCTCATGAATGTATAATTACGCTTGCGAATGAATGTGTATAAATTAACTCTATTTATCGTTATTTCGATTCTTCTAGTGGCATGTGCTCCGCAATCCAACCGCGTTGAAATTTCTTCAACCGCAACACATCCCGCCTGCCAACCTTCCCAGATTCAGCAATCCGATAATTCCCCCCCTGAAATTAAGGGAACGATGGATTCAGATGGTGAGCTGTGGGCATTGTTATTTTTCAACAAAGCACATGCAAATGAGGATCTGAAATTTGTCTGGAGGATCACCGGAATCGGCGGGGAGTTCACTGTGCAAGCCCAACATGAAAACGGAATAACCACCCTCCCAATCTGGGGACCCGAATATCATGAAAGTTCCAGTTGGCAACGTCCGGGCGTTGAATATGGAACGGGCTTCAATTTTCCAGAACCTGGGTGTTGGACCATCACAGTGTCGCGCGGCGCAACGAAGGGTGAAATCTATCTTAATGTATTACCGCCACAGCAAAACTAGGCATGATCGTTTAGGAGGAATTGCAAAAACGTGACAATAAATTACCGAGCAGGCTGAACAGGATCAATTTATCCACCCACCCATTGACAAGAGTTGTTTTTTGAGTATCCTATGATTAAACACCACGAAGCGATTAAGAGGTCTCAATGAAAAGCACAAAATTCTTCCAATTGATCGTCATTACAGCACTCCTTATTACCTCCTTTGCCTCAACGGGTGGAGCATTGGCTTGGTCCAAATGCCCTAATTACCTCACCGTGCAATGGGGCGATACACTAAGCGGCATCGCACTGCAATGTGACACCACGGTGGATGCCATCCGCGCCGCCAACCCCGGGCTCGGTTGGTGGCTGTACGCAGGACAGGTACTCTACATCCCAACGGGATATACTCCTGGATATCCACCAGCTTCCAGCACGTATGTGGTGCAATATGGAGATACCCTTGAGAAAATTGCGGCAAGAGGGAATACCAGCCTAAGCAATCTTTTGGCTGTAAATCCACAGATACAAAATCCGAATTTGATCTACGTCGGTCAGGTCATCAATGTACCTGCAGGCGTTAATGTCCCGCCACCTACAGACCACCATCATCACCCGTATCCCAATAATCCACCTCCTTCCAATGATTCCTATTCGACCTTGAAAATCGCCTATGGAAATGGGATGTATGTTCGTAGCGAACCTGGCGGGACGATCATTGCGTCGGCGCTCGACAAGACAAGTTGGCAGTACAAACCAGGTTCCATTTTCATCGATAAAAAGTGGAAGGTTTGGGTACAGGTCAAGATCAGCCCGCCTGCAAAAGGATATTCCACGGGTTGGCTCCTTGTTAAGGATCAATTCGGAACCTACTTTACTGATCCACCACTCGGTAATTAATCAATATCTTTAAAAGAAAAACATAAGCCTCGCCTTACTTCGGGGCTTATGTTTTTTCATACAGTATATTCAACACCACAGAAGTTCAATTAACTCCTGTAAAGACAAAGCCCTGCCAGGTCTGTTTTTCTCTCTTGACAAATAGACAAACGTCTATATAATAAACAGTATGAAATTCAATCCTGTCCTCTTTGCGAAAGCCATTGCTGATGACACCCGCCAGAAGATCATGAGCGAGTGTTGTTGTTGCTGGCTTTCCGTCAACGAGATCGTTGAAAAGATCGGCTTCTCGCAACCCACCATCTCGCATCACCTCGCCATTTTGCGCGATGCCGATCTCGTGAACATTCGCGAAGAAGGCAAGCAAACTTTTTATAGCCTCAACCAGGAACACATCGCGGTTTGCTGTGGACAGATCATGTTGAAATTTGCGCCTGAGGAGAAGGCAACAGAAGCGGTCATAAAAGTTGTCAACGCGTGACCGTCTCTTTTTTTGCCCTAATTCATAGACAAGTGTCTATTTGAAAGGAGGTGAAAGCCATGAACGAATTGAATGTACTAAACAACGATTGCGGTTGTGAAGAATGTGAAAGCGGTTGTTGCGGCGGTGGCGGTTGCTGCTGATCATAAATCTCTGTTCATCTTTTGATGGGCAGAGAGCACTCATACAAATTTTTTTATTCAAATCCATAGACAATCATCTATATAAAGGAGATTCAAATGACTCAACCCCTCACCCCCATTCATGAAGTTGTCCGCGAACATTATGCAGAGCGGATAAAAAGCAACGCGTCCTGTTGCGGACCCGATAACTGTTGCTCCACCGACAGCAAGCTCTACCCTGAAGATCTACTTGCCACCCTCCCTGAAGGCGAATCCGCCATCAGCTATGGATGCGGCGACCCGATCACGCTGGCGTCCCTGCAACCCGGACAAACCGTCCTTGATCTTGGCTCCGGCGCGGGACTTGATTGTTTCTTCGCCGCGAAGAAGGTCGGCGAGACGGGACACGTTATCGGCGTGGATATGACTCCTGAGATGTTGGAGCGGGCTCGGGGTAGTGCGAAGCGGTTGAACATATCCAATGTGGAGTTCCGTCAAGGATATATCGAAGAACTACCCGTTGAATCGAACACTGTGGATGTCATCATCTCGAATTGTGTCATCAACCTATCGCCGGATAAATCAAAAGTGTTCGCAGAGACTTTCCGCGTTTTGAAGCCGGGAGGCAAACTCGCAGTTTCAGATATCGTTACCGATGGTGAATTGCCAGGGGAGGTAAAGAAAAGTCTGAGCGCATGGGCAGGATGCGTAGCAGGCGCTGTGGAAGCGAACGAATACATTGGCATGATGGAGGCAGTCGGCTTTACAAATGTTTCGGTCACACCGATATTCTTCGACAAGGAAACAGTTGATGCCGCGCTTGACGACATGAAACTGAACGTGGATAAATATCCACGTGAAGATGTATATAAAGCAGTTTATAGCGCAAAGATCACAGCATATAAACCGCAGTAAGCGAGACCATATTCGCATCGAAACAATCAAATGAGACGGCTCTCGCCGTCTCATTTGATTTAACAATTGTGTGATTTTCATCATCTTGACAACGCAATATTTAGAGAGTAAAAACAAACCGACTGGTCGGTTTTTATATCATCCCAAACCTCTTTCCTGTCAGAAGAGGAAAACAAGGAAAATATGCAACAACGTAGTGAAGAGACCCGAACAAAAATTTTAGAATCTGCCATCAAGCTGTTCTCAACCAGCGGCTACAACAAAGCCAGTGTAGATGATATTTGCGAGGAAGCAGGTCTCAGCAAAGGTGCGTTCTATCATCATTACAAGAGCAAACAGGCGCTTTTCCTTGTCCTGCTCGATGGATGGTTACAAACCATAGACGATGCCATCGAGGCATCGAAGGACCTGACCGCTCCTGAAACCTTCATGCAAATGACTGAAGCCTTTCCTTATATTTTTGAGACTGCAGGCGATGGCTTACCAATGTTCCTGGAATTCTGGTTACAAGCCAGCCGGGACAAAAAGATATGGGAAGTAAGCATTACCCCCTATCGTCGCTATCACAAGTATTTCACATCGCTTATCAAGAAAGGCGTGGACGAAGGTTCATTTGTTGAAGTAGACGCCGAGCTGACGTCACGCATGATTATCTCCACCGCCATGGGATTACTGTTGCAAAGTCTGCTCGACCCCAAAGGCGCAAAATGGGAGAAGGTGGCGCGCGACAGCACAAATATGCTGGTCAATAGTCTGTTAAAAAAATGAGGTAATACATAACCATATGCATTGGATGTCATTCATGGTCGCTCATATAAAAGCCTACAGGTATTGTGAAGTGGTTTTGCAACCAAAGGCATTTGCAATAACAAAAGATAATAGAAAAGGAAAATGATATGAAAATCGTAACCGACTGCGCGGCAGATATGTATGCTGAAGAACTTGAAAACCTGGGAGTTGTACAGGCACCGCTCTTCATTCAATTCCCCGAAGGCGAAGTAGATTCCACAGAAATATCTGCCGATGATTTCTACAATCGCCTTGAAGCCATGCGACCACAGATTCCGACCACAGCACAACCATCCAGTGGGATATTTGCCGAGATCTATCACAAACTGTCACAGGTGGAAAAGAATATTCTCTCCATTCATATTTCGTCTGGTCTTAGCGGAACGATCAACTCTGCCCGCGATGGCGGCGAGCAGGTGAAAGCGGACGCAAATGTCAAGTACTGGGACACACTCACCCTCTCAGGCGGTGAACGCTTTCAGGTATTAGCCGCAGCATTTGCATGCAAAGCAGGCTGGGCGATGGACAAAATCCAGGAACGGCTGGAAAGAATCCGCGAAAAGACCGAAGTGATCTACACGCTTGACACATTGGAATATCTTGCACGTGGCGGTCGTATCGGACGCGTGAAGGCACTGGCAGGCGCGTTACTCAGTCTCAAACCTGTTATCCGCGTGGACACAGATGGCAAATACAGCACTGTTTCAAACGGGCGCACACTGAACAAATCCATGACTGCGATTGCAGACTACCTCGCGGAAAAATATGGCAAGACCCCCGTGTGGGTCACAATGCTGCATGGTCGTTTTGCCGAAAAAGCGGACATACTAGCTAATGAGTTCAAGCAGAAATTGAATGTAGCAAAAATAGAAGTTCAACGGATTTCTCCGGTACTTGGTGTACATACAGGTCCCGGTATTGTCGGTGCTGCAATCGTCCCGATGGAACTGATGAACGACCTGGTGAAATAACAGTTTCAATCCTCCTAACATAAAAGGTCAAACAGCCCTCAAGTATGAGGGCTGTTTGACCTTCTTCACGTGGATCATGTGTTTGCTTGGCAGCTACTCCACATAAATCTCTACGTGCTCCCCGTCCTCTTCATCGGTGACGTCAATGATCTTGCCCGTCATTCCGGAACGCACAGCATCCATCACATTGGACATATTCACGCCTTCCACCTCAGGGGCAAAGTGCGCGCCGATCTTCATACCAGCGTCCACCAACGCAAGGGGAATCTGCACCGACGCTTTCGAGCGGCCAGAGCGAACATCCGTTACGCGAATCCGCAACCAGCGCGGCGCACCAGGCATCCCCGGAGCGCGAGGCGGAGTGGGTCCACGTCGCTCCGATAAAGCCGCCAGCAGTTTCGTCCCCTCTTCTGCGCTGAGCTTCCCTTCTTCGATCATCTTCAATATCTTCATTCGTTCTTCAGAGCTAGCCATCTCACACCTCTTTACCCAATATAAACTTGCACATGCTCGCCATCTTCATCGTCGTTCACATTGACAATAAACGGCTCGCCTGATTTACCTGTTGCATCCAACACCTGGATAATATCATCCACGTTGGTGTTTCTCATACCATGTATGTTATGTCCAAAAGTTCGCAGGAACCATGCGGTCAATCCAAAAGGGATGGGAAAACCAAACGTAATATTCCTCGGTCCATCATGCGCCTCGCGGCGATCCACATTCACATAAAGCCATTTCGAGTCGGGTCCACCAGCGCCCAGCGCGATCAACAACACCCCCAGCATCAGCGGAAACAATAAACAGAAAAACCAGAAATTAACGCCAGCGTTTTGTTGGATTGTAAAAATGCCCCACGCGCTTAAAACCGCAATGAAGACGCCCACCCACAAGGGAATCATCGCAAAGCGACGCGCCCGTGCCTTGACATTTTCAAACTCAGGAGCAGACGTCTCGCCTCCTTCAAAGCCGGAACTTGATTCTGTTTCGAAAACTTCCACCTCAGCCTCAGCCGCGTCTCCATTATCTTCAAGTGCGCGCATTAGACTTGCGGCTTCATCGGCAGAGAGCTTCCCCTCCTCCACCATTTGTAAAATTTTCTTTCGTTCCTCAGAAGACATTACTTACCTCCTTCCAACGCGGAGAGCAACTCTTCCGCCTGTGCCGCAGTAATTTTCTTTTCCTGCAACATTTTCAAGATCGCCATGCGCTCCTCCTCAGCCACTGGCTCGGAGGGAGGTACTGGAGGCGTTGGCGGAGTGACCACCCCATTAGGACCGATATCCCAATTCCATCGTCCTACGTTCACATTTGCCTTCCACTTGCGCGCGTGACGTTCTGCATGACGTTCTGCACGGCGGGCAGCTTCCTCAGCGCGCCTCGCTGCTTGTGAAGTAGCCCGTTCCACTTTACGCGAGATCATTTCACCGAAACCAGACCAATCAAAATTCAAACCTGCAAAGTTCCCGAACTCTTCGGCATATTCACCTGCGTCGGCGCGGTCGCTCACCCGCACATCGCCGCCTGCACTTAATGAGATATTTGCAGAGCCATCACCAAGCACAACAACACGCTCTGTTGAATCTTCGTCGGGCTCGACACCGGGCCAATCAAAATCTATTTCATCGCCATGGATGGAAAGAGTCGCATTGGCATTTGGTGGCAACACAAGCAAAATATCATCACCCGCCACAATTGAATAGGCGCCATCTGCTTTGGGGTCAAGATAAACGATCACATCCTCCCCTACATTGACCTTTATATTGCCGCGCTGCACCGCGCAAGGCAAGATCATCGGCAACCGAGTCCAGTGACACATTACCATCAACATCCCGAATGGACACGTCACCGTGCGCGTTCTTCACATAGAGATTTCCTTTTGCGCCGCGCAGACTGAGGTCAGCTTTGATCGTATCAATCGAAACAGGACCAACATCTCGGATGGAAAGATCGCCGCTGACGTCCAGTAATTCGATTCCACCCAGTACGCCACGAATGGAGGCGTCTCCGCCAATTAATTTGAATTCAAATGAAGATGCTTTCGGGACACGCAAGGAAAGATCGCCACTGCATGAAAGGGTGATCTCCTCTCCATTCTGCTCAAGGCTCAGTTCGTCATCATCGCCCTTTACCAGAATATCGGTCCCATCCCAGCCTACAACACTGAGATCACCACTAATGGCATCCACTTTAATTCTGGGAGATTTACCAGCGGAAATTGTTCTGGACATAGCTACTCCTCACCGCGCAAGATGCGCATCGCTTCATCAGCTGAGAAGTCTCCCTGCTTCCAATTCTTCCAACACAGAACTTCTCTTCTCCGCGCTGACTTCAACGATTTCCTCCTTGCCGGGTTCAAAGCCAAGCGCACGGATCACTTCATGCAAACGGTTTCGAATCGTCGGATAGGAAAGCTCAAGTTCCTGCTCCATACGGTTAATCTTGCCCTCACAGCGGACAAAGGTCACGATGAAATCCAAATGTTCGGCTGTTAAATGAGCAAATGGACCGCCGGTAAACCGCCCTTCAATAGAAGTGTCACATGATGTGCAAACCAGGCGGGCAACAGTCAATTCAGAACGACAAACTGGACAACGAGTAGGTGCAGGGTACATACAATCCTCCAAAGATAAATCTATCTCTTTCAACCAAAGACATTTCATCCTTCAGGCGATCTGAGCTTGGTTTGAAAATTATTGCTAAATACTTATATTTTATTTCAAATTCTAAATGGATTATAAACATTAATTCACAAATGTCAAGATTAAAATCAATATTTCTCACATTTCTGCAATCATATTTACTTTTAGAGATTAATCATTGAAATTTAGCGAAAAATGCATTAATTTTCGACAGTCGCTTCGCCTCAAACTCACGAATACCTGCATCCATTACAACGGAGAGTTTCCTCGCTTTGACCTGACCGTACTGTAGCCATCCAAACAAAATTCATGTTTATACACCTTGACACAGAACAGGCGTTCGGGTATTATTCATAGCACAAATGAGCGAAGAATGCCCATATACGCCAATATTTCTTGGCAGGAGGTAGCTACAAATGATGGTGCGTAAAAGTAAAGGGATTACTGAAAAACATATCAAGGTGCTGGAGTTCCTATCAAACTACCAGAATGACTATGGTCGCCCCCCTTCTATTCGCGAAATAGGCGAGAAGGTCAAGATCTCGTCTACATCCGTTGTTAACTATTATCTTGATCAACTTGAGAAGATGGGATATGTGGAACGTGATGATCGCGTCTCACGCGGCGTACGCCTGACCGACAAAGTTAGTGAGATCATCCAGGTTGCAAGCGATATGCTTCATGTACCGATCCTCGGTCCAATCGCAGCTGGTCCCCTTATGCTGGTTCCAGAACCAGGTATCAACTATATGAACGACAAGGAATATGATGCGGTGGACGTTGCCCGCAGTCTGCTCCCTTCAAAAGAAAAAGGCAATGATCTTTACGCTCTTGAAGTAAAAGGGGATTCAATGATCGACGCCATGATTAATGATGGCGATATTGTTGTCATGAAGCCTGCTTCAGAGGCGAAAAACGGTGAAATGGTGGCTGTTCGCGTAAATGACGAATACACCCTCAAGTATTTCTATAAGGAAAAAGACCGCTACCGCCTTCAACCTGCCAACCCAACCATGAAACCGATCTTCCTGAAGAAAAATGAACAAGTGGAGATCAACGGTAAAGTGGTCATGGTTATACGTAGAATGAATAGCCCATTAGCAGCATAAACGCATAAAGTTTTTTGAATCAAAAAAGACGGCTCATTAATGAGCCGTCTTTTTTGATATTACCCAGACGGGGATTACTCTAGAACAACAGAAGCGCCGGCTTCTTCGAGCTGCTTCTTAGCATCGTTAGCGGCATCCTTGCCTGCGCCAGTCAACACCTTGGCTCCGGCGGTTTCAGCCATGGTCTTGGCTTCGCCGAGTCCCAGCTGAGTCAACTTGCGGATGACCTTGATGACATCGATCTTCTTGGCACCAGCATCCTTGATGACGACATCGAACTCAGTCTTTTCTTCCACAGGCTCTGCGGCAGCGGCAGCAGCACCAGGCATAGCCATCGCTACAGGAGCAGCGGCAGAAACGCCCCACTTCTCTTCCAACATTTTTACCAATTCAGCCGCATCAAGGACTGAGAGTGTGGAAAGTTCTTCCACAATTTTATCGAGCTTTTCAGACATTGTTTATTACTCCATTACCACAAAAGGTGGTTTTATTTTTTTGATTGCGTAATATCCGAGCCGATTACGCCGCGGCTGGGGCTTTCTCAGAGAAAGCTTTGATAACAGCTGCCAGACCACGTGCCGGCTCGGCAATCGTGCGGACCAGTTTTCCAGCCGGGGCTTGCAACACACCCAACAACTGAGCACGGACCACAGGCAACGGCGGCAAATCAGACAGAGCTTTGACTTGAGCGACATCTAAAACCTGTCCACTCATGAAGCCGCCTTTAACTTTTACAAACTCCTTGCCTTTCGAAGCATCAGTCAAGGCTTTTGCGGTTGAAGCGGGATCTGTAAAAGCAAACGATACAGCCGTGCTCTTCACGAGAAAATCACTGGGAAGATCCATGCCACTATCTGCAAAAGCGCGGCGCGCCAGTGTATTCTTCAAAATGTGGAACTCACCATCCGTTTCACGGATTTTAGCGCGGATAGCGTCCAAGTCTTTCATCTTCGCGCCAGTATATTCCACAAGAATCACAGCCTGGCTTTTCTTCAACCACTCAGCATAGGTTGCCAGTGTTTCTTCTTTACGTTCTTTTGAAACTGCCAAAGGGTACTCACCTCCTTTCAATAAAAAGTCTTTGCCACTTTACAGGCAAAGACTTTTGGCAAACCCCAAAGGAGGGATAATTGCTTTTCGTCTTCACCTAAGCAGGATATTAAGTTCCTTTTACGAAAGGAACACCCGCCTTCACCGGCGAAGTGGCTTACATAGGATTATCGAGTAATTTTACTCGGTTACCTCAAGTTTGAGGGTATCACTGGTATTCACTTTTATCCCAGGACCCATCGTAGTAGTAAGAGTGATACGCTTGATGTACTCACCCTTCGCGCCCGTTGGGCGTGCTTTGTGCACTGCATCCATCAATGCGGCGAAATTATCGTAAAGTTGATCAGCGCTAAATGAGACCTTGCCAACAGATACATGAATATTCGCCGTCTTATCCAAACGAAATTCAACACGACCAGCCTTCGCTTCATTGATTGCACGCGGCAGATCCTCTGCACTGACAACCGTACCCGCTTTCGGGTTCGGCATAAGTCCACGTGGACCAAGAACACGACCCAAACGACCTACCTTACCCATTGCATCAGGCGTGGCAATTGCAACATCGAAATCCAACGCGCCGCCTTCGATCTTCTTCAAGGACTCATCGTCATCAGCAACCATATCGGCGCCGGCAGATCGAGCTGCGGCGGCACCTTCGCCTTGTGCGAAAACCAACACCCGCACAGTTTTACCCAAACCATGCGGCAGGACAACTACATCACGCACCTGTTGGTCAGCTTGACGAGGGTCAAGCGCAGTACGCATGTGAACTTCAACTGTTGAATCGAACTTGGTGATACTGGTCTCCTTCGCGAGCGCAACTGCTTCGCGCGAAGAATATTCCTTATCCAAATCCACCTTTGCCAGAACAGCATTATATTTTTTTCCGTGTTTAGCCATTTTATCCTCCGTGGTGCAAGCGGGTCACACAAAGTGACCCTCCCACAAATTTATTCGATCACATTAATGCCCATCGAGCGGGCTGTGCCTTCGATTTGCTTCATCGCGCCATCAAGATCGATCGCATTCAGATCCTTCATTTTCAACTCAGCGATCTCCTTCACTTGCGCACGTGTCACCTTGCCAACCTTGTCTTTGTTCGGCACGCCTGACCCTTTTTCCACCTTGGCAGCTTTACGCAATAAGACTGCTGCCGGGGAGGTCTTCAGTACAAACGTGAACGAACCATCAGTGTATACCGTGATCTCAGCAGGAAGCACCTCGCCCTGACGATTTGATGTGCGGGCGTTGTACTCCTTACAAAAAGCCATGATATTGATACCATGACCTGCCAAAGCCGGACCCACTGGAGGTGCCGGATTAGCTTTTCCAGCTTCAAGCTGGAGACGAACAATTGCCTTAAACTTCTTTGCCATTTTTACTCCTTTGCCTGCACCTGCGACGCAGGAACAGGTGTGGTTTTAGCGGGCGATTTTTATGGGACGCCCTCCCACCGTTTCAGACTATGGACTTGAACACGCTTCCTTTCAAGCCTCAGCCTGTTACTGTTTAATTAAGCTTTTTCTACCTGCAAGAAATCCAACTCTACAGGCGTTTCACGTCCAAAGAATGAGACCATCACGCGAACTTTGGTACGCTCCATATCGATCTCTGAAACAATACCACGGAAATCATTGAACGGTCCATCAACAATGCGGACGCGCTCCCCAACTTTATATGTAACCTTGACAGTCGGCGCATCAGCTTCCATGCGCTTGATAATCTGCGAAACTTCTTCAGGACGTAACGGAGTGGGATTATTTCCCATTCCAACGAACCCGGTTACGCCTGGTGTATTACGTACCACATACCACGACTCTTCAGTCAATTGCAAGTTGACAAGAACATAACCTGGAAATATGTGTCGCTCAACAGTGCGGCGCTTGCCATCTTTAACTTCGATCTCTTCCTGGGTAGGAATGACCACATCGAAGATCATATCCTTCATACCCATGGTCTCAATACGTTGTTCAAGGTTATGGCGAACTTTGTTCTCATAACCTGAATAACAATGGATCACATACCAACCCGGACCATCAGAAGGCTCAATGTGAGATGACTCATCCGAAGACGGGGACAGTTTTTCGGGAGAAGAGACGCGTACAGGTTCGGGCTTATCCGTCGAATCAGAATTGTTTGAGGAAGATGAATCTTCATTTGCAGAAACGCTTACAGATTCCGCTTGTGTGTCGGAATCCGTTGATCGGAGATTCGGTCGATACATCCTGCAATTCATCAATCGAATCTTCTGTTTCGCGCTCAAATTGTTCTTGCGGTTCCTGCAAAGACATTAGGACCTCAAATCCGTTTCGCTATGCACCCAGAAAAAAGGTTAACAACTGGCGGGCGCCTGCATCTGTCACACCAAGCAGAACGCCCATAAAAATCATCACTGCAAGTACGATGATGGTTAATTGACGAGCTTCAGGCCAGGTAGGCCAGGTTACTTTGCGAAGCTCACCAGTCGTCTCGCGAAAGAACAACTGGATAGGGTTTTGTTTCTTGCTTTTTGCTTTCTCAGCCAAGATAAACTCCTTCAAGATTCTTACGGCTATAACGCCGCCTTTCATATATAGCGGCGTTATGGCTTAGGCAGGCCAGGCAGGACTTGAACCCACAACCGTTCGTTTTGGAGACGAATGCTCTACCAATTGAGCTACTGGCCTAAGCAAGGTAGAAGCACTTTTCAGCCGCTACCTTTTCATACTTATTTTGTTTCGCGATGCAAAGTATGTTTCTTGCAACGTGAGCAAAACTTGCTGAACTCAAGACGGTTCGGATCGTTACGACGATTCTTCTCCGTCGTGTAATTGCGTTCTTTGCAATCATTGCACTGAAGCGTAATGACCGGTCGAACATCTTTCTTCTTGGATGCCATACTAACTTACCAACTTTCTACTATTCAATAATTTTGGTAACGACACCAGCGCCGACGGTCAGACCGCCTTCACGGATGGCGAACTTCGAACCCTGCTCCAATGCCACAGGTACGATCAGTTCGACAGTCAGGTTCACATCGTCTCCAGGCATTACCATCTCCACTCCCTCAGGAAGTGTAATGTTGCCCGTCACATCCATTGTCCGGATGTAGAACTGTGGTCGATAGCCGGTGAAGAATGCCTTGTGCCGCCCACCCTCTTCCTTCCTCAACACATACACCTGCGCCAAGAACTTCTTGTGCGGTGTCACACTCCCAGGCTTGGCTAACACCTGTCCACGCTCAACATCTTCTCGCTCAATACCGCGCAACAGAATGCCTGCGTTGTCACCTGCCACCACTTCGTCCAGTTCCTTGTGGAACATTTCCGTGCCTGTGATGACCGATGATCTTGTCTCGCGCAGACCTACGATCTCTACCGGGTCACCCTTCTTGGCTGAACCACGGTCTACACGTCCAGTTACCACTGTGCCGCGTCCCTTGATCGAGAACACATCTTCCACCGCCATCATGAACGGCTTGTCCGTCTCACGTTTCGGGTCGGGGATGTATTCATCGATCACTCGCAACAACTCCACTATGCACTCGTATTCGGGTGCATTCGGGTCGGTGCTGGTGCTGTCCAATGCTTCTTTCGCACTGCCTCGCACGATCGGGGTTGTGTCGCCGGGGAAACCGTAACTGCTCAACAATTCACGCAATTCCAGTTCGACCAATTCGAGTAGTTCTGGATCGTTCATCTGATCCACTTTGTTCAGAAAGACCACGATGCTTGGCACTTCCACCTGGCGTGCCAGCAGAACGTGTTCACGAGTCTGCGGCATCGGACCGTCGGGCGCTGCCACCACCAGGATGGCTCCGTCCACTTGTGCCGCACCGGTGATCATGTTCTTGATGTAGTCACGGTGTCCGGGCATATCCACGTGGGCATAGTGACGTTTTTCCGTCTGATATTCCACGTGAGCAATGTTGATCGTAATGCCGCGTGCTTTTTCTTCCGGGGCATTGTCGATCTGGTCGTAGGCTTTGAATTCGCCCTTGCCGCCCAGTCCTGCCACTTTCGTGATCGCCGCTGTCAATGTCGTCTTTCCATGGTCAATGTGTCCCATGGTCCCTACGTTCAAATGTGGCTTGCTCCTGTCAAATTTCGCCTTCGCCATGTCCTTTTCTCCTTTATAGTAGACATAGATCTTTTCAGCAACTGAGCCCTCAATGGGACTTGAACCCATGACCTCACCCTTACCAAGGGTGTGCTCTACCAACTGAGCTATGAGGGCAATACGTGCTGCCGAGAACATCTCGGTAGTACCGGAAGTTTTCCGGTACGAGTGGGCGGTGAAGGATTCGAACCTTCGAAGTCTTCTGACAACTGATTTACAGTCAGTCCCCTTTGGCCACTTGGGTAACCGCCCGCATGTATATATTATTTTGTTAACTCAGCCGATGTTTCGCAATCAACTTTGCTTGTAGAGCCGACGACGAGAATCGAACTCGTAACCTCCCGCTTACAAGGCGGGTGCTCTGCCGATTGAGCTACGTCGGCACACCCGGTTAAGCAGGAGGATTATACCAAAGCCCCTACTTAATGGGGAGTACAACAGACAATTAAATTGCTCCCGCACAGAGGGAGCTGGGCAATAGTTTAGCAGGATTTACCCTGATAGTCAAGAATGACAAATCAATTACACACTTCAAACCTACCTCTTGACATCAAATTCATTTAGCTGTATATTTAGAACAGTTGTTCTAAGAAAGGAAAAGATGACAGAAACCAACCGTTACGCCCTAATGCTGGAAGCGTACGCCGAACTTAAACCGGAAATAGAAACTGCGCGTCAAATTTCGCCGGTACCTGCTCTGCCATCTTTGAACGAAGTCCTCGCTGAATTTGGACCCATGCCCAGCGAAGCCCTATTCCTCGGTGTTGCGGCGGACGGACTTCCAGTACTCCTAAATTTACATGACCCAATTCCCGGACCTTTGTTGATTGTTGGCGACCCCGGCTCTGGTAAAACAGCGTTTCTTCAAACCATTGCTCATGCGGCAGAAAAAATGCATCAGCCAGAGGAACTGCAATTCGGAGTAGTGACCAGCCATCCCGATGAATGGAGCGGGCTGCAAGATATTCCAAATAATGTTGGCGTGTTCCCCCACTACGAGAAGTCTTCCGAAGATTTTATTCTTTCGCTTGCGTCATGGGCGCATGGAAATAAAACAAGTTCTCAGTCTGTTTTGCTCTTACTCGACGATCTCGAAGCTGTATCCAAACTTGACTTTGACGCTGTACAAAACCTGCGCTGGCTTCTTTTGCGTGGACCTGCCCGCCGCGTTTGGCCCATCATTACATTGAGTTCACAACGCGTACAAAACATGACACCCTGGCTCGAAAGTTTTCGCACGCGTATTTTAGGTAATGTGCAAAGCAGTCAAAACATTCGCCGACTGGATGCGGAAAGCGCCGATTTGAACTCCCTGATGACACGCACGGAATTTACCATGCGTGAAGGAAACAACTGGCTTCGCTTTTGGATGCCATCCATTGATTAGGATTGGAGGAAGATATGCACACTGGAATGTTATGGTTCGATAACTCGCAAACAGAATTAAACACCAAGATCCAAAAAGCAGTGGATTACTATCATAAAAAATATGGACGAATTCCTGATCTGTGTTTGGTTCATCCTAATATGTTGAAAGATATTGTATTAAAAGAGGAAAAGATCACGGTTCGCCCCTACCGACCTGTACTACCGGGTCACATTTGGATTGGCATTGAGGACAAGAACTAGTCGAGTCCATGTCCCTGCACCTCCCGCGGAACTGGCCCGCGGGAGGATTTTTTAACCGATCATCACAACCAGCGCCACCGAATGACTCTGGCTGTGGCTGATACTCACCGACCAAGTGGTTAACCCAATCTCTTTTGCCATTTTTTCAGCCGCGCCGTGCAATTTCAACACGGGCGCATTTTGCTCGTCACCCAACACTTCGATCTCTTTCCACATGACATCGCCAATTCCACAGCCCAATGCTTTAGCAACAGCTTCTTTTGCCGCAAACCGCCCGGCAAGCGATTCTGTACGCTTGCCGCATTGCTCTAATTCAGCAGGCGTGTAGATCCGTTCGAGATAATGTTTGCCGTGGCGAGCCACCACCTCTTCGATACGGGATATTTCGATCAGGTCAACACCGGTCCTCAACAACATTATGGACCTGCAACTGCGATTGCCAATTTATTGATGTCAATAAACTTGCGTGCGGTATTTAACACATCTTCCCGCGTTACTTCATTCACAAGGTCTGCATAGCGATGATAATAGTCCAAACCCAGATCATGCCGCTCGATATTTAACAAAGCACCCGCCACGCCACCATTCGACTCAAATGAAAGTGGCAGTCGTCCAACAAAGTTCGCCTTGCTATCAGCAAGTTCACCCTTTGTTACACCGGCATCCACAAATCGTTTCAGCTCGGTCACGATCAAATCAGATGCCTTCTTCACATTTTGCGGACTTACCCCCGCACTCACTTCCCATGAACCGGGACCGATCCCCGCGCTCAAACTCGAATATGCATAATATGCCAAGCCCGATTTCTCACGCACCACATCGCCGATCCGCCCCATCATGCCAAACTGACCCAGCACATTATTTCCCAACGATGCAGACATAAATTCAGGATCGCGCCGCATCGGACCGTTCGTACCGATCACAAGATCAGACTGTGACTTGCCCGCGATCTTATGGTGCCGACTGACCGTCTTCTTAAGCAACTTCAACTCAGGAAGTTCAAGCGCATCTTTCTGACCTTTGACCTGCCACCCACCCAACGCACGTTTCACCTGCCTGACAGCTTTCTCCGCATCCACCGCGCCGACGATGGCGATCACCATCCCACGTGGACCATAATGCCCGCGGTGGAATTTCACCAGATCATCACGCGTAATTCTTTTGATTGTCTCAGGGCGTCCATCTTCAGGTCGGCTATAAGGATGACCCTTATACAAAATTTCATCGAACACCATCGAAGCCATGTCCGACGTATCTTCCGCTTGAATAGCAAGCCCAGTTAGTATTTGGGCACGTAGCTTTTCCACCTCGACTTTTGGAAAGGCGGGTTGCGTTAACACATCAGCCAGAAGACCCAGCAACAAAGGCAGGTCTTCCACAAGCGAACGACCATGAAAACCAGATTTATGGACACCTGTGCTGAACCCCAAACTCGCGCCGACAGATTCCATTTTGTGATAGATCTCGTCAAAACTATTTTTCTTTGTCCCACGCATCAGCGCGGACGTGACAAAATCTGCAAGCCCCAGCTTCTCATCTGTATCGAACAACGCGCCCGCGTCGAAATATCCACGGATGACAACGGATGGACTATTGAAATTGGAACGCGTAAGGACCGTAATGCCGTTTGGCAAAACTTCGCGGTAAATATCCTTGGGACCTGGGAAGGCTGATTTATGATTATTCATGATTAAGCCTTCCCATCTAATGGCACATAGGTTCCAACAACACGACTTTGGGGTTTGAAGTATTCATTCGCCACGCGTTGGATATCCTTCGCTGTGACAGTAGAAAGTTTTTCGAGATATGTTTCAAACCAGTTGTAATCAGCAAACATCTCCGCATAACCCAGCCAGGATGCCTGATTGGTAATATTCTCACTTCCATATGCAAATATCGCCCGAGCTTGTTTCATTGCACGTTTGATCTCTTCTTTTGAAACTTTCTCGTCTTTGACTCGCTGAATTTCCTTGTCCAACGCGGCAAGAGCTTGTTCAGGAGCTCGCTTGGGATGGATTGTCATCGTAAATGTATAAAGGAAGGGATCGATTGTCGCCTGTGCCCCGCCATGGACACCAACGACAAATTCCTTATCCACCAGCGCGCGGTAGAGACGCGATGTCTTGTTCGAGATGCCGCCGCTGAACATGTTGAGGTTGCTGGGTCCAGCCAACAAACTGTCGAGCACGAATAGCGGGAAAAAGTCGGGGTGAGAAGCGGCTGGGAAACGGTAGCAGACCTGAACGTAGGATGTGGCGCCCGGTCCCTCTACAGAAAGTCTCACCTCCCCATTCTGCACAGGCTCTTGACGTGTAAGCCGCGCTGGTTCAGGTCCGGCAGGGATCGGTTCAAATAATTCTTTGATGCGGGCAAGCATCGTTTTTGTATCAAAGTCCCCAGCCACCGCCATGACCGCGTTATTCGGAATGTAGAACGAACGGTAATGAGAGTATAGGTCGTCGCGTGTCATCGTATGAAGGTCAGCCATATCGCCAATGATTTCGTGATGGTATGGATGAACACGAAAGGCTGTTTGTTGCATTGCTTCGCCAAGAGTAAAAAGAGGGTCGTTCTCATGACCTTCACGCTCAGAGACAATGACCGTGCGCTCGGAGGCAACTTCCTTCTCATCGAACCGACTATTGACCATGCGATCAGCTTCAAGACGTAACGCAAGATCGATCTTATCGGCAGGCATGGTTTCGTAGTAAGCCGTCCAATCGAAATAGGTCATGGCGTTCCATGAGCCGCCTTCGCGCGAGATGGATTTATCAAGAATGTTCGCAGGGAATTGTGGCGTGCCCTTGAATTGCATGTGCTCAACCCAGTGTGAAATGCCCGTTCGTCCCTGCACTTCGTCGCGTGAGCCGACACGATACCAAAGCCACGATGAAATGAGCGGCGCGGTATGTATCTCTTTGAGCAGGACTTTAAGTCCGTTCGAGAGGGTCTTTATCGTTAAAGGAATTCTTCATGAAGGGTTAGACTCTGTTCTTTCTGATCTCATTTTTGACAAACATAAATATTATTACCACTGTGAGCGGTTCGAACATACAATAAAATGGTTCGACTACTTTCTGTAAGCCAACGAAGGGTTCATGCAACTCGGTTTGATTCAATGGAATGTCCACGGGGACGTCCAATACTGCCAATACTTTTTGATCCACCGGCACAACCAGATTTTGGATGTTGATCGGCAAAACCGTGCCCGCGGGAAGCACAATATTGGCACGTGCATTGTTGATATTCAAACCGCCGGTATTGACCGTGACCAATGCTCCGCTGATTGCCACATCCTGGCTCAAGGTCACATCGGTGGGACCGCTGACGTTCAGACTAAATTGAACGGGGATTTCTTTCTCCACATGGATGGTGGTTTTGATACTGGCTTGATCCATTTTGACGAAGTTATTATAAAGCCCGCCCAATAAACCCGAAGCCTGACCCCGGGCAAAAGAGAGTGTTGCCTTTGGACCGCCCAATATTTGCATAAGGACCAGCAAAGCGATCACCACCCCGATATTAACAGTCAACGATATAACGCTGGCAATCGTCCAAAAAGTTTCAAGGATTTTGCGGCGGGGCTTATCAGGTGTCGGAGCAGATGGCGAGGAAGCAACAGGGACTGCTTGAAGAGGTTTTGACACCTTGGTCCCGCTCGAACCACCCGCACGCGGTAGACGGGATGTTACATCCTCTGTGCTGCCAGCCAATAGTTTTTTCATCTTGCTGGTTTCGTTTTGATTTGAATCAGGTTGCGTCATACGACCTCCTCTAACAGATGTTCAATCTTAACATAGAGTATAAGATTTGGAAGCAGCTTTTCTTCAACACACACTTAAATCCAATCGTTCCAATATATGACTTTTCTCACTTGAAATGTCAGTCCGCGTTTGTAAAATAAAATCAAGACCATGGATTAAAGATGGAGTTAATAAAAAGATTATGCTATCTTCACCGAAATTTAATCATTTTTGCTTGTAGAGGTCTATCTTTGAGACTATAATCTGACAGTTTTTGCCCAGAATTATTCGCCATATTTTCAAGGAGGTATTGTGACCAATCAATATTTCGTCGCCGTAATCGGTGCGGGACCTGCAGGATTATTCGGCGCACGTGAACTTGCGAACCAGGGCGTGCGCGTTGCGCTGTTCAACCGTGATATCAAACCGGGCGGGCTTGCAGAATATGGAATATACCCGAACAAACATACAATGAAAAGTGGTTTGCGCAAGCAATTCCGCCAGGTAATGGATCTTCCAAACCTTGATTATTATGGCAACGTGACCATCGGCACGCAGGGCGATCTTACGCTCGACGATCTGCGCGCACTTGGCTTTCAAGCCATCCTTGTCACTGCCGGTGCGCAGGGAACCAAGTGGCTTGGCTTGCCCGGCGAACACTTCAAGGGCGTTTATCATGCCAAGGATGTCGTCTATTATTACAACAAACTTCCCCCCTACAGCCAGAAGGAATTCCGTTTTGGAAAGCGCTGTGCAATCATCGGCGCGGGCAACGTGATGCTCGACATCACGCATTATTTTGCACGCGAGCTAAAAGTGGATGAAGTCATTGCCATTGTCCGCCGCGGACCGATGGAAGTGAAATTTGAAAAGAAGGAAATGGAATACGTAATTGACAATTTGGATCAAGCCGCGTTGGATGCCGAGATTCAGCGCGTTACCCCGATCATGAAAGCGGTCAATCAGGACCCGGAAGCTGGTCGCGCCACAATATTGGAAGCCCTCCCGAAAGCCTTGCCCAAAGTCTCTGATACGCGTTTCCGCTTCGAGTTTCTCGCATCTCCCGTTCAAATGTTCGGAGATGAGAATGGCAATCTCACACAAGTCGAGATCGAAGACAACATCCTCATCGAAAAAAACGGGGACACCAAACCTAAAGGAACCGGGAACAAACGTCGGCTTGATGTAGAGACGGTCGTCTTCGCCATCGGCGATAAAGTGGACAAGTCCTTCGGTCTGCCGACAGAGTGGAACGAGTTCGTGAAAAATCCAAATCCACGTTACCCCATAGATGGAAATTCCTACGAGTCGCCCATTGAAGATATCTTCGTTGGAGGCTGGTCGCGCAAGGCAAGCTCAGGCTTGGTGGGCATTGCCCGCAAGGACGGCACGAACGCATCGAAAGCAGTCATGCAATATCTGCAAACCAAACAGCCGACCGAAACAAATGTGGATGGTGTGTTGGCGAAACTAAAAGGACTCAGCAAGCCCATCGTCATGAAAGAAGATATCAAAAAACTAGAAGCCGCCGAAATAGCCGAAGCCCAAAAACGTGGACTTGAAGAATTCAAGTATGACAATAACGATGAGATGCTGAAGATCATGGAGTTGGAATAAACCAAACGCCCCGAAGGTTAAAGCCTTCGGGACGTTTTTCAATTGAAGTAAAATTTCAGCATGAAACTTTCTGATATTGAATTCCGTGCGATGAACACCTTGTGGCGCAGGTGGGGACACACATACTTTGAAATGCCGCTCTTCAAAAGACTTGGCTTGGATGTAAAAGATAAAGATATTTTAGAAATAGGCTGTGGGAATGGTTACGGCGGATACTTATTGAATCAACTTGAACCCAAGAGTTATATTGGCTTGGATGTGATGGAAGAACAGATCGCAATCGCCCGCCAGAAATATCCCCAATATCAATATCTTATTCAAGATGGGACAGACTTAAGTCAATTCGCAAACAACAGCAAAGATGTGGTCATCATCTTCGGCGTTCTGCATCACATCCCTGAATGGCGCAAAGCCATTGACGAAATCGCACGCGTGCTCAAACCAAATGGCAGTCTCTTCCTCGAAGAACCACGTGGCATGGACCTAAAGTTCTTCGATTTCATCTTCCGCTGGGGACATCCCGATTTCGATTTTGGATTGACTGCATTGGAAGAGCATCTCAAATCACACGGCTTTCAATTCAAAAAGCAGTGGACACCGTTGTTGACGATGTATCATGCTTTGAAAAAGCTCTAAAATATAATTCATCACAAAACGGGGAATTACATTCAATCAGTAATCGCGTATCCGTAGAACCAAACATAACGATTCTTCTGTGAAAAATCGTTAACCTTTCTGTAAATCTCCCTGCCCACCTGCAACTTCATAAAAACGACTTGCTACTTACTTTGAGATAACATGCCCACACCACAAGCTACATCCAAGACACGTTCACCCACTTGTGGATTTGTAAGGGCTATCGGTCTTTGGTCCCACTCTCCCATCATTGTCGAACCAAAAACAGTGTCACGAAGAATCTCAGCCACGCTACTCGAGACTTGCCAATCGTTTGATTTGTTCAAAACCCATCTCCATTAGCTGACAAAACGACAGCCTATTTTTGATTCAGGTGATAAATATATGCAATAACATCTGCTATTTCCTGAGGCTGTAACCTACCGATATCTCCATAGGGTCCCATATGAAGCGGAGGAGGAGGGGGCAAGCCATCGGCCATAGTGGGCATGGAACCGTGTTCAATAAAAAGATCTACATTGTAGGCAAAAGTTTTGAAATCAAATCCCATAAATTATCTCCTAATGGGTTAAGGGCTGGAACTGTCCCAGCTACTGTGCCACGGTTTATCATTCCACCCTTGCCTTCCTGCCCATGGCAAAGAGCACATTGGATACCATAAATCTATGCCGCCGGCAACCGGATCGCCTGTTAGATTAATTCCTCACCTGCTCCCCAGGGTTGGAAGGTCGCTTGGGTTCGGGTGTAAGAGTTCCTACTCCACACACGGCCAAAGCTTATCAAAAGCAAACCAGCCATCATAATCAATAAAATTTTGTTTTTCAAGGTTACTCTCCGTTTTGAATTGATTGAATATGAACATAGTATATTCATGCCACGTTGACCCTGCGTGTCGCAGAGCGTGTCGGAATGTGTAATCTGATGGATGCCGGTCAAATTCGACAACAAAGTGGACGAAATCTTCGGACTGACTGTTGAATCGAATAGAGTCTGTGAAGAATCCAAACCCAAAATTCCCATTGATAACATTTCCTACAAGTCGCCTATTGAAGATTTCTTTGTTGGAGGCTAATGTCCCGAAAGTTTTGAACCCTTCGACAAGCTCAAGATAACACCTTCGGATGTTTTTGGCGCTCAACAAAAATCGAACCAGAAAATGACCGGCATACACTCCCGGTCATTTATTTGGTGAGGTGAGGGACACTTCACCATTCTTTTATTATCAATTGGAAAAACTACTTGATCACAATCGCAAATTATTATGGGCGACCGCAGTTATAGTAGGGTTCTGCAAGACATTCCGGGAGCTCGCTGCCCAGTGCCAGTGGTTGCGCTTGAAAACCCTGTTCCTTGTGAGGGACGAGGTTATAGTAGGGTTCTGCAAGACATTCCGGGGAGGACTCGTTCCAGTGCCAGTGGTTGCGCTTGAAAACC
>CAVSRF010000040.1:0-55660 GCA_963730175.1 uncultured Chloroflexia bacterium | reverse complement strand
CGGCCACTGGATCCAATGGCAAGATCATCTGTTTGAGATCACTGGCTGGGATGCCCACACACCCCTACAGGTTGAAGCCCGCTCCGCAGACACTGGAATCGTACACCAGTTCACGCTGACAGAATTGTTCAATCCGGGGTCACCGGCGCAATTCGCCTCTAGCCGGAGTGAATTCGAAGCAACACCTGTTGACGACCTTCACCCCCAGCAGCATGTCGTGGATGCTGCCACTTTGCCGGACTCTCTCCTCAGATATGCTGACCGCATTATTCGGACGGTGGAAGCAGTGCAGATACAGATTGACCAACCCAGGCAACGACACCTGCTCGCCTGTCAACCATTTCGTTAACGGAAGCCACCCGACAGGCGTGTCAGGCTCTGTCTTCGCCTGTTTCCTTGAGCAATTACTATCTCTACCGTCGGATTTATCAGGCCAATGGCGGAGACCGGGCTCTCATTGCGGCGTCTCGGCGTCGCAGCACCTATGGCAAGACACAAATTGACCCAAACGCACAGCACTTCCTTGACACCCTTGTGCGCCGCTTCTACCGCACCAATCCGCCATTGCGTGCACAAACGGTGTATAACATCGCCCAACAACTGTGGCATCACAACCAAGGTTGGTGGATAAACGTTCAACAGACAGATGACTGTGATGAACTCATCGAACGCCTCCTCGATGGACGCCAAGAGATCGATCTGCTGCGTGACTCGGTATATGCACAGCATTTGACCCAGATCAAATTGCCGTCTCGAGCTTGGTTCTATGGCGATGCGAGCTGGTTTGGCTCACAACCGGAGACGGGGTTCAGACGTACATCTATCGCCATGGCAAGGAAGAATGGGATGCCAATTTCCGCTCTTTGACCGTTTCGTTCAAACAGCCTCTCTTCCACTCCAATACGTGTTCGCTGACCACTACCAACTGGATGTCCTTCATGTTGACGACGAATTCCGTGAGTTGTTAGGAAGGCTATGGCTGACGGTGTTCATCGATGCCTATTCGTGGTCCTGCCGTTACCGGTCTCTTTCTGTCTTACGAGTCGCCCAATATTGAGAGCATACAGGGTGGTCTTCGCAATGCTATCTGGCCCAAGGCCGACCTGGACAGCTTTGGCATCGACCTCACCATGGCTCTGTTATGGCATCCCCCATCGCCTCTTTCTGGACAATGCATGGGCGCACCATAGTCTCTCGCTGGAGGATCTAGTATGCGTTTTTGGCCTGCGGTGGTCACTATACACAGATGGAACTCGTTTCCGGCCACCCTACCAGGCACGATATGGTGGCTTAGTGGAGCGGCTTTTTGGCAATCTGTCTGGTCGTCTTCGTGAGCTATTGCCAGGCGCTGTCCTGCAAACACATCAGCGTAGATGGCATAACGCCAGCCAAGGGGCCTGTCTGTTGTACCGTGACGTGATTCGCTTGGTGCATCAGATGATAGTCGACTATATGCACACGCCCCACCATGAGTTGCAAGGCCTGACTCCACATGAGATGTGGCTGACGGGTTTACAACTCATGACGCCGGTACCGCCACCTCTACTCCCCAACTGGAACGCTCTTTTTGGGGCCTACACCCGGAATACGGGTAGCCGCAAACACCGGTCTTTCTCTCTTTGGTTTGCACTACTGGGATGTAAGTTTGGCCGGATTACGGGGGCGCGACCGCAATGGACGCCGTCGCCGTTTCCATCTTCGCTACGACCCGGATGACGTCAGCCGCTGTAGCCGTATTCGAGCATGGGAATTGGTTGGGTGATGGCTATGCCAAAGAACTACGTTTGCCTCACGCCGCTATGAGCCAGTCAGCTTGTGGGAGTTAAGACTGGCCAAAGATCTGGGGAGTCAAATCAATCCACAGCAGACGCCTCGCCCACATTCGTGGCTTATTCACCTTTTGGAAGCGTGGGAGCTAATCGCTCAACGGCAGGCAGAGCAGAAGCTTATCCGGCGCAAATTGCAGCAACTGAAAGAACGCCGCCGAGGGCGTCCAACAAGCTTTGCTCCGGCTCAGCGTCAAGAGATAGAGGCGGGCCAACGTCAGGTGTCGGAGCAAGCTCTTACCGACGGCGCCCGAAAATGGGACGCGCGTTCACGCCTGCTCGAAGACTTACAGGAGATGCTCTAATGGATACTCTGGAATTCGAAGTCCGCCGTTGACGCTGGATTTGGAGATGGATGTGGCTCAACGTTTGGCCGACCTTCGCACCTGGATGACAACTTGGGAGACAGAAGATGGCCTTCTCCTCCAACAGATCCAACAACTGAATCCCAGTCGTCGAGCACTGTGCTCCGGGCAAGTCAAATCGGCAGTCTTCGTCGCCAATTAGCGCTCCAACTCACTCAGCAACCTTTGGCCTTGGATTTTGATATAGTTCGCAATATAGGCTTCACTCGCCTGCGCCAGCACTTGGTTCCTCAATATGCTCGTTTGAATGTCGATGAGCGTCGTCTGTGGCTGACCAATTTCTCCTTTGTCTTGACGCCGACACTTCAGACCCTGATTTCAGAAATTCGGATGCCATACGGTACTACCGCAGTTAAAATTTTTAGATGATTACCATCCAAACGGAATGAAATCGTATTCTCCTGACAGGATATTGTTATATGTTGAAAATCCTGAAACATCTCGAATTCTCGATAAGGATGCTTTGTCAAAAAAACGCGCAATTCCCTGGCCGGCCAACTTGCCACCACTTAAGCCGAATCTCGATTACAAGGTAACCTATATTCAAGGACCTATGGCTGCGAAGATTGCTTCTTATCTTGATAGCTTCCCTTCTTCAAACCGCCCATTGTTCCAACAAAACGGTATCAACTACTTGGTAGAGAGGAATATTCTATTACCTCACGAAAAAGTCGACTTTTCTGCTGTGCAATGGTAATGCTAAGAAACCATTTTCTAGTTTTGTATATTAAAAGAGTAGTCACTACTTATAACCAAACGAATTTTCATCTCCGCCGACCACGGCATGGCAAACACACGGGACGCCCTAACTGGCACATGTAAATTCCTCACTCGCCCATGAACTGAGTGATGCAGGATTTTGCGAAGCACTGCAAAGGGTAATCCGCCGATTACTAAAAGGGGTAAAATCCATCGGCATGAAATCAAACTTCCAGCCAAGAAAGAAGCACATCCGCTTATCCGCTTCACATCCGCTATGAAAATCTTCATCTCCGCCGACCACGGCATGGCAATCATCTACTTCCTGCAAAGCGACGTCGTCTCGACCTTGCTCGATGCGGGCGTCGAAGTCGTCGTCCTCACCGACGATGAAACCAAAGAAAAAATCGCCTCACGTTTTGCGCGTCACGGATTAACCTTTGAAGGCTTGCGTTTAAAACAAGCGAATAAATTCGCCACTACATTCCAGCCCCGCCTGCAATGGCTGCTCGCCTACCTGCGCCGCGTCGGCGGCTCGCGCCGCATCAACACCGAAGCCATGGACAGTCACATTTGGGAAGTGTGGGGCGAGAACGGTTGGAAGTTCCGCTTGGGCATTTGGATTCCCTCCGCGCTGATGATTCTCCTCCTGCGGAATTTTTCGTGGGCGCGCAAACTCTTAGTGCGGATGCAAAACCGCTTCACGCCGGACCCTGGAATTTATACCGACCTCTTCGACAAATACCAACCCGACTTGGTCATCGCTTCGACTCCCGGCTGGCGCATGGATCGTTACCTCCTGCGCGAATCTGCCCGACGCGGCATCCCAAACATGACCGTCATCGTCGGCTGGGACAATTCATCTTCGTACAATATCTCTGGCGCAGATGTGCAGTGGGCAACCTGCTGGTCTCAATTGCAAAAGGATGAATTAGTCTACGGCTCCGATTGGAACCCAGAGCATGTGAACATTGGCGGTATCCCATCGTATGATGGATACTTCCGTAAGCAATGGCTCATGCCACGCGATGAATATTTCAAACTGCACGGGCTTGACCCGAATCGCAAGTTGATCTCGTACGCCAGCAGCTTTGTCCATTTTGCGCCGAACTTCCCGAACATCGAAGCGTTGGCAAAATTGGTTTCATCCGATTCGCTGGCAGAACCTTCGCAGTTGTTGATCCGCTTGCACCCGAGTCACTTTCAAGACAAGCCAAAAATCTTTGCAGATGAACGCGCACAGGTGTTTGAGTTGGAGAAGAAATATCCACATGTGCATGTTGTCCAGCCTGTGGCATTGGGCGGGTCACTCGGTTATTATGGCGGCGAAGACATGGACGAGAAATCGTCCATGATGGCGTATTCGGATGTGGTGGTGACGGTCTATTCGACGATGCTGGTCGAAACTGCGGTGCATGATACCCCCATGATCGCTGCGACGATCGATGTCCCTGGCGGCTGGAACAAGAAGAACAAGTTCTCGCTCTCTCTGAAAGAGATCGGTGATTGGCCCACACATCAACGTTTCCGTTTGGCGAAGGCCGGGTCGAGTTGCTAATGAACGAGAATCGAACTTCGTGATGCGTTGAATATGTATTTGAATGATAGAACTGTCGATTCGGCACAGAAGCGTCATAAGTTTGTCGAAGATGAAATCACATTTACCGATGCAAGTTCTGGAAAGCGAACAGCAGAGTTTATTTTGAAGGTGCTGGAGGATGTGAAGCACTCGATCCGTGTCGATGTTGCAAAGTAAGCTCTGGTCTCAAGGTAAAATTTGGATGTGATTTCGACTTGCCTGCGCTGGCACGATATTACTCAGTTTGGATATCGTCACGACGGTGCCTTTGTAGTAAATGTATCCATTCACGGAGAAAAAATGAAGAAAATATTTTCACTTGCTGTTTCCTTGATTACTATCATGGCTTTGGCTGCCTGTAGCCCGGCACCTACACCTGGCTTAAATATTACAGATATGCAGAGCACAGCCGTTGCAGACGCATTGACCTTGTTTGCCATGACCCAAGCCGCGATCCCGACGGGGACCCCCGTTCCCCCCATGCCTACCTCCGTTCCTCCCACACCTATCACAGAGCCGGCAACACTGGTGACATTGCCAACCATTGCTGTGGAAACTCCGGTCATTGCGCCAGCAGCAAACAATTCCAATGCAAGCCCTACACCTGATTGCTATCAGCCAGCCCCTCTTGCGAAAGATCTAAAAGGGACCACGGTGCAAATTAAATTGGTCAACAAATCGGACGGTCCCGTAGATCTTTCCATGGGAATGTATGAGCCAAACGAGCAGGGTGAATGCTATACCTTTGGGTTCGGCATAAGCAAAAAAGGATCAGATGTTGTCACGGTCCTGTCCGGTTGTTATTGGATAGGCGGGTATCAAAATGGACCGAAACCATCCACGCCGAGAGTGGACTATATATGTTTAACAGATACCACCAAGACGCGTGGACTTTCGATCAACAATAACTCGATTGGCTTCGATTAATCACTGATGTCATATAGAACTTTCCGAAGGTTTCCTTGATAAGCTCTTGTCGTGTTGATTAAACCTTCGGGACGGTTTGTAACCTATATGGATATTTGTATTTTGAGGAACCCAGGCAAAATATCCCATCCCGGTTTCCTGGTAGCATCAACTTGATATTATGATTGGAAAACGAAACATGTTCCTGTTCTATTTTTCCATTACGCTGGCAATTGCTTCAAGCGCACTCTATCACTTTACTGCTAAGAGTACGCCGTCGAATGTCAATTTCACGGTTTCCCTTTTGGTAACATACGGCGTTGCCTTTATAGTTGTTTTACTCACGGCGATTTTCTTCCCCATCAAAAACGGACTTGCCTTTGAACTCAAACAACTCAACTGGGCAAGCATCGGACTTGCCATCGCCATCGTCGGAATCGAATTTGGATTCCTGCTCACCTACCGCGCAGGCTGGAATTTGGGAATAGCCGCGGTGTTGGTCAATGTGGTCGCATCGCTGATTTTGCTCCCTGTGGCAATTTTCTTGTTCAAAGATAAGATTTCATGGATAAACATTGCTGGGATTCTTGTATGCTTTATAGGGCTTGTCATGCTAAACTGGAAGCGATAATTTGGAGACAATTTACTAATGCTTTCTCGTTTCAAATCTGCCGCCCGTATCCTGCTCAAGGGCGAACCAAAAAATAAAAAGCGCAATCCCATCCCTGCCATCACGCCTGAAGAAGTGGCGGAGATCAAGCAGTTCTTCCCGCGTGACAAGTTCTTCATCCTCGGTCATGCCCGTTCAGGGACAACGCTTCTCATGCGCCTTGCGCGTTTGCATCCCGAAGTGCATTGCAACTATCAGGCGCACTTCTTCACGCGCAAGCCGTTGTTGAAGTCACTGGTGGATTCGGCTGAGATCGAAGAATGGCTGACGCGCAAGTCCAACCGCTGGAATCACGGACGCGACCTCTCGCCTTTAGTTTTGCGTGCCTCTGCAGATTTCATCATGGAACGCGATGCGGCACGCGAAGGCAAGATGATCGTCGGGGATAAGAGTCCCTCCAGCGTGATCCATGGTCAGGTTGTGCGTGACATGTATTCGTTGTATCCCGATGCGAAGGATCGTCAACATTGTCCGTGATGGACGCGATGTGCTCATCTCGGAACGTTTCCGCAATTTTGTAGAGGAATCCAAATTCTTGACGGCGGAAGATAAACACATTATTGAAGAGTTGCGCAAAGATCAAACTCCGTTTACGAATGGCACGCGTTCTATCTTCACTGAAACCTTCATTCGTAATATCGCCTCACGCTGGGTCAAAGACTTGACCGAATGCGATGCAGAAGCTCAAAAACTTTACGGAGAAAAATTATCACACTCTGCGTTATAAGGATCTGCTTGAAAATCCATTCGATGAAATGACAAAGCTTTGGAAGTTTTTGGGCGTGAAGAAAATTTCCAAGTCGTTGGAGGGGCAGATCAAGTCTGAGATGGGATCAAACCCCGATGGGGAGTGGCAGGCAAAACGGAATGAGGGAATCGCATCCTTCCTTCCAAAGGGACAGGCTGGCAATTGGCAAAGATTGTTTACGGAGAAAGATAAATCTGTTTTCAAAGAAGTTGCAGGTGCGATGTTGGTCAAGTGGGGATATGAGAAGGATTTGAATTGGTAGAAAGGATATATGTGTGTCTGATTTTCTGATTCGTCATTATGTTCCTGAAACAGATTTATCTCCTCTCGCACGCATGTTAACTGAGATTGAGTTGATTGACCGTGACGGAGAGGAGACATCCGAAGAATATTCTGCGCTCCATGATGGCGTGGCCCAACTTCGATGCTGACCAGAATATTTGGGTTGCAGAATTGGACGGAAATTTTGTCGGCTATGGACAGATCCTGCCAAGATCGGATAACCCATCTACGATTTATGTTGTCGTACATCCAATCCAGCGCAGAAAAGGACTTGGAGATAAATTGTTGGGGCTTGCACTTTCACGCGCTCGACAAACCAAATCCAAAACGATCCTTGTCTATGCAAATGGTCATAACACTGCTTCCAATGAATTTCTTAAACGCTATGATTTTGAAGTGATTGGCAAATCGGGTGTCATGGTTGCGCCTGTGAGTAAACTTCTTCAGGCGGAAATCCCGCCTGGTTATTTTATTCGGCGATATCAAGAATTAGAGAATGCACATCCTGCAATTGTCGTTCAGGCACTCGACCAATGTTATAAAGACATGGTGGGACATCACCAAAATGTCACCAGTGCAGATCGATATATGGAATATTATGGCGAGCAGGGAATTCACTTCCTATTCGATGAACATGAAAAACTGATCGGTATATGTGCTGGAAAATCGGAAGGTAGAAAAGGTGAACGAGGAGAGTTTCTGACCTTTTGGATGCGCCGGGTTTGATCAAGGAATATCGCCAACACGGTTTCAAAGTTTTCTTACCCTTGCTGTTATGAACTGGCTGCGTGAAAAAGGCACCTATCCCATTACGCTTGAATATTGGGGAGATGATGAAATGGCAATAGCAATCTATCGTAAACTTGGGTTTGTGTTGGTCAATGAACAATCATCACTTATCACAAGGAACTTGTATGAAATTTCTAATCGCAGGTCTTGGTTCCATTGGTCGTCGTCATTTTCGCAACCTGATCGCTTTGGGCGAAAAGGATATTATCCTTCTTCGCACGCGCAAAGCGACATTGCCCGATGACGAACTCGCGGGTTATCCCGTCGAGACCGACATTCACGAAGCCTTGAAAAAGCACAAGCCCGACGCGGTGCTTGTTGCAAACCCCACTGCCTTGCATTTGGATGTTGCCATCCCTGCCGCGGAAGCGGGATGCGCCATTTTGCTTGAGAAGCCCATTTCAAATTCGACTGGAGAGATTGGATGAGCTTCAATCCGCCGTGACGAAAAATGGGGCAAAGGTATTGGTGGCATTCCAGTTTCGTCATCACCCCGGATTATTGCAGGCGAAGAAATTGATCGTTGATGGCGAGATCGGACGTGTCGTCTCTGCTCATGTTCATTTCGGTGAATATCTGCCTGCGTGGCATCCGTGGGAGGATTATCGTCAGGGCTACGCGGCACGCGCGGACCTCGGTGGCGGCGTGGTGCTGACGCAATGTCACTCGCTGGATTATCTTCCCTGGCTGGTGGGTGAGGTCAAGTCTGTGTGGGGGATGATGGATAAGATCAGTGACCTGGAAGTGGATGTGGACGATACCGCCAAGATCGGTCTGCGTTTTGTTTCGGGCGCGATGGGAAGTTTGCATCTTGACTATAACCAGCAGCCACCGTCACATCATCTTGAAGTGATTGGCACGAAAGGCTCATTGCAAATGGATTTCGCTGACGGTGCGGTGAGAATTTATCGGGCTGAGAAAAAGGAATGGGAGTCGTATCCGCTTACCGGCGGGGTGGGAACGGAACGTCATGTTTATGGAGGAGATGCGACACTTCATATCCGTGGCACGCGGAGAAGTCGATCCGGTCTGTCCATTACAGGATGGTATTCGCGTGTCGAAGTTGATCGAAGCGATTCGCACATCGAGTCGCGAGGGAAGACTGGTTCAACTCGATTAGTATGAAGAAAAAATTTTAACTTTAAATTTCTGGAAAGCATTGTCCTTTCGCCGTTCATTTTTGCGGTCCAGCCCATCCTTCAATTGTTTGCGCTCAACTTTGAGGAAGTGACATTCAATGATGTCTTGCGTCCCGCACTGATTGCACTCTTGCTGGCTTTATTGCTGGTTGGGATATTTTTTCTTGTCTTGCGAAGTTGGGTGAAAGCGGGTTTGATCGTTGCCATGTTCTTTCCGTTGTTCTTTGCCTTTGGTTCCATTGCCCAATGGGTCGAGACAAAAACAGGTCTCACCGTTTTGCGTTCGAACGTTCTTGTTTTGGCGGCATTATTTGTTTTGCTGGTTCTGTGGTTCTTGATCGTGACTCGCTGGGCGAGTGGACTGGGTTCGATCAATTTGTATTTCAATTTGATCAGTATCCTGTTTATATTAAATCCCGCATGGCAACTGGCGGGCAGTTTGTTTCATGGCGGCGCTTCATTTGAATCTGCCAAGCCGTCGGTAGCCATGACGTCAGCCAGCAATGACCTCCCGGATGTGTATTACATTATTTTGGATGCGTATGGCAGGCAGGATATTCTTCAGGAATATTATAACTACGACAATTCGGGGTTTATCAATGGGCTAAAGGAAAGGGGATTCTACGTTGCGGAACAGAGCAGCAGCAACTATATCCAGACGGCGCTGTCCATGAGTTCCAGCCTGAATATGAATTATGTGCAAACCCTGATCGCGAAAGACAGCTCTTTGAAAAACCGTTTTGCGTTGATCGATATGATTCACCACAGCGAGGTGCGGCGCATCCTTGCTGAACAGGGTTACCAATTGGTCTCTTTCCAAAACGACTATAAGGTCTCGGTCCCCGATGCGCAGGTTTATTACGATGATGCAGAGCAGGGATTGGCTCGTCCGGTAACGGCATTTGAAGGCATCTTGATCGAACAGTCCATGACAAGGGTGTTGCTAAGTTTCCCCGCCTTTAAAAATTTTGTGATCGAAGCGCCCTACAAAATGCACCGTGATGAGATCCTTGCCGCATTCAAGGGATTGCAGGGAATCCCGTCCCTCGATGGAAACTATTTTGTCTACGCTCATATCATTGCGCCTCATCCTCCGTTTGTGTTTGGTCCAAACGGTGAAATAATGCCTCACGATGAGCCGTTTACCCTTTTCGATGCCAATTACTTTATTCGAGATCATTCGCGGCGTGCATACATCACAGGCTATAAACGTCAGATCGAATATGTGAACAAATTGATGATGCAGGCGGTTGACCAAATCCTTGCCAAATCAAAGACGCCGCCCATCATCATCATTCAGGGAGATCACGGTCCGGGCGCGTATCTGCATTGGGGTTCGCTCGATAATTCGATTCCCCAGGAACGTTTCGGAATGCTCAATGCCTATTATTTCCCGAAGCAAAATTACGAGTCGCTTTATCCTTCCATTTCCCCGGTCAATTCCTTCCGTGTGGTTTTGGATGAATACTTCGGTCAAAAATTTGAGCTGTTGCCCGATAAGCATTACTTCTCCGGCTGGGGGACTCCTTTTGATTTTATCGAAGTGGATGGAAAAACATTGACTCACGCAAAATAAATTTGTTTATGGATTTACCCCCGCATCTTTCTGGACTTTGTACCTGCCTCCGTTATGGAGGCTTTTTTCTTCCCTCGAACCTTGTCACGGAATCCGCTTTCAGCGGCGCGAAAATTTTATTGTGTAGAAACAGCCTGATGGGAGCCTGAAGCGGATTTTGTCATTTGCATACAATGTCAAAAATCGTCTGATAGTCATAGCCGAACTCTGGCGGATAACCCGGGTCTTTTGCCAGAGCATTGCATAAGGGGAAGCGCATTTGCAGGCGACCTTTGATTTCGGTGTCATAAACGGCTTGGGCATCTTTACGCCTGCCTACGTTGGCAAGTCCCTTCAAGGAACGGAACCATTTCGGATTTGTCATTCGCCTCAAGTCCCAACGATCGCACCTGATCGTAAAGTTTGCCTATTTCCTGCCAGTCCCCTTTTTGACGGGCGAGGGATGCCTTCTGGTAGTAATAGCACCAATCATGCGCTGGTTCGGAACCAAAGATGGCAGGAGGCGGAACGGGAGACGTTCCATTGGGAACGATTCGATCCACATGTGAATATGCGCCGATCATTTGAACCAGCAATTGTTCATTTTCTGAATAAACCGGCAGAGACCCGTCGATCACATGGGCGCATGATGATGTTGATGGAACGCTTATCAGGAGTAGGTTGCTATAATCCCTGTGAAGCCGGATATCTCGAACGCGGTTGTTGACAACCTCCTGCCGCAACACATTGAAGGCTGTCTCATAGGTGAGCACTTCTGCGGCAATGGCTGGCGTTTTGGCGGGTCCGGGGTTGTAGATCAAATTGATGGGTCCCCACATTTCATAATCCTGTTGCAGGCGACTTCCTTCAGGCAGATATGCCATCACAAGAGTTTCATCTTTGATATCGGGAGCGCGCCAGGTCAGTTGCCACCATGTTGAGCGTTGCTGATCCCAAAACCGCGCCCAATCATCCGCATTCAGGATTTGGGTCGAAACCGATATTCCGATCAAGGCAATGAGCACAAGCCTGCGGAATTTCGGTTGTAACATCAGTATAATTCCCAGTGACGAACAGACACCACCCCGCCAATGGGATGGAGCCCATAACTTTTGTAGGAATTGTACAGGTCCACGTTCCGGTCAGATAATATAACCGGCGCAACCGCACAAATCGTGATAATTGCGCCGATCCAAAGAAACTCTTTCATCAACAATGGGGTTTTTGTTTCGTCAAAATCCGTTCCCCACCATTTTTTGAAAAAGTATGAATAAAGCCAAACCAATGCGATCACAACCGCGGCGATCAACACAGCACGTGTCAGGTTTGCATACGGTGCATCGGAGAATAATCGATAAGGCTGAACAAACCATGCAAATATAGTCGTATCCAGAAAGTCCTTGATCGTTTCCAAAAACAATCGAATGGACATGTAACGGAGATTACCGAAGTAGCCTCCAGCCAGTTTGGATACATCGGTTGCGTTCCTGGCTCCTTCAAAGATAAATACACGCCAGTATAAAAATCCGGCTGTCACCACCGCATAAGGGATAAATCTCTTAAGCGTCTCTATTAGCTAATGGACGGAATTTTGTAATACCGGTCAGGAACAGGGCATATCCAAGTAACAGCAAGCGCGTGCCTTCAAAACCGATCATGTACTCATAAATAAATAGATAGTTCGCGGTCAGAATGAGGGACAGGATGCTGTAAACAACCTTCCATATCCGATTGCTTGTTTTCAGTGCCTGTAGCATCAAGGCAATCGAAAGAAGGGCTGTGCCAAACCCATAAAGATGATTCTGCTTTGTGTTGGCATTCGGTTCCGAAAGAAACCCCGGATAGACAATGAATAGAACAGTCATTAAGACGGTAATGTATTTTTGTTGGGGCCAAATCAAACGCAATATCCAAAAGAATGCCAGCGCTCCGATAAAACGCCACATCAATGCATACAAATGCCAGTTGAGGATGCTGTCGCCCAGAAAACGATAGACATACGAATAAACAACGCCCATAAAGGGACGATCCGTGCTGAACAATGGAATGAGGCTCGCCGCGCCGCGTGTCTGCCCGGACCATAGCACGAACCAGTCATCGTGATAATATCCCAAGCCCGGAATGCTGATCCCATACGTGATCGCGGTTGTCAAGAAGATCAACAAAGCGGCAATGAAGGTTTCGTTTTTGAATAATTTTTGTATCATTTGTTTCATTGCTTTATCTCATTTTGTTTTCGGCGCCAAATCGTTGCGGACGAACAACCGAAAAAACTCCTCGGACAAAACGAGGGTGTAATGATCCTGTAGGTATGTTTCAAGTGCAGGAATTTCAAAGCGTGCCATAAGCACCTGCTCTGGATGGTATTCGTTCATGGACGTGAGGATGTCATCCTCGGTAAGGCTGCCAGTATCCAGTCGCTTTTGAGAAAACGTTGCCAAAATGGGAGGGACCGGTTTGTGAACGCGAAAGGCATACATTGGCATATCGGTCACGATCCAGTTTGTCCTGTCGGCATACTCGTTCATTGTCTCAAGGATTTTCAGTTTTCCCGCAGTGGCTTTCAATGTAAATCCATCGATGCGGGGTTTATTCGTTGTTTCCTTTTCGAGCGTGGGCAGGTAATGATTAAATACCAATGCAAAACCGATCAAAGCGCCGATGCCCAAGAGAGTCTGAATGCGGATCAGGTCAGAGGTCCGTTTGATGCGGGTAAGAGATAGAATTCCTTCTCCAACGCCGGCGGCTGCCAATATCGCGGCTGGGATCGTTATCATCAGTTGGTGGTGATAAAACACCGGCGAATGAAAGCTGAACAATATATAAGAAAGGATTGCCCAGGACAGCGGATATAGCATCAACCATTTTCGCTTGTAAATGGAAATCAACGCGCCTACAGCGCCCAGGATTATTAAGGGAACAGCCGCTTGGAGAAAGGTATTAATAGTGTTTCCATCGCCTTGAAACACTCCCTCATTGGATGCTGCAAGATGAGGAAGAATGATCGCCCCTACATTTTGAGGTCCTACTAAAACCAATCCGAGCAATATCCCTGTACCTGCAAACCAAATCCCCCAGATCCATGCCGGACGAAGCATTTTCCATGAAATACCATTCGCTCGTTCACTAAAATATACTGAAGCAATGATACCGATCAAAAAGAAAGGCGCTAAAGTGCCGGTAAAAAGTTTTGTAAGCACCGATAAAGCCAATGTAAAACCGGAAAGAGCCAACCATAAGTTGCTCTTTTTCTGATGCCATAGCGTCACGAAAAGCATGGATAGGACAGCCAGGGCAATGGATGGCACACCGATCATCACAGATATACTAAGCTCTAGATAACGCGGAATGATAAGTGCCAGAGGTAAAAACAGGATTGCGGCAAGCTTTCCTGAAGTGAGTTGCAAAAACTGGGCGGCAGACCAGACCAATAAAGTCGAGAATAATAAAACCAGCAAACGGGCAGGATTCACTTCAAAGCCTGTGAAGCGAAACAAAAGCCCTAGAATCTGCGTGAACAATGGTGGCTGGTCGCTGGATACTTCAAGGTATAACGGATGACCCAGTGTAACCAGCATTGAGCGCATTAAATTCAAGCCTTCATCCGTATCGAATTGAAGTTTTTCCCGAAAAGGGTAATAGGAGAATGTGAATGCAAGGAAAATCAGGGCGATCACAATGGGTAAAAGAATGTTGCCCACGGTGCTCCACCTGGACTTATCCGTTAATTGGGTTTTCATGTTGAATAATAGTCCGGGAGTAGGGAAATGGAAATAATAAGTCTGAGAAAAGCATAATCAAGCACGGCAAGATTTATTATATCATCAGGAGATTTCTATACTGTTGGCGCGATAATGGTGCCTGACATGGAAATAGAATAAAATAGAAATACAAAACGGGTTTCGGGTCATATGGAATGAAGATCAATTTGCTTAATTCTGAGGAGCAATCGTGAAAGATCGAAAAAACTTATTAAGCATTCTTGTATTACTGATCGTTTCATTGGTTGCCTACCTGCCTTTAGTGGGAAAGTTTGGCTACTATAACGATGACTGGTACTTGATGTATTCTGCCGGCGCATATGGTCCCGGTGTGTTTTGGGATATTTTCAGCATAGACCGTCCGTTACGGGCGTTGGTTATGGTTCCGGCTTATTTGCTTTTTGGCGGGCATTCGCTCTATTACAACATAAGCGCTTATCTGTTCCGCTTTCTCGGGGCGTTGGCATTGTTATGGTCACTGGATATGCTCTGGCGCGGCAAACGTTCTATAACGACCATGATGGCGCTATTGTTTTTGATCTATCCGGGTTTTCTTTCCCAGCCGAACGCCATTGATTATCAAAGTCATATTTTGAGCCTTGCCGCTGCATTATTTTCGGTTGCACTTACGCTCAAAGCAATGTCCACTGAAAATCGCACGGCAAAAATAACAAGTTACGCTATTTCCATCCTGCTGGGATGGTTTTATCTTGGTCAGATCGAATGGTACATCGGTGTTGAATTTTTTCGGTGGGCGTGTATCCTTTTGATCTTCTGGCGGCAGGCAGGCACGTGGTATCAGAAAACTGTGCGCGCCATCCAGTGGGGATATCCTTTCCTGACAATCCCCGTTGTTTTTTTGACCTGGCGGCTTTTCTTCTTTTCGAGCGAACGCGGCGCGACAGATGTCGGGCTTCAATTTGGACAGTTCCAACTCTATCCCATCCAAACCATATATCACTGGGGCATTCAGACATTACAGGATTTGGTCGACGTTGTGTTTTCGGCATGGATCATTCCTCTTTCCCAGTTGAAAGGATATATCCAACAGTGGGGAGTCGTGCTGGCTGTCTTCACCATCGGATTTATCCTTTTTGTTTTCTATAAATTCAAGAATGACGATTTGCAGGAAGAAACTTCTCAATTCAATATGCCGCGAGAGGGATTATTGTTGGGAGGCTTGACCGCGATCGTTGGGTTGTTGCCGGTCATCATGGTCAACCGTCAGGTGACATTCCCTGTGTATTCACGGTATTCGTTGATCAGTTCCATAGGCGTAGCAATATTCATTGTCGCCGCATTACAGCTTATAAGTTGGCGTTGGTTGCGTATGAGTTTAATGGCTGTCCTTTGTTTTATTGCCCTGCTTACTCACCATGCCAACGCTGTCAAATTCGCGCAAACAACATCTGCCACAGAAAATTTCTGGTGGCAGGTCTCATGGCGTGTGCCTCAATTGGCAAAGAACACAACGCTGGTTGCCAGTTATCCCAATATCGTGCTGGAAGAGGATTACTTTGTGTGGGGACCCGCCAACTTGATCTATTATCCGCAAAAGCAAAAAGACAAAGATATTCAACCGGCTTTGTTTGCAATCACTCTGAATAAGGATACTGTCAAAAAAATATTGGCACGCGAAGGGCAGGATTTCAATAATCGCAGAAATATCATCACCTATGCCAATGCTCGCAACATTCTTGTGCTGACCCAACCCACAGTGAATTCATGTGTCCATGTGATCGACGGCATACAACCTGAACTTTCCCAAAACGATCCTGATTTGATCCGCGCAGTGGGAGCCTACTCAGAGATCGACCACGTACTTGTAGACGAAGCGCCTCATACGCCTCCCAGCTTGGTTTTTGGACCCGAGCCTTCTCGCAACTGGTGCTTTTACTACGAACAAGCCGACCTTGCGCGTCAACGCGGGGAGTGGAATCAAGTTCTGGATATTGGCGAGCAGGCTAAAGGTCAGGGTTTTGAGCCGGTGGACCTAATCGAATGGATGCCTTTCCTTCAAGCCTATGCAGTAGCTGGAGATGTTGACCGCTTGGTCAATCTGGCTCCCATAATTGCCACCGATCCGTCTGTTTCCATGCAAGCCTGCCAAAGTATCAAGGCGTTACCAGAAGATCTCTACTGCCGTTATTGATGCGGTGGATAATTATTACTGTATCAAGCCGTAGCTGAAATTCCAAAATTCACCCACTGAATTTTAGGATATAATGACTTCCTGCAATAGCAAATTTTACAGAGCAATCTGTGTTTATAAGGAGAAATAATGTCGAAAGCAAAACTTATTGCCCCATACGGGGGAAAACTGGTGAATCTTGTTGTAGAAGGCAACGAACGTGAAGAACTTCTTGCGCGTGCCTCGAAACTTTCATCTCATCAAGATCACCATGCGCAATCTTTGTGACCTTGAATTGATCGCCACCGGGGGTTTCTCACCCCTGACAACCTTTATGGGCAAAGCCGATTATGAACGTGTCCTGCATGAAATGCGCCTTGCAGATGGGACCCTCTTCCCGCTTCCCATCACGCTGACGGCTGATCCCAAAGAACTGCCGACAGTTGGCGAGGACCTTGTTCTGCGCAATACGAACAATGACACGATTGCCATCATGACCCTTGAAGAGGTCTATCACTGGGACCCTGAAACTGAAGCCACGCTGGCGTATGGTTCCACTGACCCGCGTCACCCGATGGTCTCTGAGATGGAACGTTGGGGCAAGGTCTGCATCTCAGGGCCATTGAAGGTTGTGAATTTGCCCAAGTATTATGACTTCGTCAACCTGCGCCGTACTCCTGCTCAGGTGCGTTCCATGCTCGAAGAAATGGGACATGATAATGTTGTTGCCTTCCAGACGCGCAATCCGTTGCATCGCATTCACGAAGAACTCACCAAACGTGCCGCCGCCGCAGGTAAAAGGCTCGTTGATCGTTCATCCTGTTGTCGGTATGACCAAACCCGGTGATGTGGATCATTACACACGTGTCCGCACTTACAAGGCATTGGTGGATAATTATTACGACAAAAAAAACACCATGCTCAGCCTGCTTCCTCTTGCCATGCGCATGGCTGGACCCAAGGAAGCGGTTCTGCATGCCATTATCCGCCGTAACCACGGTGCGAACCACTTCATTGTGGGACGCGATCATGCGGGACCGGGAAATGATTCTAGCGGCAAGCCGTTCTACGGTCCGTATGATGCGCAGGAGTTGATGACGCAGCACGAAGCGGAACTTGGCGTCAAGATGGTTCCGTTTGAGATTGCTTGTCTATCTTCCCGATGAAGAACGCTATGTGGAACAGAAGGATGTGCCGAAGGCGCAAAGACTGCTAATATCTCCGGTACACAGGTACGCGATGATTATCTTGCGAAGGGTAAGTTGTTGCCCGAATGGTTCACACGCCCTGAAACGGCTGAAATCCTGCGCGAGATGTATCCGCCCAAGAACAAACGAGGCTTCTGCATTTGGTTTACCGGCTTGAGTGGTTCTGGCAAGAGCGCGACTACACAGGTACTTACTTCCTTGATGCTCGAACGCGGACGTGAGATCGCCATCCTCGATGGTGACGTTGTCCGCACGCATCTTTCAAAGGGACTTGGCTTCAGCAAGGAAGACCGCGATACGAACATTCTGCGCATTGGCTTTGTGGCAGGTGAGATCGTCCATGCTGGTGGCGCTGTCATTTGTGCTGCGATCAGCCCGTATCGCTCCACACGTAACGAAGCCCGCAAGATGGTGGGTGAGAACATTCATCACGGTTTATATGGATACGCCCGTTGAAGTTTGTGAAGAGCGCGATGTGAAGGGCTTGTATGCCAAGGCACGCCAGGCAATGCAGGATGGCAAGCCGATGGGCTTCACCGGTGTGGATGATCCCTACGAACCGCCGATCGATCCTGAGATCACACTCAAGGGATTTGGTGCGACTCCTGAAGAGAATGCACAAAGCATTATCAAGTATCTTGAAGAACAAGGTTACTTGAACGGTAATTAAATTTATAGGGGCGGGGTTATCTTATAATACATAAACCCCGCCCTGCTTTTCTTTCCCAATGAACATTCGCATTTCCCCTCGCCTCGTTTCTATACTTATTCTTGGCTTGCTCGTCCTCATCGGGATTTTTCTCATCCTGAAAGCAACTCCCGAGGGATTGGGGTTATCTGACGACTCCATCGCATATATTGCAGGCGCACGCAGTATGCTCGCAGGACATGGATATCGCGAAGCGTGGCTGGCAAGCAATGGACCTGTGACACACTTCCCTCCTCCGGCTTTTCATCGGTTCTGGCATTCTTTGGCTTATTCGGTCTCGACCCATTGCGCGGCACGAGCTTTGTCAACGCGTTGTTATTTGGTCTGAATACAGGCTTGCTGGGCATCCTTGCCTGGCGCATGACTCCTTCCTTGACATCGGGTCTTGTCATTGCCGCGTTGTTTGTTACAAATAGTGAAATGTTACAGGTCCATGCGGTCGCCATGAGCGAGCCATTGTTCATCTTCCTGTCGTTATTAGCCTTCTGGATTTTTGATCTATATTTTGAGCGTCCTCCATCCTCTGTTGGGAGAGGGGTTGCCGGCGAATGGTGGTGGCTGGTGGCTGTGCGCCATTTCGCAGGGATGGCCTATCTCACACGTTATGCGGGTCTGGCTCTTGTGGCAACCTTTATCGTTGCGATCTGTGTGTTGCGCACCAGTTGGCGCAAACGCTTTACAAGCATTGGGATATTTCTGGCGGGCTTTCTTCCCTGGGCGCTGGGATGGGCGCTCCGTAATCGTCTCGAGGCAGGGAATGCAACCAACCGCACCTTTGCATGGCATCCCATTATCGCTGAAAATATAAAGATCGGGTTGCGCACGTTCTCCGAATTTTTTATCCCTGTTGAAACATGGCGCAGGGAAATATTCAAACAGACCGGCATCGTCGAGGCCATCGTTATCGTTATTCTCGGCGCAGTGTTGGTCTGGACGGTTGTCAAGGCATGGAAATACTATATCGAAGCCGAGGCAGGCAGCAGCTTTGGAAAGAGGCGGGAAAGAGTCGCGTGAAGTTATCTCCTTCACGACCGGCTTATACATCTTTGCCTATCTTGCATCCATTGTCGCATCCATGTCGATGTTCGATGCCGCGACAAAATTCAAACTCCGTATCCTGTCTCCTGTGTTTGTTGGCCTGTTGATTTTGCTGGTCGCATTTGGAATTTGGATGAGAAAGAATTATCGTCCGCTGGCTTGTGGTGATCGCGACGGTGGTCCTTCTGGGTCTTTCCATTTATAAACAAATCGAACACGGTCGCAAAACTGGTCACAGGGCGGGCTTGGGTATGCATCCTTCCAATGGTACGATTCAGAAGCGATGGCATATTTGCGCGAACTGCCCGGCTGATGTGATGATCTATACCAACGAGCCCGCCGCTGTTTATCTTTATGTCGGACGCGGCGCACGTGTTTTGCCCAGACCGTTATGATTCTGCCACTGCGCAGGAGCGTTCCGGATTTGAAGAAGGTGTTGCAGACATGCAAGATGAGATCAATAACGGACATGCCGTTCTGGCTCTTTTTGACCGCGGTGATAATGTTGCAAAGGATGATTTGGATATACTGATCAGACGGTTTGTATCTCGCCTATAAATCGCAGGGCGATTCGATTTATACGGCAGGACCATAAAGGAACTTATGACAATCCAGGAAAAATTTGACTTAACCGGACGTGTGGCCATTGTGACAGGCGGAGTGGGATTGCTCGGCGCGGAATTTTGCAGGACGTTAGCTGAAGCAGGCGCGGCAGTTGCCGTTGTGGATTTGAACGCTTCAGCTTCGCAAGGGACGGCTGATACGCTTACGAAAAGCGGATACAAAGCCCTGGCAGTTCCCACCGACATCACCCAGCCTGATTCTGTGAACGCAATGGTGGAAAAAGTTGTTGTCTGACATTTGGCAGGCTGGATATCCTTGTGAACAGCGCCGCGCTTGATCCCAAGTTCGACCCTGATGCAGTGAAAAAAGGAATTGCGCCCGGCGCGTTCGAAGACTATCCGCTGGATGATTGGAACGCGGCGCTGAATGTCAATCTGACCGGTATGTTTCTGGTTACACAGGCATGTGTCAAACAGATGATCGCGCAGGGGAAGAAGGGCAGTATCATCAACATCTGCTCCACGTATGGACTCAATGGTCCCGATCAGAGAATTTATATCAAAGATGGTGAACGTGTGGCATTCAAGCCGGTCTATTACACAGTGACCAAGGCTGGTGTGATGGGCTTTACCAAATATCTTGCCGCCTATTATGCCGGGACGGATATCCGCGTCAATGCGCTTACGCCTGGCGGTGTGTTCAATAATCACGAAGAATATTTTGTGAAGAATTATTCTGCTAAAACGATTATGGGACGCATGGCAAAAAAGGATGAAATGAACGGCGCGCTTTTGTTCCTTGCATCAGATGCTTCATCCTATATGACGGGTAATAACGTTGTCGTGGATGGCGGCTGGACGGCTTGGTAGGAATGAATAGCCTGAAACCATCCTGGCGCTGGTTCGTGCCCGGCTTGTTTGTCGTTGGGCTGGTGATGCACCTGTATATCGCGCTGGGTCCGGTCGAATAGTTTAATGAAATGGTACAGCACGGATGATGCTTTTTACTACTTTAAAGTAGCCATGAATGTCACCTCCGGGCATGGGGTGACGTTCGATGGGATCAACCCAACGAATGGGTTTCATCCGTTATGGATGTTGGTCTGTATTTCCGTATTTTGGTTGGGAAAGTTCGATCTGATATTGCCATTGCGGGTGCTTGTCGTGGTCTCTGCATTGTTCAGCGTTGGTTCGGGGGCGTTCCTGTTTCTTTTGTTGAAGAAGTATATTTCCATCGAAGTTTCAGCCTTGCTTGCCGTGGTCTGGATATTCCAACCGTTCATTCGCTGGATCATCGTTATGAATGGCATGGAATCGACCATCAGTGTGTTTTTTATCGCGGCATTCCTTTACTTGATCGTGCTCTGGCAGGATCAGGATATTACAGGAGAGCAGACTTGTCAGGTTGGGGCTGGTGGGCGGACTTGTTATCCTGGCACGGCTGGATAACATTTATATCGTCATGTTGCTGGGGTTATGGTTCGTGTTGAAACCATTGGGTTCATATGTTCGCAACTTGATCGTCAGTGATCTTGCGATGATCTTCATCGTTGGCTTGTTCAGTTACTATATCCGTCTGCGCACGGGAGCTTTCTATCAGGAATACTCCATATCTTTATCCGGGTTTCTTGTTCTGGCCTTTTTACTCAAGCCATTATTGTTATTTTTATTTGGTCGATACCAGCCTGCTGGGGGAATGTCCGTCAAGTCCTTTATACGAAGTTTTCTGGCAATTACAGCCTCCTCACTTTTGATCGCACTGGGACTGTTTCTCCTGCATTATTTCAATGTGATCGCCACCCTGCCGCGTTCGGCTGTGATTGTCAGCCAGATCGTTATCATTGATTGGGTGGGCACATTGCTGGGAGCCTGGGGATTGCAACTGTTCATCGGATGGTTAACTTCCATGTCTTCTTCCAACGAGCAGGGTGAGACTTGGGATTTGCGATCATGGACAGTTTGGAAGTCGCTCCTTGCGTATGGCTTTTGGTTCTATATGCCGGTTGCAGTATTGTTGGGTACGTTTCTGATTTGGAGCTACCAATATGTTGGGGTTTTCATGCCGGTCAGTGGGCAGATCAAGCATTGGTGGGCTGGTTTGTCCAATACGATTTATGGTTCGGCAATCCAAAGTAATCGTCAATTACTTGGCTTGAATGCCTGGGAATTGGCTCTCTCCTATCTCACTGTGTTCTCAAGAATGGTCAGAACACTCTTTAGCGAGCAAATTGGCAGGACTGTTGCATTCGCGGCAGATATACTGACAGGGATCGCCCTGCTCGCGCTTGTGGCGTCTCAGCGCAAAAAGATCGTGGATTTGTTGTTGAATCGCATGGGGTTGCTCGCCATGTTTCTGGGCTTATATGCCCAAATTTTCTATTACACCACCACTTCGTATGTCCACGAGCGTACGTGGTATTGGACCGGTGAAATGTTTTTCACCATGTTAATATTGGGTATCCTTGTAGAATCGTTCCGTCTGCTTCTGGATGGATGGGGTGTGAAGAGATGGGGATGGAATGCCGCGATGGTTATTATTGGAGTATGGGTGTTATTTTCCGCCGTGAGTCAGAATATCACGCATTTTCCCTATCAACTTCAAGCGGAAAGCGAAGAACCCTACGTGGATGAAGTGCATTTCATTGAAAGCGCAACCCAACCCGGCTCGCTGATCGGTATGACGGGAGGCGGGACCACAGCCTACTTTATCAATGACCGCACGATCGTTAATATGGATGGTCTGATCAACAGCGGCTGAGTATTTTAAGCTATTAAAAAATGGCAGGGGCGCTCTTTTCTTTGACCAAATGAAACTTGATTATGTTTATGGACGACCCTATACATTGTTGAAATCCGATCCTTATGGTGAAATGCTTGCAGGTCACCTGAAACCCCTGGTGAGTTATAGTGGGAGAACTGTTTACAGATATGAACCTACAGATAGTAACAATAAATAAATCAAATGGATAAATTGTTATGACCGAAATACTCGCTCTCATTCCCGCACGCGGCGGCTCGAAAGGGATACCGCATAAGAATATCCGCAGTTTTGCAGGCTATCCATTGATCGCGTGGAGCATCGCGGCTGGTTTGCAGGCCAATAGTGTTTCGCGTGTCCTCGTTTCGACAGATGATGAAGAGATCGCCTCGGTCGCGCGTGACTATGGGGCTGATGCGCCCTTCTTGCGTCCATCGGAACTGGCGCAGGATCGCACTACCGACCTGCCGGTCTTTGAACATGCCTTGAAGTGGCTGGAAGATATCGAAGGCTACAAACCAGATATTGTCATACAGCTTCGCCCCACGTCGCCGATCCGTCCAATCGGCATTGATTGATGAGGCTGTGCAGCATACTGGTTGAACATCCCGATGCAGATTGTGTGCGCGGTGTTGTCCCTGCCGGGCAAAACCCGTATAAGATGTGGCGGTTCAACGGATATGACAAGCCTATGAATCCATTGATCGACATGGACGGGATCAAGGAGCCGTATAACGCGCCGCGGCAGATCCTTCCGCCTGCGTATTGGCAGACCGGTCACATTGATGCCATCCGTATGACAACGATCAGCCGCAAGGGATCGCTGACCGGGGATGTTATCTATCCCCTGGTGATCGACTCGCGCTACACTGTGGATATTGATACGCTTGCAGATTGGGAAAAGTATGAAACGCTCGTGTATCAGGGTGGCTTGGATATGGTAACGCCAGACAAAAGAATCGCCGTACCATGCCGGAGAAGATCGAACTGGTTATCTTTGATTTCGATGGTGTGTTCACTGATAACCGTGTATGGACCGGATCAGGATGGGAAGGAAACGGTCGCATCGTATCGCAGTGACAGTGTTCGGATCGGTGAGTTACGCGAGAAAGGTGTCGATGTAATGATCCTTTCCTCGGAGCCGAATCCGGTTGTGGAGGCGCGTGCGAACAAGGTCAAAGTGGAGGTAATTCATGGGATTGGCTGGCAGGACAAGGGACGTGTGATGCGTGAAGTCCTTGAGAAGAAAAATGTCAAAGCGGAGAATGTTGTCTTTGTTGGCAATGACATCAATGACCTGCCATGCTTTGAAGTTGCAGGTTGGTCTGTGGCGGTGGCGGATGCGTATCCTGAAGTGATCCAAGCCGCTGATTTTGTGTTGAGTAAAGCCGGGGGGCATGGCGCAGTACGTGAGCTGTGTGAAATCATTTTGAAAAAGTTACAGGAGAACAAATGACTCGTGAAATAAAATTTGGGAATCGAATGATGGGCGATGGTCATCCGGCATATGTGATCGCGGAAGTGGGTATCAATCATAACGGCGATATGGATGTTGCCAAGAAGATCATCGATGCGGCAGTACATGCCGGGGCGGACGCTGTGAAGTTCCAGAAGCGCACGCCGGAAGTGTGTACACCGCTCGACCAACAAAAACAAATGCGTGAGACACCCTGGGGCTACATCACATATCTGGATTATCGCTATAAGGTTGAGTTTGACGAAGAGCAGTATCGTGAGATCGACCGCTATTGCAAGGAGAAGAAAATTGATTGGATGGTTTCCGTGTGGGATGAGCCATCGGTCGATTTTATGGAGAAGTTCGATACACCTGCGTATAAAGTGCCTTCGGCTTCGCTGACCGATCATAACCTGTTGAAGTATGTGCGCAAGACGGGCAAGCCCATTATTATTTCAACGGGCATGTCCACGATGGACCAGATCGAAAAGCGGTGTGGATGCGATCGGCGAGGAGAATCTTGTCATCATGCACTGCACCAGCACCTATCCGTGCGAGCCTGAAGAGTTGAATCTCAACATGATCGGAACGCTTCGCAAAGAATTCCCGAATATGCCGATCGGGTATTCAGGTCATGAAACCGGGCTTGTCCCTTCAGCGGTTGCGATTGCGCTTGGGCGCCACATCCATTGAACGCCACATCACTCTCGACCGTGCCATGTGGGGCAGCGATCAGGCGGCATCTGTGGAACCGCTCGGCTTCGAGAAACTTGTCAAATATATCCGTGTGACCGAGGCTTCGCTTGGCGATGGTGTGAAGAAGGTCTACGAATCCGAAAAGGGTTCGATGAAGAAATTGCGAAGGGTTGTGAACGAATAATTTTTACGCATTACGAATTACGATATCTCGTAATTCGTAATGCGTAATATGTAAATTTTCCATGACCATTGTTCAGAGACATCCGCAAAACGCATTACGTCCCTATGGGAAAACCGCTCAAGCCATCGTTACGATGGAAGCGGTTTTCTTTTCACGAAGTCGCCGCCCATCTTTGGGAACTCAAAACCCAAGAGCGGCTCGCATCTGTTGTTGCAGATTCTGAATGGTTTTACCCAGATCATGCCATATCGTTATGTGGATGCGGAGCCTGTTCGGACGATCCGCAAAGGCGGAGGACGAAGAACAGTCGGATGAAATTCTTGCGGACTTGAAGCGTGTGCCAGAAGGCGTGATCGGCTGGGGATATGTGGAAGCGACAAAAGAGAACGCCTCTTTCTTAACCGAAGCCGGGCGCGTGAACTATTTCATTTATCGTGACCCGAGGGATATGCTCGTCTCACAAGTCTTCTTCGCAACCGATATGCACGAAGAACATGGGATGCACGACCACTACAACTCCCTGCCCGATTTTGGCGAGCGACTCAAAGTAGCCATCACAGGCATTGACCAAGACGGTTTGAAGATGGTCTCTGTCAAACAAAGATATGAAGGTGTCTTCCAATGGCTGGAACAAAAGAACGTGATGTGCATCCGCTTTGAAGATTTGATCAATAACCGCGATACCACACTCAACGCCATGCTCGATGAAGTGGAGAAGACAGGCTACCAGATCCCCACACCGCGTGAACAGGCATTGACTATTTTAGTTGAAGCGATCCAGCCGAAGAAGAGTCACACCTTCCGCTCGGGGAAGACAGGCGGATGGAAGAAATACTTCACCGAAGAACATAAGATCATTGTTCAAGGATGTAGCGGGGGATTTGTTAGTAAACTTGGTTATGAAGAGAATAATGATTGGTAATGAAATTCCTTGAACGAATTCTTACACTCAGCGCCTCAAAGCGCGGACTTCGTCCGCAGGCTTGAATAATGCTTAAAGATTCACGCATCTGTTGCGCGGAGAAGTTGCGACGCCAATGGAAGCCAGTCAGTGACCAAATCGGTGCGCCGGTTGTCTTCTTCAAAGCATCCACAGGGATTGATGATCTTTCATGGAATAGCGGATTTCATCTGCTGGCTTCGTGGGCGTTGCGCTTGAAGGGAATCCCTGTTGTGTATTTTGCCTGCAATTCTGGCATGAGCAAGTGTGTGCTGGGGACGAATAGGGATAATCCGCACAAGGAGATGCCTTGCAAGTCGTGTGTGTACCAGTCGAGGACATTGTATAAAAACGTTCAAACGTTTGAACGTTCGAACGTTAGCAAGTCAGGTGTTAACTGGTTTGATTTTCAACGTGATGAACAACTGGCAAAAGCCATTCGAGAAGTTGTCTGTTGCCCGAGCTTGATGACCTTTGAATGGCAAGATATTCCTCTTGGCGAATTATGCTTGCCCGGTCTTGCGTTGGATTTTGCGCATCCATCATTTGGATGATGACGAGAACACGCGCTATCTTTTGCGAGAATATATTTTGTCCGCGTGGAATGTGGCGCAGAAGTTTGCAGACTTTCTCGATCAAACTCAGCCGCGGGCTGTGGTTGTTTTCAATGGGCAGTTCTTCCCCGAAGCGACTGCGCGATTATGTTGCGCAAAAACGCGGGATCGAAGTCATCACACACGAAGTGGGATTGCAACCCGCAACCGCATATTTCACCGATGGCGAAGCGACGGCGTATCCGATCCATATCCCTGATGAGTTTGAATTGAACGATGAGCAAAACGCCAAACTGGATGCGTATCTTGCCAAACGCTTTCAAGGCGACTTTACGATGGCAGGCATCAAGTTCTGGGCGGATATGAAGGGACTGGACGAATCCTTTTTGCAAAAGGCATGGGGATTCAAACAGATCGTGCCAGTGTTTACGAATGTCATCTTTGATACGAGTCAGCCGCATGCCAACACGGTCTTTGAAGATATGTTCGAGTGGCTGGATTTGGTTTTGGAAGTCATCAAGTCTCACCCTGAAACATTGTTCGTGATCCGCGCTCATCCTGATGAGTTGCGTGTACGAAAATCCAGCCGGGAAACGGTTCAGGGATGGGTGGCAAGCCGGAGCGTGGATAAAGAAGCGAATGTCGTTTTTGTGAGTCCGAATGAAACGTTGAGTTCATATGAGTTGATTCAGAAATCCAAGTTTGTGATGATCTATAACTCAACGATTGGATTGGAAGCGTCCATTATGGGCGAGGCGGTGTTGTGTGCGGGCAAGGCGCGTTTTACGCAGTATCCGACGGTGTTCTTTCCGCAAAGTATTGAAGCATATCGTGATGAACTCGAAAAGTTTTTGAATGAGAAAGAATATCGAAGTGCCCGCTGAATTTCAAACGCAATGCACGCAGATTTTTGTATTATCAGTTGTTTAGAACATCTTTGCCGTTTGGAGATTTTTTGGAGCCGTCTGTAAGAACAACGCAGACAAGGTTGAAGCCGTTTGCGTTGGACGAGTTGTTGGATTCAGACTCAGTAAAAGTGGTTTTGGATGGGGTATTGAATAACGGTGAGTTTTTGTTGGGTGAATAAAAAAACGCAGAGTTTCCTCTGCGTTTTTACTTTACGCCGGTTGTTTCTTCAACATCTCAAGAAAGTGCTTGCGGAACTTGGACACCTTCGGCGCAACCACTGCCATACAATAGGGCTGGTATGGATTTTTCGCAAAATATTCCTGGTGATAATCCTCTGCCATGTAGAACTTGTCGAGCTTCGTTACTTCGGTGACGATGGGCTTGTCCCAAATTTTCTGTGCATTCAAGTCCTTGATCAATTCTTCGGCGGTCATCTTCTGTTCATCGTCGTGATAGAAGATGGCGGAGCGATATTGCGTGCCCGTATCCGCGCCCTGACGATTCATCGTGGTGGGGTCGTGTATGGCAAAGAAAACATTCAACAGATTCTTATAAGTGACGACGTTCGGATCAAAGTGAACCTGCACCACTTCGGCATGTCCCGTATCGCCATTGCAGACTGCCTGGTACGACGGGTTATTTACATGACCGCCCGCATAGCCTGATTCCACGCCTTGCACGCCTTTGATTTCATCGAAAACAGCTTCCAAACACCAGAAACATCCCCCAGCCAGTGTTGCAGTTTGAAGATTTGTGTTCATGATAAAGTCTCCTTTTCTTGTACCAAATAGACAACTTGTACGTGTAAAAACTTATTAAGAAAGGGTTACAACTTTTTCTCACTCTGTCTATAACCACCTCTATACACATTCAAAAAAGTAGGGCAGGTCTTAGACCTGCCCTACGGATCGTTGATTTGTTTTTCTACACTACCGGTACTTCTTCGGCTTCTGGTTCAACCTCGCGCTCGTTTTTACGTTCGAGTATGATTTCTCCATCTGGATCCAGAGTCACCAGAATGGTATCTCCATTTTGGAATTCGCCGCTCAACAATTTGTCAGAAAGCAGGTCTTCCACTTTTTGCTGGATGACTCTCTTCAATGGACGCGCACCGAATTCCGTATCGTAACCCAAGTCTGCAAGGGCGCCCAAAGCTTCGGGTGTGGCGGTCAGGATCAGGTCATGATCCGTGATGCGCAGGGCAACCTTATCCAATTCGAGCGATACGATCTTTAGGATATCTTCCTTGTTGAGTGCGCGGAAGATCACGGTTGCATCCAAACGGTTGATGAACTCAGGTCTAAAGGCGCGCTTGAGAGCTTCGTTCAATTTCTTGCGCATATCTTCGTAGGAGAGTCTCTCCTCGGTAACCTCATCACGCTTGAGCGCAAAACCAAGTGCTGACTGTCGCTTGATCACGTCAGCGCCGATGTTGGATGTCATCACGATGATCGCATTGCGGAAGTCAACCTTGCGACCCTTTGCATCGGAGAGATGTCCCTCTTCCATGATCTGCAACAACATGTTGTGGACTTCGGGATGTGCCTTTTCCACTTCATCGAAGACAACAATGGAATAGGGGCGGCGGCGTAACGCTTCGGTCAATTGACCGGCTTCTTCGTAACCGATGTATCCTGGAGGCGCACCGACCAAACGTGAAGCCGTATGACGTTCCATGAACTCGGACATATCCAATTGGATTGCCGCATCTTCACTGCCAAACATGAATTTGGCGAGTGTCTTTGTTAATTCTGTTTTGCCGACTCCTGTGGGTCCCAGGAACATGAACGAACCGATCGGACGCTTCGGGTCTTTCAACCCGGCGCGTGCGCGGCGGACTGCACGGCTGATTGCCACGATGGCATCTTCCTGCCCAACAATGCCCTTGCGTAATTCATCTTCCATTTTGATCAAACGCTGTGATTCGGCTTCTGCAAGCTGCATGAGCGGAACACCCGTCCACATGGAGACGACTTCGGCGATATCTTCCGCTGAAACAACAGGGCTGGTCGCACGATCCCAACCGGTGCGCAGACGTTCGATCTGCTCGCCGAGTTCGACCTCGCGCTCTTCCCATTCCTTGATCTCTTCGCCATTGCCTTCCTCTTGAGCGAGGGAGCGGTTTTGGCGTGCCAGTCTTAACTGCCCGAACAGGTCTTTCGCCTCTTTCGCGGCAGGACTCTTGTACATACGCACGCGTGACGAAGACTCATCGATCAAGTCAATGGCTTTGTCGGGGAGGAAACGCTCGGTTACGTAGCGGGACGATAACTGGGCAGCGGCTTCGAGCGCTTCATCGGAAATCACGAGGTGATGATGTTCTTCATACGCCGAACGGATTCCCTTGAGAATTTCAATCGTCTCTTCTTCAGAAGGCTCTTCCACAGTAATGGGTTGGAAGCGGCGTTCAAGCGCAGCATCTGATTCGATGTGCTTGCGATATTCGTCCATTGTGGTCGCGCCGATGACTTGTAATTCACCGCGTGACAACGCAGGCTTGAGGATGTTCGCCGCGTCCACGGAGGAACCAGCGGCTCCCGCGCCGACGAGCATATGGACTTCATCAATAAACAGGATCGCGCCTGATTGTTTCAATTCATCGATCACGCGTTTGAGTCTTTCCTCAAACTGACCGCGATACATTGTGCCAGCAACGAGTGAACCCACGTCTAATTGCAATAAGCGTTTGTTCATCAAAGGCGCAGGTACATCGCCATCCACGATTCGTTGTGCGAGACCTTCGACGATGGCAGTCTTGCCAACGCCGGGTTCACCGATCAACGCGGGATTGTTCTTTGTGCGGCGTGCCAGAATCTGGATGACGCGCTCGATCTCCATTTGACGACCGATGACCGGATCGAGTTTCTTCTCTTCGGCTTTGGTTGTTAAGTCAGATGCTAGCTGGTCAACCAGCGGGGTTTTCGGATTCGTCGCCGCGCCACGCGCTGGGCTTCCAGCAGGCGTCGGTGAGGAAGAAGCGGATTCGTTCAACACGCGGCGAGTCTGTCTGCGGATCTGTTCCGCAGTGACGCCGAGTCTCCGCAGGACTTCCATCGCGGTGCTATCCACGCGCACGAGTCCAAGTAAAATATGTTCGGTACCGATATAGTGATGACCCAGCCGGCGTGCCTCCTCGACAGCATGTTCAAGTACTTGTTGTGTATCGGAGGCAAGTTCGACGTGATTGGCATCGAAACTGGATGAAGGCGTTGTTACGCGGCTGATCACTTCGCGCACGCGATCAGTGGCCATGCCGAGTTCGCGTAATACGCGACCCGCCACACCGCCTTCTTCATCCATCAACCCGAGCAAAAGATGCTCAGTGCCGATGTTATTATTGCGAGCGCGCTCAGCTTCCTGATGTGCAATACTAAGTACGCGCCTTGCTCGCTGTGTAAATCTCTCCATGCCTGCCATAGTTTTCTCCTGATTAAGTACAGTTATTCTACCAAAAAGGGGGATAAGTCCGCGTAGGAAAAAGATTAGAGTTTATTTGCAGGACTGATACAATATCCTGACATTTCTGTGAATGATGAAGAAAGACTTTTTGCCACAGAGATCACAAAAAAATGAGTTTTAAGAGTTTTTCTCAATGAACTCTGCGCTCTGTGGCTGATTTTGTTTACAAGAGGTTTGATATATGAAATCAATGTGCGTCTTTTGCGGATCATCGGACTCGGTTCATTCTGACTATTTGTCTGCCGTGTGGTCAATGGGCAAAGTCCTCGCTGAAAGAGGATTTGCCGTAATTTACGGCGGTGGGAAGACTGGTCTCATGGGGGCGGTGGCTGACGGTGCGCTTTCAGCGGGCGGCGAAGTGATCGGCGTGATCATCCCTTCCATGAATACGAAGGCTCTTGCACATGACGGTCTCACCCGCATGGATGTTACCCCCAGTATGCACGCGCGTAAGGCTCGTATGCACGAACTTGCGGATGCTTATATCGCCATGCCCGGCGGATTCGGTACATTTGACGAATTATTCGAAACAATCACCTGGGCGCAGACCGGCGCACACGAAAAACCGGTTGGTATATTGAATGTGAAAAATTATTTCGATCTCCTGTTTGCCGCCATTGACCATGCAGTTGACGAGGGCTTTATCTTTGCAGAACATCGTAAGGCGTTATCCTGCGAATCTGATCCCAATAAATTATTGGATACAATGGCGCTCTATGAACATCCGCATGAAGCTGTAAAGAGATGGATGAAGGAAGAATAGCCTGTCTGCCATACTTCCCCTGTTATTCCATGTCATTGTACAATTAGGCGGAGTAAATAAAGGCTGGTAATGGAGGATTTCTGTGGATAATCAAGACTCTCAAAAAAGAACAAAAGGTTTGGCGTTGTTTAGTGGTTTGATCATTGCTTTGGCGCTTTGTGGAATCCCTTTGACTTTTATGGTAATCACAGGCAGGTTCCAGCAAATCACTCAGCCGTTTGCCTATGCAGCACAAACTGCTGTGGCTGTACCTCTTGTATCGGACACTCCTGTGCAAACCATTGCAACATTGGCAACCCCCACAGATGATCTAAGTTCCCTATCTTACAGTCAACGTTATGAAATTGCAGACCCGTATATTTCTGAAGCATTAGGCAACTCCTGGCAAGGAAAAACTACTGAAGCGATTCTCTCATGGAATAAGGTGCTTAAGATCCTTCCTGATGATGCAAATAGTTATTATCTCCGTGGAAAGGAATATCTTAAACTGCTGGCGAATCAACGTTCACAGGAAGAATTTATGTACTACCTGTCTCTTGCAGGGAATGATTTTGATAAGGCGATTGAACTTGATCCGTACTCAGATGGCGGCTATTACTATGGCCGGTTCCAATATTACGATACTCTTTCCTCCAATCAGATTACTCGTGCCGACTCAGATCATTTGGAAAATATTGCCCTTGATAATTTGATTATGGCAAACAGACTTGGAAATTACGAGAAGGATTCCGAAGTGAAACTGGCGCTGGTCTATGTCGCAGTGGGAAAATGTGACGACGGCATCGAACAAGCAAATCGTTTGATTGCAGAAACAGACGAACCAAGTGTTGACATGATTGGTTCACTGGCTATTGGTTATTTCTGCAAAAACGATACATCCAACACGTTGAAGTACATGGATCAGGTTGTCAAGCGTGTGGATGGTTGTCAGAGCAGATTCGACCGTGCAAGGGTTTTCTACGCAATGGGCAGACTGGATGATGCCCTTGTTGATCTTGACGCCACCATTTCCAAGTCCCCAAATTATTGTGGCATGCGTTATTACTTGCGTGGCTTGATCTATGCAGAAATGGGTGAATACGATAAGGCGCAAGATGATCTGTATTTTGGTATGGGACAAACTTGGGAGAGAGGGGGGCTACTGTCTTACGCTCAGGGAAAAATTGCTCTTGCACAAGGAGATAAGGAAACAGCCATTCAATATTTTCAGGAGGCAGAGGCTTCTTATCCAATTCATGACCCAATTCTTGAGAAGATGAGAGATGACCTTAAAGCGCTTGGCTCATCTCTGCTCGAGGTTACCTCTTCGTTTTCTCCTGCCACAGCCATTCCTACACCAACTGCACCGCTTACTCCGCGGGCAACGTCGTCTCCAATCTCCTCGATGCCAACCCCTGCCTTTACACCCGACCCGAAGCTTCAAAATGTGACCATAGTTGATATTGAGAAATCAATCGGACCGGTCAAACTGGGATGGAATACTCAGAAGTTATTGCGTTTTCAACCAGCACAATCACTCGACCATCGTGAAGTAAAAAGTCTTTCGGTCTGGCTAATCTCATCCGATCAAAACCAGCGGCTTCCACATCAACTGCTACTTTGGAATTTCAAACTCAACATGTGGGGCAGTATTGATAATCTTAAATGGGGTGAAAATCGTGCGGGATATCAAAATGATCTTGTTTCACAGGATGGAGATGTTATTCTCTACCTTGTTAATCAAGATAATACGCTGGAAACCACAGTGGATACTCTTGGAATAACCCTTGTCATTCAACGCACAGACGGTTCCATCGAAGTGCATGGCATCACTCCTTAATAGGGTAAACATGGACGATACAAAAAAGACCACACCAAAAATATGGATTACCTATGGGTTGGCTGGATTCCTGCTTGGGATTTGCCTCGTGTCTCTCTCTGCTGTTAGTCTGGTTGCGTATGAATCAGCCAATCCTCCACCTACGCAAACTCACATTCCAACCCCAACGGTTGCTGCACAGGCAATTTTAAATCAGGCACATCAAGCGCTTTCTGAGAACCCTCAACAAGTGTTGGATATTCTGGAACCCCATCTTGAGGAATTCACAGACCCTGACGATCTCGCTACAGCGTTGAAGTATATGGGCTCGGCTGAACTAAGTCTGGGACACTATCAACTCTCTACAGTTTATTTTGAGAGGTTGATTCAAATATCGCCAACACCTGAGAACTATATGACCCTTGCTCGGATTTATGACGCTGGCGGTGATTTGGAAAAGGCTGTCGAATATTATGTTATCTATCTCAATTCAGATGACCCGGCTCTTACAGATGATTTGCGTATCCTGGTACAGGATCGCGTAGATCAAATACAATCTGTACTTACAAGCTTCACGCCAACACCTTTACCATAAACGTGACATAATGAGGAAGAAAATAAAGAAATGAATATCAACTATCTTGAACTGCCCACGAAAGACCTGCACCCACAATGGGAATATTATTCCAGCGTGCTTGAACTGCCTGTGCGAATGTTTGAATCCAATTTGGAAGTCATGGTGGGGGCTTCGACACTTCTCTTCACAAAAGCGGACTCTGACTTCGATGGCGCGTATCATTTCGCATTTAACATTCCCGAAAACCAGTTTGACGCGGCAAAAAAATGGATCGAATCTCGTACTTCCCTGCTTAGCGATGTGGAAGGGAAGGATAAGTTTGAGTCGAAAACCTGGAATTCTAATTCCGCCTATTTCAAGGACGTGGCGGGGAATGTCCTTGAGTTCATCGCCCGGCATGATCTGAAAAATGCTGTGAATAAGGATTTTGACAGCAGTCAAATTCTCAACATCAGTGAGATCGGACTGCCATCGGAGGATGTGGTCAATTGGGCAGATGAGCTTTGTACAAAGTTGAACCTGTCTGTTTACAAGCAGGAAGTTGATGAAAATTTCACGCCCATCGGCGACGATAATGGATTGTTTATCCTTCCGCACACAGACCAAATCTGGATTCCCAATTCAGGTGTGCCTGCGAAACTGTTACCTGTCAGGGTGATGGGAATTGCAAATGGCAAAGAGTGGGAAGTGCGTGGGGTTCCGTATGAGGTTCTAACAAGTTGATCGTTAGCGTCTGTTAAGCGTCATCCCTCAACAAGACAGATGGCATGGGGTTTGAATTTCGTTTTGTACCCCAGCGTAGTTTTGTCTGTTCGTGGATGTACCAGATATCTTGTTCGCTCAAGTTTTTTGATATGACAGCGGGAAAAGCCTCTTCGAAGAATACATAGGGGGGACGGTTGTCGATGTTCGGCGAAACATAATCCAGTTTATCTTCCATATGGTGCAGATGTGTGATCTCGGTGTTGGGATGATATGTGAGGATATTCGGGCTGGCTATGGATAGTAGATCTTCCGCGAGAAGTTCCTCCACCTTGTCTATCGTCTCCATGATCGTTTCCTGCGTTTCGCCCTCCAACCCAAACAGCACAGACGACCCCACACGGATCCCCGCACTGCGCGCCATGCCCAATGCGCGGCGAACACGCTCATCCCATGGTTCCTTGCGGTTCACGTTTTTATGTACATGCTGGATCACCTTTTCAGACATGCTCTCGATGCCGATGTAAATATAGGTACAGCGTGCATCATACATTGAGTACAAGGCTGTGAGCGCCTGTTCCTCGTTGCGTGATGCGATGAAGTCTGCGACGAGTTGCGCACCCCAGGTGAAGGCAAGGATTTTTTGCCTGTGGATCTTGTACCCGAACACTTCGATCTCTTCTGTTGATGACTCTTCCGCTTCTTTTTCGGACCTTGGACCAGCCCTGGCAAAAATTAACGATCATGCCCACATTGCCGCCCCAAAAGACCGAGTCGTCGAAGAAGATGGCTTCTGCTCCATAGTGGATATATTCGACCATGCGTTCCAGCGCTTTTTTGATGCCACCGTCTTCCCTGAAGGAGAGGAAGCCTCCAACAATCGTGGAGCCTTCAGAACAAAAGGAACAATGATAGGGACAGGAATTGGTCACCATCATATGTGCGGTGACGGCAACACGATCTTCGATCTCGAATATTGGAAATCGTGCACGGATGGCGAAGGCTTTGTATGGCGACGGTAACTCAGCCAGAATAAGTGGTGGACCTGAAAGTGGGAGGACGTGAAAGGCGTCGGGGCGGAGAGAGATGATTAAGGAGCGACCAGGTAAAAGTCCAAAAAGAGGCGAGTGATCCTTCATCACAGTGAGAACAGACGCTACGTCCACTGTTTTGGTTTGAATATCCATCGCGAGTGAAATACATTTCATCAGGAGGTCGAGGGAGTAATAGCCCTGTCCCGCCACGATGAAATCCACGATGTCTTCCTGTACTATGCCTTCATTGATCTTGTTGATCAGACTGCTGGGTTCAATGCGTAGTTGCTTTGTGGCGTCATCGAAATGAACGGTTTCGTCGGTGTGACGGCCGCCGAGAATGATGATGCAATCAGGAAGTTTAGCGCGGACGGTGCGGGCGATATCGAGCAGCGTAACGATGTGCCGGTGAGACGGCACTGATCAATACTACTTTGGGTTGGACCTGTTCGAGGACAACATCGCTGAAATATTGTTTGATCTTTTTGTTCCACACGCGCGGGTCGAAGACGGTCTGGTCGGTGTTGAGGAGTGGGGCGCTGTATTCACGGATGCCGTTATCGTCGATGCCTGCGCGGTAAACGGATGAGGGGTGAAAGCCCCATTGTGGACAGAGGTCGTTATACGCGCTGTCTGTTGTAAGACCTTGTTCGCGTGCCTGTACGACTTGGTCTACTGCACAGCTGAGGGCGTTGTAGAGAGACATGGGGTCGCCGGGAAATTCGATCTTGTCTTCACTGGTGGACATGACCGGTGCAAGCACAGCCAGCACGGGGTAGGAACGTGCTAGCCATTGATTCTCTTCTTCTGTAAGTTGTTCGTTGTGGGGTTGTCTGGTGATCTGTTTGCGGAGTAAGTCTTTTCTACTGATAAGTTGTTGCTTTTGTTCGTTCGTGAGGGACCGAGATGCTGTGACCTGATTCAGGTATTCAGTACGGATAAATATTTTTTTTGCCATAGTCACCTTATCTTTTTAGGGCAAGTATAGCCGAGCAGACATAAAAGGTAGATGACCATGCCGGGTTGTGTGTCCACTGTAAGGACGGAATTTTTACTACGGGATCCCCGTCAGTGAACCCTGTGGATCGATCACTTTTTGAAGTTCGATATAGGGCACGACGACTGTCTGTGCGCCTGCCGCATAAGGAGCGACCTGATACTCGTCGAAGGTGATCGTCAAACCACTGGATGTAATATTCCAGTTGCGGTAGTTTTCTGGCGTGGGCTCTGCTCCCTGTTCGAAGCCGCCATAGAAGCCGATGTCTCTTTTGCTGAGATCAAAGATGCAGTAGCTTGAAACAGCCTCAAGGTAGTTTGAATCGGGACGGAATAACTCGTCCAGCGATAATTTTTTTCCACGTTCAAGGTCGTAGTTGAAGGTGATGCTGTAGTGGTAGGGATGTGCCGCACCATTTGCGTATCCCATGAAGTTGAATTTGAGACTCCATAGATTTCCACTTTGAAAGACCACAGTATATTGAGCGTCGAAGAAACTGCCAGTTGAAACGGAAGAAACAGGTATTTGTGCGAGGATATTTTTCCTGAAATATTCGATCTCGCCCTGGATAAGATCGTTCACTTTTTTGTTAAATCCCTGTGCGCGAGGATCGTCACTGCCCGCCAGTTTGGGCGTTTGCGCAGATATGGTGTAAACGGGAGACTGTCCCTCTTCTTTGAAGGAGATGGATGTCAGCGTCACCTGTTGACTGACGGGAATCGGGGTTTTCGTGGGCGACACTGGCAAGGATGTTGCAGTAGAAACCGCGGTAACGGTTCCACATGCCTGAATGAAAAATAATGCGATACCTATCAATCCCCCAATTTGCTTTCGATAACCTGTTTTCATAATTACATCTCCTCTCTGTGTTCTAGTGATAGAACGTAAGAGAGGAGATTTTTGTTTCAAACACTTATGTTTAATGGGAAGTGAAATGTGCGCTTTTGCTTTATGAGATCATTGGATCAAATTGCTCAAAGGTCCATCCGGTGCAATTATATTTTTCAACTGGTCATACGGTACAACGACTGTTTGTGGTCCTGCCGCGCCCGGTGCGACTTGATAGGTGTCAAACGTGATCTGAAGTCCATTGGGCGTGATGTTCCAATTGCGATAATTCTCAAGGGTGGGCTTTGCGCCTTCTGTGGTGAACACATCATCAAAAGGCTGCTTGCGGAGTTCGGCGGTGCAGTAATCTGAGATGGTCTCCAAATAATTTGAATTGGGGAGGAAAAGATCGCTTAAGGCAAGTTCCTTTCCCTGACCGAGATCATAGTTTAATGTTGTACTGTTCAAACCGGGATGAGCCGCGCCATCGGAATAAAATGAAAAGTCGAATTTGAAACTCCATATGTCATCTATTTGTGAGACTAATGTGTATGTAACGTTGAGAGAACTCCCATTCGAATATTCTGTAAGGGGCAACTGTTGAAAGCTTTGCCGCCACATATTCACTGCTTTGACAACAAGGTCATTAAGCCGTTGGTTGAAATCCAGCACGAAAGGATTATCGCTGCCAGTCAATTGAGGCGTTTGTGCATCGATCGTGTATTTGGGAAAATTGGAGCCCGGATCGGTTTCGTTGAATGGCACAGAGACCAATGTCACCTGCTGGCTGAGCAGAACCACTGTTTCTGTTGGTGGAATGGATGTCGGTGTTGGTGGGATAGATGTGGGTGTGGGATTAAAGACGGTGAAAGACGCGTTGCACGCCAGGGTAACAAGGAACATGGCGCTGATCAATAGGACAAAAGACGCTTTACGGAAACTCTTTAGCATTAAAACTCCTCTATTATTTCGATAAATTTGTCGACTAATAGGACGGAAGACAAGACGCTTTTGTTTCACTTCTTGTCGATCAGGAGTTTCAAAATCTCCAACGCTTCCTGTTTCCCGCCATACCCATTCTCCCCGCCGGGACCTACGCACGAGGGACAGCCATCCTCGCACGCACATTCGCTGACAAGTTCATGGGCGCGGGCGACCAATTCATCGTGCATTTCAAAGAGTTTCTGGCTGAAGCCAATTCCCGCGGGGACCATGTCGTATAGAACAACGGTGGGTTGACCGAAGGTCTGGTTTTCGATGGGTTCGATGTGCGTTCCCAGATCGCCCGCGTCGCACATCAAGAATAACGGTGCGAGATTGCCAAGAACGTATGCCAGCCCCGCAAGCCCACTCCGCATACGGACGTTTTCTTCCACTTTTTTGTGGCAGGATGGGCAAAGCGTGGTTAAGTTTTCAAGTCGATTTGCTTCTTCTCGTGAAGTGAAGGTTCTGAAGGGAGTCTTGTGATGCACATCGTGTTGACGCTTTGTTTCAGGCGTGCCGCACACCTGACACTTGTATCCGTCACGCGCACGGACGCGTTCTCGTGTCTTGCCCCAATCGGGTCCGTAGTCGTTCGGGTCGTTGGACCAGGCTCCGGCTTCGCGCAGATGCGTCACTGTTTCTTCGGTGAGAGAAAGCCAGTAGCCAGTCGTCTGTAGATCGGTGGGAGGCAAGTCCAAGGGTTCTTCGCCCAAATTCTCGTGGGTATACCAACGACGTTTGCGAAACCCAGTCACTTGTGTGGTGACTTGCAGTTCGCCCCATTTTTTCTCGCCGCCGAGGACGGCGGCTTGAGCAGTTTCGGATAATACAGTTACTTCTGTGTTGCGCAAAGGTTCCGTATAGTAATCGCTTGCGATGGATTTGAGATGGGCGACGTGTTGTTCGAGATCCAGGTCGTTCACAAAATATTGTTGCGCTTCATGCAAATAGATCGCGCCGGGATGCACCATCCATAACGCGCTTTCGCCGTCCACCGTGCCAATCGTCAACGGTCTTCCGTCCTCGGTCGTTGCCTGCAACACCACTCCCTGTGGCGATGCCGAACGCAATGAGATGTTTGCGGCAGGATATTGATCTGCCATCCAAAAAACTTTTTCCTGCGATTCGTGCGCTTCGTTATTTGCGATGAGAAATTGCAAATACTCGTCAACGGTTTCGCCGGATAACGAACCAAAGCCATCGCCTTTTTGAAATGGCAATTCAAACATGGCACAGCGCAAATGCTCGAGCAATATCAACAAATGATCCGGGTTGACCAATGCCTGTTCAGGCGAACGGTCAAAGAAATATTCGGGATGATGCGCGAGAAATTGATCGAGCGGACTTGCGGATGTGATCATCACAGCCACTGCGGATTCAAGCCCGCGTCCCGCTCGACCCGCTTGCTGTCTCGCTGAAGCGACGGTTCCCGGGTAGCCGACGAGGATCGCGGCACCCAGCCCGCCGATATCGATTCCCAGCTCGAGGGCATTTGTGGCAACGACAGTTTTGATCGTGCCGTCGCGGAGTCCTTTTTCGATCTCGCGGCGTTGGGATGGTAAATATCCACTGCGATACCCACGAACGAAAGATCGAGGACTGGGCAGTGATTCGTAAGGGATTAGTGGCGACTCAATGTTTGAGTCTGGAGTGAGTTCGCCTTGTAAATAACTCAGGATGATTTCGACACTTCTTCTGGATCGTGCAAACACCACCGTTTGAACATTGCTATTGACCAATTCCCTTGCCAGCCGCACACCTTCCAGTAAAGATGACTTTCGCAAGCCGAGCGCTTTATCTGTCAGCGGCGGGTTGTAGATAAGAAAATGACGCGGTCCACGGGCGGAGCCGTCATTGTCAATGAGATGGGCGGGTTCTTCGATGAGTTTTTCTGCAAGTTCTTTTGGGTTGCCAATGGTTGCAGACGCAAGAACAAATTGTGGCTTTGCACCGTAGAAATTCGCAACACGTTTAATTCTTCGAATTACATTGGCAACATGCGAACCAAAGACGCCGCGATAGGTGTGAGCTTCGTCAATGACGATGAATTTGAGATTTGTGAAAAAGTCCAGCCAGTTGGTGTGGTGGGGAAGGATTCCCGTATGAAGCATGTCGGGATTGGTGAGGATGATGCGGGCGTTCTTGCGAATTTGCGAGCGGTCTTTTTGTGGGGTGTCGCCATCGTAAATACCAGTAATCAGTGACAAGTTATCGGTGATCAGTGATTGCATGACTGATAACTGGTGACTGATTACTGATAACTGATCTTGCGCAAGGGCTTTTGTGGGGAAGAGATAAAGTGCGCGAGAATTAGGATTTGTAATTAGTTCGGCAAAGACAGGCAAGTTATAGGCAAGTGTTTTGCCGGAGGCTGTGCCGGTGGAAAGGATGATGTTTTCGCCAGCGCGGGAATGTGTCCATGCTTCGAGTTGGTGGGAGTAGAGGGAGTGGATCCCAGCGGCGATCAGGGTTTGGGAAACAGGAGCAGGCAGATCGGTCGGGAAGGGATGCGTTTGTGCGGGACGAGAAGGAAGCGTCTGCCACGCGACAAGATTGGGGGCAGTATCACGGTCACGTTTCCAGAAATCCAAAAGAGAAGCTAAAGGCATTTTTTACCACCAAGGTCACAAAGGGACACAAAGGGTTATTTTTGATCGCGTTCCAGCATTCGGAAGGCGATAGCGCCAACGCCAAGGGGAAGCCAAAAAGTGATGCCGCGATAAGCGAGGGTGACGATGACCGCCTGACTCCACGGCACACGCAGAGATGAGAGCGCAAGAGGCATGATGCCCTCGACGATGCCGATACCGGAAGGTGTGGGAGAGACAATAAGAAAAAGATAGGAAATGGCGAAGCCGCCGATGATCGTGCCGGATGTGAATGGCACCTGGAACGAAAGAAAGGATGCCATGAGAACACCCATCATTAGCGTTTTGTTGGCAAAAGAATATACCAGTGGTTTGATCAGAGTGCTCGATTTTCCAGGCAGGGATTTCAGGTCATCTGCCATTTCACAGGCGAATTCGTGCGCACGTGCTTCACTGAGGTAATCGCGATGTATGAATGGCTTTACGATGCGGTTGACGAAACGCGCCATCCAGGCGAGGGCATTGCCCAATGATGTAGCGGAACGTGAGCCAAGAAACATGAGAAAGCCAAGTGCAAACGCAATGGCGAACATGACGAAAGACGCAGCGATCTCACTTGGAGTGAGGTTGTTGCGGCGAGAGAGAATGAAAAGTCCCAGAGCCAGCACAACCAGAAAAGCGATGTAATCGAAAAAAAGAAATAACACACTGACAACAGTCACTTTGCCGGGAGATTGTTTGTTGCGTTTTGCATCGCTGATGAAGACCGCCATGCCTCCCATGCCCGCGCTGGGTGCGACAATGTTGACAAAGTTCGCCGCCACCGCCATCAGGGAAAGTTTGATGAGAGTGTTGTTCAAGCCGAGCATACGATAGAGCGAGAGATAGGTCAGCCCTGCTACAATGAACCATCCAAATTGAATACATAGTCCAAGCAAAACGAACCAGAAATTCCCCTTCTTCAGGGTCTCCATGAATGGTTTGAAGTTCCCCGAAGCTCAGGTAAACGAAAGAAGCTCCCAGGAATATTACGAGGATGACAATGAATTTCCGCATCTTGTAGAATTATACACAAACACCCGCGAGATTCTCGCGGGTGTTTGTGTATGGGTTTATGAAAAGTTGTTTTATCTGCGTCTGCCACTGACCAGAGATGCGAAGTAGAGCAATTGCATAACGGCTGTGACCAAGCCTGCCACGTATGTCAACGCGGCGGAGTTGAGAACGGCATTGACGCCGCGCCTTTCCTCGTCAGTTTGGATGATGCCTGTTTGCACAAGTAATTCCTTGGCGCGTGCCGAAGCGTTGAATTCCACAGGCAGGGTCGCCAGTGCAAATACTGCGCCGCTGGAGAATACCAATACACCCAGCCATGCCAGATTGGTCATACGTAAGAATAATCCAGCTAAGATCATTATCCAGCCGAGATAGGAACCGATATTGACAGCAGGTACGATGGCAGCGCGGAAACGAAGCGGAATGTAATCCTCCGCGTCCTGCATGGCGTGACCGAGTTCGTGCGCGGCAATTGCAACCGCCGCGACCGAGGGGCTGTTGATAACTCCCTGCGACAGGTTCAGTGTTTTATCGCGTGGGTTGTAATTGTCTGTCAGGTTTCCAGCGATACCCTGAACCTTTATTCCATATAGATTGCCTGATGAGATCAGACGCTGCGCAGCTTGTGCGCCGGTCAATCCACTGCTGGCGCGGACTTTGCTCCATTTGCTGTAGGAACTTTTTACATACCATGATGTGATGTCCCATCAAAATGAAGGCTGGGATCATGAAGATGAGATAGTTGAAATCGAAGAAAAACATTTTGTCTCCTTGCTTTTTACCTGATCGACACTATGGAACAGGTGTGCTTACAGGTGTGGGTTGTGAAGTTGGGATGGCTGTGTTGTTAACGGTTGCCATTAACGTTTCCACGGCGGCATCCAGTTGCGGGTCGCGACCCGCTTTGAAATCTTCCAATGTCATGCCAACATAAACATCCGGGGTCAATCCCACGTGGTTGTCGATGGAGCGGTTATTGGGGGTGTACCACTTGGCAATGGTCACGCGGACTGCCCCTTCGTCATTGGAGAGCGGCACCCAGTTTTGCACAGAGCCTTTACCGTAGGATTGAACGCCCACAAGTTTGGCGCGTCCATAATCCTGCAAGGCTCCGGCGGTAATCTCAGAAGCAGAGGCAGAGCCTTCGTTGATCAAAACCACCATCGGTATATCTGTCGCCAGTCCGCCGGGGATCACATCGTATTTATTTTGTGTTCCATCGCCAAGCTTTTCGTACAGGACTACACCTTTGGGAGCAAACTGTGAAACCACTTCGACCGCGGTTTGTAGATAGCCGCCGCCGTTGTTGCGCAAGTCAAGGATCAAGCCTTGTGGATTGTTTGCCATCAACTCTGTCAGTGTGCTTTTTAGTTCACTGGTTGTACTATCGCCAAAGGTCGTGATTTGGACGTAGGCGATGTTGTTGTCGAGCATTTTGCCCGAGGCGCTCTTGACAACGATTTTGTCACGTATGATGGAAAATTCCAGCGGTGTCGACTCGCCCTTACGCGAAATGGTTAATTTGACCGATGAACCTGCCGGACCAAGTACTTTGAGGCGCACCAATTCTGGATTGATACCGGTCATATCCTTGTCATCGATTTTGATGATCTTATCACCGGGTTGTAATCCCGCTTTGTCTGCGGGAGAACCGGGGATGGGGCTGATGATCGTCAAATAGTCGGCGGTTGTATCCACGTATGCACCGATGCCTTCAAAAGACCCCGCCAGTTGAGAATTTGCGTCTGAAAAGGTTTGCGGATCCATATAGGTGCTATGTTCATCACCCAACAATTCCATCATGCCATTGATGGCGCCTTGCATGAGCTTGACGTCATCTACAGGCTGGTCTACATACTGCTTGTGGATGATATTCCAGGCTTCCCAGAACGGGACGAAAAGAGTTTGAAGTTCTTTGGGTGATGAAGTTTGCAGTGGCGCGGGTGTATTGGGCGCCTGTCCACTACTCGGTGAGACGTTTTCGCTAAAGCCTGGGAATATACTGGACCCTGCCAGAACGTGTCGCGTAACAAATCCACCGGCAAAGGAGCCTGTCAGTAAAACGAAGGAAACAACGATGCCGATAAGAACTTTTAATGTTTTATTCACGGATACCTCCATATGGATGACCATCGCTTCATTAAGAAGCAGCTGGCCACATTACCATACTATGTCGTGATTAATATACGATGAATTTTCAATTGTCGTTTGTATGAATAGTATAAGAGATGGATGCCGCTACTCTGTCTTCTTTTTTTCTTCCAATTCCCTCATTTTTTCACGCAACTCATCCATGGACTTGTTCGCTGAAGAGTCCATGGGTTTGCTAAGCGTGTTGCGTAATGCAGACATCCAGCGCGAATCGCTGTTTTTTGTTGCCCCGCGGGCGATGGCGTACATTGCGAAGTTAATGCCAACGATCAGGATGATAAAAAGCAGGGCGGCGATCACAACGCGATTTGATTCCATTATTCATCTCCCAGCAAAATGGGCAAGTGATTCCAATCGGTGAAGACGCCGCTGGCATCTTCTGTGGGTTCATCTGTACCGTATAAAATACTGGGCATACCCACCTCGAGCGCGGCGCGGGTGGTGCGAGCCTGGTCATCTATGATGACGCATTTGCGAGGGTCGGGTTCGTCGGCGAGTTCTTGCGCGATGGCAAAGGATTCAGGCATGGGCTTGCAATAAGGTGCCACCGCGTTCACATCCACGATGGTTTCGAAAAGATCTTCCAACTGCAACACGGCGAGGACGCGTCGGGCGTGGTTGGCGTCTGCGTTTGTAAAGATCAGCTTCCGGTTGGGCAGCGAAGCGATGATCTCGCGCTGATGAGGATTCGGAGTCAGGTAATCTGTCAGCGGCAGATCATGCACGAAGGCGAGGTAATCTTCCACATCCACATTATGGCGTGCCTGCAAACCGCGCAAGGTTGTGCCGTACATCTTGAAATATTGTTCACGCAATACCGGCACTTCCTCTTCAGGGAAACCCATGCGGTCGCGCAAATAAAGATTCATGCGCTCCCGGATGGCTTCCCACAAGCCGGTGGAATTGGGATAAAGCGTATCGTCGAGATCGAAGAAAAGGGTCGTAAATCGCATAGGGCGATTATAATCGTGACATGCCCATTCGTTTGCTTTCATCTGAAGTTGCCTCGCAGATCGCCGCTGGCGAGGTGATCGAACGCCCTGCATCGGTGGTCAAAGAGCTATTGGAAAATTCTTTGGATGCCGAGGCACGCACGGTAACGATCACCATCGAAGATGCTGGGAAGAAATTGATCGAAGTGGCGGATGATGGACTCGGGATTCCCTCCGCTGAGTTGGAACTAGCCGTCTCGCGTCATGCGACCTCGAAGCTGGTTCGCTCCGACGATCTTTTTTCCATCCTGACGCTTGGATTCCGCGGCGAAGCGCTGGCTTCCATCGGCTCTGTCTCACGAATGACAGTGACTTCCCGCGTGAAGAAGGAAAAAGAGGGCGTCCGCTTGAAAGTGGAGGGGGGCATCTCAGGCAAACTGACTAAAGTCGGTACTACGGTGGGTACAACGATTCGAGTTGAAGATTTATTCTATAACGTTCCTGCTCGATTGAAATTCTTAAAAGCTGATGTTACAGAACGCCGTGCGATTGATGCATTAGTGACACGCTATGCGCTGGCATATCCCGATAAACGATTCAAACTATCTGATGGAAAGAACGTTACCTTGCAAACAACTGGTGATGGTGATCGGCGTACCATCCTTGCCGCGCTCTATGGCGTGGATGTTGCCAAGCAAATGCTTGAAGTGATGGCAGAGGAAGAGGGCTATCGATTAACCGGCTTTATCAGTCCAACATCGCTGACCCGTTCCAATCGCAAAGAGATCACGTTCTTTATCAATGGTCGTTGGGTTCACGATATTTCACTAAGTACGGCGTTGTTGCAGGCATATCACACCTTGTTGATGGTGGGACGTTATCCCATGACAGCGTTGTTCCTTGAAATTGATCCGAAGGAAGTGGATGTCAACGTGCATCCCGCCAAAGCAGAAGTCCGGTTTCGGAGTCAGGATAAGGTCTTTAGCTTCGTTCAACGCTCTGCGCGCAAAGCGTTGCTGGCGTATTCACCTGTCCCGAACGTGGCTCCGAGTTTGTGGGGGACGACTCGCACTGTGCCATCTGAATCCAGGTCAACCGTTGATTTGGATTGGGCAATCGGGCATGATGAAGTGATTGACCATGGACCACAGACCAAAGACGAAAGCGAAACGGTCAGTGGTCCTCCGTCAGCGGTCAGTGTGGGACAACAATCATTTGAACGTATTCCTTTGATGAGACTTATCGGTCAGATCGGTGCGACGTATCTCGTGGCGGAAGGTCCTGATGGGTTGTATCTCATTGACCAGCACGCCGCGCATGAAAGAGTATTATTCGAGAAGCTCATGGCGCAACACGAGATGAAGAATATTCCATCACAGACATTGTTAACTCCAGAGGTCGTTACGCTTCCTCCCCAATCTGCTAATTTACTAGTTACCCAATTACCCGTATTAAAACATTTCGGTTTCGATGTGGAAGAGTTTGGACCGAACACATTTCAGGTTCGCTCCATGCCGACCTTGTTTACAGGCAGTGACCCGTCTGTCGGTTTGCGTGCATTGGTTGAAGATTTTGAGGAGGATGAAACACCTCTGCAAAATGAGATCGAAGCCAAACTTGCGGCGCGTGTCTGTAAGCGGATGGCAGTCAAAGGCGGGCAGACGTTAACCAACGAAGAACAACGCGCCTTGCTCACGGACCTCGAAGCCTGTAACTCGCCGCGTACCTGTCCGCATGGACGACCAACGATGATCCATTTGTCGGTGGAACTACTCGAACGTCAATTTGGGAGGCGCGGTGCACGCTAATAATGATTTATCTGAGAAATATAAAAAGCTGTTGGATGATTTCCATAAACTGGAAGCTGACAATGAGAGGCTGAAACACGCCTTGGAGATCAAGGATATTGAGTTAACAGCGGTTCTTGCACAGTCAAATGAAGTTATCACTACCGATGTGTTGACCTTTCTCCCAAACCGCCGCAAGATCATTGTGGATCTGCAGGAGGAAGTGATCCGTTCCAATCGTTATAAAGTCCCTTTTCCATATCCATATTGGACATAGATCATTTCAAAAAAGTGAATGATAACCATGGGCATGCGGCAGGCGATGAAGTACTCCGAAATGTGGCCGCGCGATTGAGGGAACAGATACGGCATCCCGATACCATCGGTCGCTATGGAGGGGAGGAGTTTTTGATCGTCCTGCCGAATAGCGAGATCAAAGCCGCAGCCGACCAGGCTTCTCGTTTATGCGAGCGTATTCGAGCTGTGCGGGTCGAATCAAATGGCAAGGTTTTATCTGTAACGATCAGCATTGGCATCGCTCAATTTAAGATCGGGGAGGAAAATTGGGAGCAGCTCCTGCACCGTGCAGATACTGCCATGTATCAGGCAAAGAACAACGGGCGTGATCAGTGGGCGGTTGCGGAGGAATAGTGATGAACGCTGTTTGGCTTGAAAACAATCAAATTTCATTACGCGATGTTCCACAACCAAATAAACCAAATGAAGCGCTGATCAAAATTCGCAAGGCGGGGATTTGCAGTACCGATCTTGAACTGGTGAAGGGATATTATCCCTACACGGGTATTCTGGGACACGAATTCGTTGGTGATGTCATTGAAGCGGATGATGCCACGTGGGTGGGGCAACGTGTGGTGGGGGAGATCAATGCGGTATGCAACAAATGCGAACAATGCTTGAATGGACGACCCACTCATTGTGAAAGCCGAACTGTGTTGGGGATTGTCAATCGCGATGGGACGTTTGCGGAATATACGACTTTGCCTCTTGCAAATTTACATCGTGTGCCCGCCTCTGTCCCGGACGAGATGGCTGTCTTCACCGAACCTCTTGCCGCGGCGCTGGAAATTCAGCAACAGGTGCAGGTCAAACCGACTGACCGTGTGTTGCTTGTCGGCGCGGGGCGGCTGGGTCAGCTCATTGCACAGACGTTGGCGTTGACCGGTTGCGACCTGCGCGTCGTTGCACGGCATAAACGTCAACAGGATTTGTTGAAGGCGCGCGGGATACGAATCATTTCTGAAGAGGAGATTCAACCCTGGAGATGGGATATTGTGGTGGAAGCGACCGGGTCACCGAGCGGCTTTTCTTTAGCGAGGCAGGCTATTCGTCCGCGTGGGACGCTGGTTCTTAAGTCCACTTATAAAGGCGAGATGAATGTCAATTTTTCATCCATTGTTGTGGATGAGATCAACATCATTGGTTCACGTTGCGGACCGTTCGCGCCTGCGTTGCGCTTGATGGAATCCAAACAGGTTGATCCAACCGTTTTGATCGATTCTGAATTTTCTCTTGGGGAGGCGTTAAAGCATTTGAGCACGCCGCAGAAACAGGCGTGCTCAAGGTGTTGGTTCAGTCCTTAGTTTGAGGCGGCAATTGCTCTTGTCGCCGTCCCCGGCGGCGAGTATAAAGCTAATCGCTAATGGGTAGCGGGGAACGCGGGGAACGCGGCAGGAAAATATTGAAGGATGTCCCCACGCCTATCTTGCTCTTCACTTCAATACGACCGTTGTGCCCCTGGACGATCTGTTTGCAAATGGAAAGTCCCAGACCTGTGCCTGAGGCTTTGCCTTCGTGCTCACGCACGCGAAAGAATTTTTCGAACAAGTGGGGAATGAAATCATCAGGAATACCCAAGCCTGTATCTTGAATAATGACAGAGATGTCTGTGTCGGTGTAGTTACCTGTGATCATCACCGAACCGTTTGCGCGGTTGTATTTAATGGCGTTACTTAATAGGTTAAGTAAAACCTGTTTGACCTTATCGCGGTCGGCTTCCAGAAGGGGCATATCATTGGGAACATCCACCCGCACCTGGATATCCATCTCCTGTGCCTTGGACATCATCACATCGCGGCATTCGTAAAGCAGGTCAGCCACGCTGAAGCGCATCTTGCGGAATTGCACGCGTCCCGATTCCAAACGGGCAAGGTCAAGGAATGAAGAAGCGAGCGAGTTCAATCTCAGTGTTTCGTTGTGGATGTTGTTGACGATCTGGTCGCGTTGTTCGCGCGACATTTCGGGTCGGAGCAAAAGGTAGGTGGCTGTACTCAGGGAAGCAAGCGGTGTGCGGAGTTCATGGACGAATTCCGCGATCAAATCTGATTGTTGGAACAGGCGTGCATTCTCAATGGCGACTGCCGCCTGCGCGCCCAATACGGTGAGCATCAATTCGTCGGGATCGGTGAACCTGCCTCTTTTCTTGTTGATTACTTCAAGCACACCGACGATCTTATTTTTTGTAACGAGAGGGATACCTAGCAATGACTTTGTAGCGTAGCCAATGCTTTGCTCTATATCACCGAAAAAGCGCGTGTCCTTGTGGGCATCGTCGATGCGAACGGACTGACGGTTGTTCACGATCCATCCGGCAATGCTTTTTTCAAGCGGGACAACGAGTCCGCGCATGGTGGGTTCGTCGATGTTCGTGGCAACCTGAAAGTAGAGTTGACGCGCCATATCGTCATAGAGCAGGATCGAGGCGGCTTCTGCATTGGTGATGTCCGCCGCGGCGCTAACGATATCGTCCAGCAGGATGTCGAGGTCGAGGGTCGATGCCAGATCGCGCGAAATTTCGATCAGGCGCAGGTAGCTATCGAGGGCTTGTGTTTTGATCTCAGCCATGGAATGCTCGCTTTGTGATTTCAGGAAGGATGGCGGCGACATCGTCCAGAATGACAACATCGGCGCGAACGTTGATATAGGTGGGCGTGTTATTGATAACGATCAAATGCGCACCGCGGTCAAGGGCTTGCATGGGCAGCCCCGCCACAGGCAGAACTTCCAATGAGGAACCGGCGACCAGCATCAGGTCACATTGCTGCACCGCCTTTTGCGCCGTCATCCACGCGGATTGTGGCAACTGTTCCCCGAACAATATCACATCGGGTTTTAGGATTCCATGACAACTTTCACAGCGCGGCATTTTTCCATCATCGATATAAGATTGTAAATATCGTGCAGACTCGAATTGTTTGAAACATTCGGTGCATGATAAGGTGCGCAACGTGCCATGTAGTTCGATCACATGGGTTGACCCTGCCTTTTGGTGCAGCCCGTCAATGTTTTGTGTGACGATGGTTTGAGCAACCCCGGCGTGTTCCATTTCTGTCAACGCGGTGTGTGCGGCGTTCGGCTTTGCATTGAATATCTGCCCTGCAAGTGGACGGAACCAATTGAAGAATTTTTCGGGATGCGTGCGGAATGTGCTAAGTGAGGCGACTTCCATCGGTTCGTCGCGTGACCATAAGCCTGTCCCCTCCGAACGGAAGTCTGGTATCCCCGATGGAGTTGAGATACCGGCCCCGGTCAACACGACTACGCGCTTGGCGTTGCGGAATAACTCCGCCGCATCATCCAATGCAGTCCGTGTTGAACTGGCGGGGAAACTCATCTCGGCAGAGCCTCACGTTCTGCAACGTAGTCCACAAGCTTGGATATCTGTCGTGTGGTCAGGCTTTCCGGTTGGCAAAGCACTGCAGGTGATTGCATACGTGTGGCTTGCACGAACAATTCGGGCGCGGGTGTAAGCGTGGTAAGGATCTCGTGATCCAGTTTCGTTTGCACCTGGCTGGAGGGCAACACCGTATCCGAGCGGATACGGTTATTCAGCACAGCTTGAATATTCTTTTTATTGATTCCCAGAGAGGCGATGTCATCGATCAACGCCTTGGAATGGATGATCGTATTCGGTACACCTTCAAGAACGATCAATACATCGTTGCATCTAGGCAGAACGTTCTGGGTAAAGGGTTGCAGACCCACGCCTAGGTCCAGTACAACAAAACGAGCCAGCCCTGCAAGCCTTGTTAGAATTGTCTCGTAGTTGCTAGCTTGATTGATGAGTTGCATATCACGCGGTCGGTCTGAAGAAAGCAATACTTTTAATCCCGAACCGTGGTGGGTGAGCGCCTCGCGCGTTTTATCGCGCGTAATATCAGATGTTTTGGTGAGACTTAATAAGTCCACCAAGCCTTTGGAATAATTCAACCCCATTTCAAGACCCAGCGCGCCCTGACCGGGGAGCAATTCTGCCACGATCACTTCACTTTTGGTTTTTGTGAGCAAACCTGCCGCCAGGTTGACCGCGAGTGTGGTCACGCCCAGTCCGCCGCGCGCGCCCAGGATACCGATCACGTAACCAAGGTTTTCGTCTGCACCAAGCGATACAGTATTCTTTTTCTCACCTGAACGTGCCAACAGGGTTTTCACACGCGCCTGTAACTCGGATGGGTGTGTGGGCTTTGTCAAATAATCATTTGCGCCGACCTCGAACCCTGCCACCTTGTCGTCGAGTTGTGTCTTGGCGGTGAACATCAAAATGGGCGTACTTGTTGTGGAAGGGTTCTGCCTGAGACGGCGTGTGACCTCGTAACCGTCCATGTCAGGCATCATCAGATCGAGCAGAATCAGGTCTGGGTCCTCTTCGAACGCCTTGTCCAATCCCTGCTGTCCATTGGTTGCCGCGCTAATTTGATAGCCCTGACGCTGAAGCATCAGTCCCTACCAGTCGTAATGTATCGAGATCGTCGTCAACGATGAGTATCTTTTCACTCATGAGCGGTCATTCCTTTATAAAGTTAGTGACAGTCTAGCATAAAGACGTCTGTACGGCAAGATAATAGTCCTTCTTGCAAGTATGCTATAATTATTTTTGATTATGGGCAAAATGCCCTATCCGGGGATGACAGGCTTCGACGGGAGAGGCTGGTTCCGGAATGCGAGCCGAGCGGCGCCGAACTCGTAAACTCAGCGCAAAAAATCAAGTGCCAATCGCACTTCATACGCTGCTATGCCCCTCGCTGCATAAGCGAAACATAACAGTCGATCTCCTTAGATGAGATCGCGTCCGCCGGCACCGTCCTCCACCCGGTGACGGATCGGGCGAAACAATGGTGGAGTGCCGCGCACTACGCCGCTGCATGCGCGAAAGACTAGCGGCTGGTCGTAGAGAGTTCTTGTTGGACGAGACCTCTGCGATGACAAACCTCGACCAACTACGCTCGTAGATTTCCGAGGGTCGAATCTTTCGGACCCGGGTTCAATTCCCGGCATCTCCACTAACGTACTACCGCAAGGTGGTACGTTTTTCTATAGGAATCAACATGAAAAAAATTCTTTTGGTTGGATTTCTCCTCCTGACTTCTGCGTGCTTGTCCCCTTCAGGGGGCCAGACGACAACTCCTACTCCTACGCCAGTAACTCCCCTCTTCCCAACAGGGACGCTTCCTCCTACGCCCATACCTGCTACTGCTTCCCCTGAGCCTTCCCCCACCCTCGAACTGACCTCATACTCCGTTCCCGCGGCTTTTCACCAACGATTTCGATTCATCTCTTGCGGGCTGGGTCATCCTCCAGGCAGGAAATGATTCTGTTCCCAATATCTCCACTGAAAACAGTGCCCTTCGCCTTGAAATGGATTCCCCGCATACCTGGCTTTATGCCTTATATGGGGCGCAGGATTATGCAGATGTTCACTTGGATACACAATTTACCAACAGCGCGCTTAGTCCCGCATCCATCGGTTTGGTCTGCCGTTACAGTGACGAAAATGGATGGTTCGAATACAACATATCAACAGATGGCACATACAACGTCCTTTATGGAAAATGGTTGACGAATGGGATTGCCGATTACCTCCCCGTTATTGACGGTTCATCGAAGGAGATCGGTCAAAGCGGCGAGTTGCAAAAGATCGGTTTGACCTGTTCTGGTACAACACTTGGGCTTTATATCAACGACAATCTTGTCCGTAGTGTGGATGTCTCCAGCTATGAACTTACTGAAGGCAAGGTTGGGCTTACTGCATCTTCATTTGAAAACACACCCGTTATCGTTGTATTCGATTCGGTAACAGTCAGCGAGCCGTGATTTCCACCCTATGTCGTGCTCCCGAAGAACATTGAGACGATGTGAGCGGAAGAAACGATAGCAATCGAAGTCGAAGTGGGGGTGATGGCAAAATCCAATTCAATTTCTACAAACTGTTAACGGTTTTCTTGCATTAGGCGGTTAATATATACACATTGAATACTATGTAAGGAGTATCTTATGGGCAAAATTATAGGCATTGACTTAGGCACGACCAACTCTGTTGTTGCTGTGATGGAAGGTGGACAACCTACCGTCATCTCGACCGCGGAGGGAGGCAAACTCTGTCCCTCAGTAGTAGCCTTCAACAAAAACGGCGAACGACTCGTCGGTCAAACTGCGAAGCGGCAGGCAGTCGTCAACTCTGACAACACGATCTATTCCATCAAACGATTCATTGGTCGTCACTTTGAAGAGACCGAAGTTGAGCGAAAGATGGTTTCTTATGATGTGGTCAAGGGACCCACTGATGATGTGCGTGTGAAGGTCCCGGTCACGAATCGCGAATACTCCCCGCAGGAGATCAGCGCGATGGTTTTGGGAAAGTTAAAAGCTGATGCTGAGGCGTATCTGGGTGATCCCGTCACACAGGCGGTCATCACTGTCCCTGCGTATTTCAATGACAGCCAACGACAAGCTACAAAGGACGCTGGTAAGATCGCAGGTCTCGAAGTGATGCGTATCATCAACGAGCCGACTGCATCTGCGCTTGCATATGGACTTGATAAAAAGAAAGATGAAACGATTCTCGTCTTCGACCTGGGCGGTGGTACGTTCGATGTATCCGTTCTTGAAGTTGGCGAAGGCGTGATCGAAGTTAAATCCACGAATGGTGATACCCATCTCGGTGGCGATGACTGGGATCAAAAGATCGTTAACTGGGCGGCAGATGAATTCAAGAAAGATCAGGGCATTGACCTCCGCAAAGATCGTCCTGCGTTACAGCGCTTGCGTGAAGCCGCTGAGAAAGCGAAGATCGAACTTTCCACAGTCATGGAAACGGAGATTAATCTTCCCTATATTACAGCTGATGCAAGCGGACCGAAACATTTACAGTTGAAACTGACTCGTTCCAAATTCGAGCAAATGACGGAAGACCTGCTTGAGCGTTGCCGCAAACCGTTCGAAGCCGCATTGAAAGATGCAGGCATGGATTCAAGCAAGCTCAATGAAGTTGTTCTGGTCGGTGGTTCATCACGTATGCCGATGGTGCAGGACATGGTCCGTAAGTTGACGGACGGCAAAGAACCGAACAAAGGCGTGAACCCGGATGAAGTCGTAGCAATTGGCGCGGCAATTCAAGGTGGCGTGTTAGGCGGCGAAGTCAAGGATATTCTTCTGCTCGATGTCACTCCGCTTTCGTTGGGTGTTGAAACAATGGGCAGTGTGATGACCAAGATGATCGAACGCAACACCACCATCCCTGTCCGCAAGACCGAAACGTATTCCACTGCCGCGGATAACCAAACCGCTGTTGATATTCACGTTCTGCAAGGTGAACGCCCGATGGCTGGCGACAACATGTCGCTTGGACGATTTAGACTTGACGGCATCCCACCTGCACCGCGTGGCATCCCACAAGTGGAAGTGACGTTCGATATTGATGCGAATGGCATCCTGCATGTGACCGCGAAGGACAAAGCTACAGGCAAGGAGCAGAAGGTTACGATCACGGCTTCCACAAACCTGAATAAGGGCGATATTGATCGCATGGTTCAGGAATCCCGTGCCCATGAAGCGGAAGATAAGAAACGCCGTGAGTTGATCGATGCAAAGAATACAGCCGATAGCCTTGTGTATCAAACCGAAAAGGCACTGCGCGATCTGGGTGATAAAGTCCCGTCTGCCGAACGCGGCGAGATCGAGACAAAGATCAATGACTTGAAATCCGCCGCGCAGAGTGATGATCTTGACAGCATCCAAAAGGCGACTGAGTCAGCGCAACAGGCATTTCATGCCTTGAGCCAGCAACTCTACGCACAAGAACAGCCTCAACCTGAGGCGCAGGGTGGTCCATCCACACCGCCGCCAACAGATGGCGATGTGATCGATGGCGAAGTAAAAGAATAAATTTAGAAGTAGAACTCCGAGTTTTTCAAAAACTCGGAGTTCTTTTTACTTTATAATCATCCTCATGCAAAATCGCTTTAGTCGTATTTGGGCGATTCCCATTTCTATTCTGCTTCTCATTGGTGTCTACTACACTCCTCCCGTGCATGACCGTCTTGTGTGGCGGCTCGAATCAGCGCGCACACAGATCAAATATATGATCAATCCGCCGGATGAAGCAGTCTTTCAACCAACCCAACAGGCATTGATCAAATCAATCGTCAATTCGACAACGACTGCTATGCAGGCGGCATCCCTCGCTTGTAGCGACTTCGACTCCTAGTCCGGGACCTACAACCATACCGACGATCACTCCCACGCC